>NZ_JASOMS010000001.1:0-345797 GCF_030216865.1 Pauljensenia sp. UMB6358 | reverse complement strand
CGAACCCGGAAGCTAAGCCCACAAACGCCAATGGTACTGCACCCGACAGAGTGTGGGAGAGTAGGACACCGCCGCAATTTTAACTCACGTAAACCCCTTGGAGCACCCCTCCAAGGGGTTTACTACTGTGCACAAAGTGCCCTTCAGTCAAAGCTCGGCAACGCATAGCGGTAGACGAGTGGACTCACGCACAATGTGGCAGTTATCTGGCGGATTATCGCCGTGAACCGGCTATGCTTTTTAAAGTAGAAATGTAGCTATCAGGGCTAGAACGCCCACGTTTGAAAAGCGCAACCGCGCAGGAATAGAGGAAGAAGCCATGGCAGAAGAACAAGGATCACGTTTTGATAAGGGTCGTGGTGGATTCCAACGTCGCTCACGGTGGAGCGACCACAATCAATCCCGCGCAAACAACAACCGTCGCGAAGGTGGATACGGCCGTCGCGACGATGACCGCCGTGAAGGCGGATACGCGCGACGTGATAACGATCGGCGTGACGGCGGTTATGGTCGTCGTGATGATAATCGTGGTCGTGGTTTCGATCGTAACAATGATCGGCGTGACGGCGGATACGCGCGACGTGATAACGATCGGCGTGACGGCGGTTATGGTCGTCGTGATGACAATCGTGGTCGTAGCTTTGATCGTAACAATGACCGCCGTGAAGGCGGATATGGGCGTCGTGGTGATGATCGTCGTCAGGGCGGTTATGGGCGTCGCGATGATAATCGTGGTCGTGGTTTCGACCGTAACAACGATCGCCGTGAAGGCGGATACGCACGACGCGATAACGATCGGCGTGACGGCGGTTATGGTCGTCGTGATGACAACCGAGGTCGTGGTTTCGACCGTAACAATGACCGCCGTTCCGGCGGTTTTGACCGTAACAATGAGCGTCGCGGTGGCGATCGCCAGCGCGGTGATCGCATGCCTCCCAGCCATAACCAAGAGCAGTACCAAAACTACGCTTCCACTGACGAGTACGTCTCGCCCAATCCGAATGAGCCCACGATTCCCGCAGGTGTGTCCGCCCAGGAACTTGATGCCGCAGCACTGCGCGCACTTACTACACTTTCCGGCCCGAATAAGGACATCGTTGCCCGCCACCTCGTGATGGCCGGACAGCTGATTGACCTTGATCCGGAACTTGCCTACAAGCATGCTTCAGCAGCATCTGCGCGTGCCGGTCGCGTCGACGTTGTCCGCGAAGCAAGTGCCTTGACCGCATACGCATCCGGTCGCTATGACGAGGCGCTCCGTGAGGTCCGCGCCGTCCGTCGTATGCGCGGTGACAACTCGCTTCGTGCAGTCGAAGCCGATTGTGAACGTGGCCTGGGACGCCCTGAAAAGGCTGTCGAAATCATCGACCAGACTGAAACCAAGGGCATGGAACTGTCTGAGCAAGTCGAACTGATTCTGGTTTCTTCCGGCGCTCGCGCCGATCTTGGCCAGAGCGAAGTTGGTCTGCTCATCGTCGATGATGCGTTGGCTGTACTGCCCGCAGACACGGATCCCTTCCTCCTGCGTCGCTTGAACGAGGTCAAGATTGATCGTCTGCGCGAACTTGGACGCGATGTTGAAGCCGACGAACTCGAATCCCAACTTCCTGAAGAAATCGAAGACCCCGATATCGTTGATATTTCGCTCTATGCGGATGCTGACGTTGACAATAAGCGCACTCAGCTTCGTGCAATGTCAAGACCGCTGGTCGAAGAATTCGATGTTGCCCTCTTTGATCTCGATGGCACCGCATGGAATGGTGATGAGCCGATCGAACATGCAGCTGACGCAGTGAAAGAAGCACGCGAAGCCGGCATGAAGACCGTGTTCGTTACGAATAACGCGATGCGTAGCCCTCGCCAGGTTGCCGACAAACTGAACACGATGGACTTTGAAGCAGATCCGTCGATGGTGATGACCTCCGCCATGGATGTTATTGCTTTGATGAAGGAACGTATCGAAGACGGTTCGAAGGTCTTTGCTATCGGTGGCGACGGTCTTCGCGTTGCACTGACTGAAGCGGGATATGAGCTTGTTGATTCCGCTGATGATGAGCCGGTTGCCGTTGTTCAGGGCCTCGACAAGGACGTGAACTGGGTGCTCATGTCGGAAGGCGCATTTGCCATTCAACGCGGTGCGCGCTTCTTCGCAACGAACCTTGACACAACTCTTCCACAGGAACGTGGCTTTGCTCTTGGCAACGGCTCTCTTGTCGCCGCCATTGAACATGCAACGGGCAAGCGTGCGTTTGCAGCGGGCAAGCCGGAACCGGGTATTTACCAGCGTGCTGCTGCGCTGGTTGGCGGAGAGAAGCCGATCGCTGTTGGCGACCGCCTTGAAACCGACATCCTGGGTGCTATTCGCGCAGGCATGCCGGCAATGCATGTTCTTACCGGTATTCATGACGCACAAGCCATTGTGACGGCTCCTCGCGGCCAGCGCCCCAGCTTCCTTGCCCTCGATATCCGAGGCCTTCAGGAAACTCATCCGCGCGCTAAGCACCACCTGGATAACTCCTGGACCTGTGGCGTCTCTCAGGTTGTCCGCATAGCACGTCACGGTGGAATTTTCGTCGACGATGTTGAACTGGCCGCGGATGAGATCTACACGATTACGCTCGACACCTACCGTGCAATGGCGGCAGCAGGCTGGGATTACTCTGACGAAAACGCCGGAGAGACCCCGCGTTGCCCCAAGCTCACAGTCGTTCCGAACGACGATGAGTCCGGAATCGTTGTTGCGCCGATTGAAATCTTAGAAGACGCAGAAAGCGACGAGGGCTTCACCTCCTCTGACGAACTGCTTGCAGTTCAAGCAGATGAACTTGATGAAGCATTGGAAACTCCTGCGTTCCTTCCCGGCGAAGAAGAACTCGAACGTCTTCTTGCCGAAACTGAAGACGATGACGAAGCGGGCGAAACTCAAGGCGAGTGATGACTAATCTCAGTGACGGTTCTGGGGCGGGCGTGATGCCGCCCCAGAACCGGAGCCTTCGCAATGATGATGCTCACCAGGCTACGAATTCAGGACAGAATGCCCAGTCTGAAACGGTGAGCATCGAAGAACTTGAACGCGAGATCGTTCGTTTGAAAGAACGCGACGTTGTTCTACGCACGCGTCTATCCGGTCCGGAGTTCTTGTGAAACTGCGTCGAATTGATTCGGAGCTTGTGCGCAGGGGATTGGCTCGATCTCGTACCCACGCCCAAGAAATGATCGCTGACCAGCGTGTGAAGCTCGACGGAGAAATTGTTCTGAAGCCCGCACGTCAAATGGATCCTGCACAGGCGATCGTGATCAGCGAGGCACTAGAGATTGAATACGTCTCTCGTGGTGCGCATAAACTGGCCGGTGCCCTAGATATTCTGGGCGATACTGCTCCCACGATTGCGGACACAGTGTGTATGGACGCCGGCGCTTCAACCGGTGGATTCACTGACGTGTTGTTACGCAGGGGAGCCCGCCAGGTGTTTGCCGTTGACGTTGGTTACGGTCAGCTTGCTTGGAAGCTCCAGTCAGATCCTCGTGTTGTCGTGATGGATCGTACCAACGTACGCACGATGAAAGACGGCGATCTGGATCCGAAGCCACAGATCGTTGTTGGCGATATGTCCTTTATTTCACTGACGCTTGTTATCCCGGCTCTCGTTGCAGTTGCAACCGATGACGCTGATTTCCTGCTGATGGTGAAGCCGCAGTTTGAGATCGGCAAAGAACGTCTCGGCCACGGTGGCGTTGTTCGCAACCCGAACCATCACGTGGAAACCGTCGAAAATGTTGCGCTCTGCGCCATCGACAACGGTCTGACAGTCCGCGCAGTCGCAGCTTCGCCTCTTCCGGGGCCTTCTGGGAACGTTGAGTACTTTATCCATATGTCCGCATCTGGCTCAGGCGGAATTGATGCTGATGAGTTACGCTCACGTATCAAAGAGGCAGTGATCGCTGGCCCCGCAGATTCGAAGGGACTTCAATGATTCGTCGCGTCATGCTTGTCTGGCATAAGCATCGTCCTGACGCGCAGACAGCAGCATCGGTCATGATGAGCGAGCTCGACTCTCTTGGCGTAGAGGTCGTCGAAGAAGCACGCCCAAATTCTGCCGATCTTCTTCTTGCCCTCGGTGGCGATGGAACGATCCTTGCGGCAGCTGAATATGCTCGCCGTTGCGATGTACCCCTTCTCGGAGTGAACCTCGGCCACATGGGCTTTCTCGCTGAGGCAACCGATCAGGGCTTCGACGAACTGGCACAACGCATCGCGAACGAAGATTTCCATCTGGAAACCCGCATGACGTTGGACGTTGTTGTTCGCCAACCCGATGGGACAGTCATTACTGACTGGGCGTTGAACGAAGCGGTCGTTATCCACACGGATGTTGCCCATCCGGTGCATCTTGCGCTGGCAGTCGACGGACAGGACGTTTCAACGTATGGCGCTGATGGCATTGTTTTGGCGACGCCAACAGGCTCAACCGCATATAGTTTCTCTGCCGGTGGACCAGTTGTATGGCCCGATATGGAGGCGATCGTGATGGCGCCGTTGGCGGCTCATGGATTGTTTACGAGGCCGCTTGTCGTGGGTCCATCTTCCAAGCTTGAAGTGGGCGTGCTCAGTGAAAACTGGACCTCGCCAGAACTATGGTGCGATGGCAAACGACGGAACAGTTTGCCTCCGGGCTCGAGTGTGACCACAACGGTTGGTCAGTGGCCGGTGAGACTTGTCCGTCTTGATGACACTCCATTCTCGACTCGTCTGGTTCAGAAATTTAATCTTCCGACCCGCGGTTGGAGGAACGGACGTAACAGGTCGGTCGGGAAATGATTTCAACGATTGAAATCTCCGGGATCGGTGTGATTGACCGCGCCACTCTTGACTTCGGTGAGGGGCTCACGGTCCTTACCGGCGAGACGGGTGCCGGTAAAACGATGGTGCTCACATCGGTCAATCTTCTATTGGGCTCGCGGGCAGAGCCAGCCTTAGTGCGCGAAGGACGATCTCGCGCGCAAGTCGATGGTGTCTTCATTCTGGATGAGCAACACATAGCTCCTCTGGTCGAAGAGGGAATTGACGTTGAAGATTCGGAGCTGATTGTTTCGCGTACCGTTCTAGCCCAGGGGCGCTCGCGCGCACACGTCGGTGGGCGAATGGTTCCAGCATCGGGGCTTGCCCAGACGGTTGCCCCTCTGATCACAGTGCACGGGCAGGCCGAACAAATGCGTTTAAAAAACCCGAACGCGCAACGTGACCTCGTAGATTCCTACGGCGACCAAGCGCACCAGGATCTGCTGGCCGAATACGAGAAAGCTTGGAAAGAAGCGGTGAACGCCAAGCGTTCTTTCGACGACATTACGAAGAACGCAGATGAGCGTATCCGAGAAACAGAATCGCTAAGCGCAGCTCTTGAAGCGATTGATGCTTTCGACCCTCATGAAGGTGAGGACGAAGAGCTACGACTTGAAGCGCGTCGCCTGATGAGCGTGGAAGACCTCCGTCGGTTTATTGATACTGCAACGGCTTTCATCCGAGGAACTGACGATACAGATGGAGCCTCGAGCCTTCTTCGACACAGTCGCGACCAGATTTCTTGCGCGCGCAGTCTCGACGAGTCGCTCGCGTCTCTTGAACGACAGGCAGAATCGATCGCAATCGATGTTGAGACTCTGGGGGATGACCTGGGAGCCTACGCTCGTAGCCTCGACGCTGACCCCAGTCGTCTTGCATGGGTTCATTCGCGACGCGCTGATCTGAAGAAACTTCTTGAAGGCCGGGCCGATGATGCGACTGGCCTCATTGAATGGGCGCAACGCGCACGTAGGCGTCTTGAAGAGCTTGTGACCAGTGGAAATAATCCTGAGGTCGCCGAAAAGAAACTGAAGGAAGCTCAAGCGCGTGTCCTCGAAGTCGGTTCACGGCTTCACGATTCCCGCGTCCGATGCGGTTGTGAGCTGGCGGAAAAAGTAACGGGGGAGCTGCACGCGCTTGCCATGGCAGACGCGAAGCTTATTTGTATCGTTGAAAAGACAAAACCTACGTCGCATGGCCTCGACGACGTCACTATCCTGCTTCAACCGCACTCGTCGGCCACACCACGCCCACTTGGGCAAGGAGCCTCCGGTGGCGAGCTGTCCCGCATCATGCTGGGACTCGAAGTCGTCTTGGGTGAAAAGAGCACCACGAAGACCTTCATTTTCGACGAAGTTGATGCGGGAATTGGCGGGCAAACGGCGACTGAAGTGGGTGCCCGTTTGAAACGCCTGGCGCAAAACCGGCAGGTTATTGTCGTCACTCACCTCCCGCAGGTCGCTGTCTTCGCCTCGCACCACCTAGTGGTGACGAAGAATGACGGTCTCACCGACGTGCACGTGGTGGAAGGTGAAGCCAGAGAGGCTGAATTAACGCGGATGATGGGTGGAGATGCTCACTCTCCGGCGGCGCGCCGACACGCTATCGAAGTCCTGACTTCAGCCGTGCCACAATCACAGGGATGAGTAGCGAAAAAATCCAGTCCGCTTCAGGCGCGACACAAATCACGGGTATCGTACGCGTTGACAGTCGTGTTCGAAACATTACTGCTCGCATGGAACCCGGTGACATTGCAGTAATCGATCAGGTTGACCTTGATCGTCAAAGCGCGCACGCTCTCGTGTCGCGTGAACCGAAGGCCGTCCTTAATGCCGCGCCTTCGTCGTCAGGTCGCCAACAGGTGCGCGGACCTCGTGTACTTCTCGAAGCAGGAATCATCGTCATCGATGATCTTGGCCCCGACGTGATGTCCCTGCGTGAAGGTGACACCATCACAATCGAAGATGGTCGTGTTCTTCGCGACGATGAAGTCGTATCGACAGGTCGTCTGCTTTCCCTGCGCGATTTGGAAAACGACGAAGTCGAAAGCCGACAGCTCATTTCAACGCAGATCGGTTCATTCGCAGCCTCGATCGAAGAATTCCTTGATCGTGATGGAGGCGTCCTACGAGGTGTTGGCGTTCCGACCTTTAAGAAAGACCTCGAAGGAAAGCCCGTTGTTGTCGTCCTTGACGATTCCCAGACCAAACAACAGCTGAAGAACCTGAAGCGTTGGATCGGCGATGCGTCTCCGATCATCATCGGTGTTGACGGAGGTAGTGATCTGGCGCGTTCTGCCGGGTTTAAACCTCAGATCGTTGTCGGTGACATGGATCAGATCAGCGATAAGGTTCTTCGTGGAGCAGGCCGTAGGATTCTTCGACGCGGTCACGACGGTATCGCTCAAGGAAGCGAACGACTCAACCGCATGGGTCTGCACGCCGACGTTGTCGAAATGTCGGGTTCGTCCGAAGACGTTGCCCTGCTGGTAGCTAAGCATTCGGGCGCCTCGTCGATCGTTCTCGTCGGTGGTCACCACGATCTTGACGATTTCGTTGACCGTGGTCGCTCCGCGATGTCGCCCTCATTCTTTACTCGACTCGTTGCCGGGGATGAACTCGTTCAGGCTCGAGCAGTTGCCGCCAGCCACCGCCCACGACTCTCAGGTTTCTGGATCGTGCTACTGGCGTTGGTGATGATTGGTGGAATCGGTGTTGCTCTCTGGGCGACGCCGTGGGGCAATGATTTGTTCTCATCGATTATTTCGCTTGCGAGCCCGTCCACCCCATTGTCCCCTGACTCTTTGACGAACCTCAACTGAGGAGATACAAAATGATGAATTTCCGTTACCACCTGGTATCGCTGATCGCAGTGTTCGTGGCGCTTTCGATCGGTGTCATCCTCGGTTCTGGTCCGTTGCAGTCCCGAATCTCTGGGGCTCTTGCAGATAAGAATGCAGCATCTTCCGTTGCCGATGCCCAGGCTCTTGCTCAGGCTCAAGCTTTGGCAAGCGCTGAAGCAGCAGGTCTTGATGCGATTGCATCGAACAAGCTTGATGGCACTCTGTCCGGCATGAAGGTAACAACAATTGGTCTGCCCGGAGCTACGGCTGAAGACATTACTACGGTCAGCGATCGCCTGTCCGCCGCTGGCGCCGAGGTAATCGGCCATGTCTCGCTGACGGACAACTTTGATAACGCTGGAATGTCTCAGTACCGTGAGACCCTTTCAAGCCCCCTTTCGAGCCATATGTCTAATCTGCCCTCATCTGCATCGGGCGAAGCAATCATCAGCTTCGGCATCGTTGCAGTCTTGACGACTACGGGTTCTGAAACGGACCTCGTGAAGGAGATTTTGACTGACGATTCCACTCCGATTATGTCGATCGCCACGGATCCGGCCGGAGCAACAGAAGCCATCGTTGTCGTCGGCCCGCGTGCTTCGGCAACTGTTTTAGCTCAGAACTCTGCAGATTCTTCCCAGTCTGGCGTTGTGGAACGTGCTCCTCAGGCGTGGTTGGGTCTTGCTCAGGCGGTTACTTCTGTTCCGAAGTCTGCGGTTATCGTCGCCGATGCTTCGACGGATTCGTCCATGGGACAGGTTCTGCGCACTCAGGGTGCCCAGGTCACGTCAATCGATTCGCCTGGCACGACGCTGTCGGCAATCTCAGCCGTCATCTCCCTGAAGGATGCGTCCGCAACTGCTCGCGCATACGGCGTTCAAAATGGCGCCACTGCGGTTATACCTGAGCTTCCGTGATAGGAGCTATCGTTTCGCCTCAACGTTCGTGACAGCGAGCCACTAGCGCTTCCACCACGTGGCGTTTCCAACTGTGCGGTGCGTATCATCTTGGCCTTCTGAGTCGAGGTGATACGCACCGTTTTGTTATGCTGGAGTCCCATGGTGATGTCTTCAACGCGCGCTATGGGCGCAGATCAAATGGTAACCAAGCAGATTTTTGTTACTGGCGGTGTCGTCAGTTCACTGGGTAAAGGGTTGACCGCTTCAAGTCTTGGTCGTCTTCTTCGTTCTCGTGGTCTTTCTGTTGTGATGCAGAAGCTTGATCCGTACATTAACGTCGATCCGGGCACAATGAACCCCTTCCAGCACGGTGAAGTTTTCGTGACGGAAGATGGTGCTGAGACCGACCTCGATATTGGTCACTACGAGCGTTTCCTTGATGTTGCTCTTTCGGGTGACGCAAACGCGACAACCGGTCAGGTCTACTCGACGGTGATCGCGAAGGAGCGTCGTGGTGAATACCTTGGTGATACCGTCCAGGTTATCCCGCATATTACTGATGAAATTAAACGCATGATGCGTTCCCAGGCTCGTCCTGATGCCGAAGGTAACACTCCTGACGTGATCATCACGGAAATTGGTGGCACCGTCGGTGATATTGAATCTCAGCCGTTCCTCGAAGCTGCACGTCAAGTGCGCGCCGATCTTGGTCGCGAGAACGTTGCCTTTGTTCACGTTTCGCTGATTCCGTTCCTGCCAGCTGCCGGCGAACTGAAGACGAAGCCGACGCAGCACTCTGTTGCTGCTCTTCGTTCGATCGGTATTGCTCCCGATGCTCTTGTGTTGCGCACGGATCGTCCGCTTCCTGAGGGGATTAAGGGCAAGGTCGCGCTGATGTGCGACGTTGACCGCGATGCCGTCATCGAGTGCAAGGATGTGTCGTCGATTTACGAGGTTCCGCCGACGCTTCACCGTGAGGGACTTGATGCCTACTTGGTTCAACGTCTTGGATTGCAGTTCCGCGATGTTGATTGGACGGAGTGGAATGGCTTGCTCGAGCGGGTTCACTCCCCGAAGTACCGCGTTGAGGTTGCCCTGGTTGGCAAGTACATTGATCTGCACGATGCGTATCTGTCGGTTCAGGAAGCCATCAAGCACGGTGGCTTTGCAAACAATGCTCGCGTTGATATCCGCTGGGTCGCGTCCGATGGTTGCGAGACGCCCGAAGGTGCCAGTCGTGAACTTGCCGGTGTAGATGCGATCTGTGTCCCCGGTGGTTTCGGTGTACGAGGCATCGAAGGCAAGCTTGGTGCCCTGCGCTGGGCACGTGAACACGGCGTTCCTACTCTGGGCCTCTGCCTTGGCTTGCAGTGCATGGTGATTGAAGCATCGCGTAACATGCTGGGTCTGGCTGGCGCTTCTTCGACGGAGATGGATCCCGAGACTTCCGATCCGGTTGTTGCCACGATGGCTGACCAGATGGACATCGTTTCCGGCGAAGGTGATCTTGGCGGCACGATGCGCCTTGGCTCTTACCCTGCAAAACTCACCGAAGGTTCCATTGTTGCTCAGGCGTATGGAATGACCGAGGTGACCGAACGTCACCGTCACCGCTACGAGGTCAACAACGCCTATCGCGATCGCCTTGAAGCGGCGGGCCTGCATATTTCCGGTACTTCGCCCTCGGGTGATCTGGTTGAGTTCGTTGAGCTTGATCGTTCCATGCACCCGTACTACGTGGCGACCCAGGCTCACCCGGAGTTCAAGTCGCGTCCGACGAACCCGCATCCACTGTTCGCGAGCCTCGTCCACGCTGCCCTGGAACGCCACAAGGGACGCTACTCGTCGAACCAAGACACTCATGTCGTTGAGGAATCGGCGAAATGACCTTGCGTGAAGTTGCGGCCTCTCAGGCGAAGGCCGAAGGTGACACTCCAGCTCAATTCGAGGTCATTGAACACCGTCATCTGTGGGATGGTCGGGTCATCGGGCTTGAAGAGGATGAAGTTCGTCTGATTGAAGACGCTGAACCTGTTCTTCGCCAGTACACCACGCACCCAGGTGCGGTCGCTGTCGTGGCGTTGCGGGGCGAAGCTGGCAACGAAGAGGTACTTCTTGAACGTCAGTATCGTCATCCGGTGCGAGCAAACCTATGGGAAATTCCCGCGGGATTGCTCGATATCGAAGGGGAAGACTATGTCTGTGCCGCCCAGCGAGAACTGGCTGAAGAAGTTGATCTTCAAGCCAATCAATGGGATGTTCTGGTCGACTACTTCACGTCGCCGGGAGGATCTGTTGAATCGCTTCGTATCTTCCTCGCGCGTGATCTGGTCGAGCTTGATCAGGAGTTCGAACGTCTGGACGAAGAGGCACTCATGGTGAGTTCCTGGGTGAAGCTTGATGACGCTGTAGACATGATCTTTGCTGGCAAGTTGCACAACCCATCTGCGGTAACTGGAATTCTTGCAACCTGGAATGCGCGAGCACGTGGTTGGAAGGACCTCCGACCTGCGGATTCACCCTGGATGCGCTAAGGAAACGTGTGGCGTTTTTGACACGTCTGAATTTCGATAAGCATATTGTGCGTAAAAGGACGTAGACTCTGACATAGATTCCCATGTGAACAGATGATCGGAGGCCTTGTGGGCGAACAGCTCGATGCGCGAACTCGCGAGCAAGTCCTCGATTTGATCGTCGAAAAGGGACCCGTGACTGCAACCGTCATCGCTCGAATTCTTAAGCTGACTACCGCAGCCGTGCGCAGGCACATCACCATCTTGTTGGATTCGAAAGAAATCATGGAGATGGAACCGGCGCAGTTGCAAAAGCGTGGTCGTGGACGCCCGGCTCGTCACTATGTCGCAACACCGAACGCGCACACGAAGTTGCCTGACGCATATTCCGAGCTAGCTGTCAAAGCCCTCGGTTACCTTGGACAAGTTGGCGGTGGGGAAGCGATTGATTCTTTCGCGGCCTCTCGTTCGCGTGAAATTGAGCGTCGCTATGCGCCTATCATTCGCGAAGCTGGCTCAGACCCGAAGGTTCGTGCTCAGGCTCTTGCCGATGCGCTGACTCAAGACGGTTATGCTGCGACGGTTCGAGACATCGGTAATGGCAATTTTGCTATTCAGCTATGCCAAGGGCACTGTCCTATTCAGGAAGTTGCCGGTGACTACCCGCAGCTCTGCGAGGCAGAAACCCAAGCGTTTAGTCGACTTCTTGATGTTCACATTCAGAGGCTTGCAACTCTTGCCGGCGGTGGTCACGTCTGTACGACTCACATTCCCGTGGGCGCACCCGTGCTTCGTTCGGCTTCACGAGCCACTCGGCGTAAGTAGAGTGTGCTTGAAATTAAGAATGGAAGGTTGACACCACTATGACCCAGTCACCGCAGGTCACTGACCTCGATGACCGTCACATGAGTGATGATGAAATCATCGACTCAATTGGCGCGTATGAGTATGGATGGCGCGATAGCGACGAGTACTCAAAGAATGCTGAATACGGCATTAATGCGGACGTTGTTCGTTCGATCTCGGATCATAAGAATGAGCCGGAGTGGATGCGTGAACGTCGTCTGAAGGCACTTGAAATCTTCGATCGCAAGCCGATGCCCACATGGGGCCCGGATCTTTCGGATATCGACTTCGATACGTTCAAGTACTACGTCAGCCCCACCGACCGTCAGGTGAATTCGTGGGACGACCTTCCCGAGGAAATTCGTACCACCTACGATCGTCTGGGTATTCCGGAGGCTGAAAAGAATCGCCTGGTCTCCGGCGTCGCCGCCCAGTACGAGTCTGAGGTTGTCTACCAGCAGATTCAGGAAGATCTTGAACGCCAGGGTGTCATCTTCCTCGATACCGACACGGGTCTCCGTGAGTATCCAGAAATCTTCCAGGAGTACTTCGGCAAAGCTGTTCCCTCCGGTGACAATAAGTTCTCCGCACTGAACACCGCCGCTTGGTCGGGTGGTTCCTTCGTCTACGTGCCACCAGGCGTTCACGTCGACATCCCGCTTCAGGCCTACTTCCGCATTAACACTGAGGCTCTTGGCCAGTTTGAACGTACGCTGATCATCGCTGATGAGGGCTCCTACGTTCACTACGTCGAAGGGTGCACCGCGCCGATTTATGACGAGAACTCACTGCACTCAGGTGTTATCGAAATCTTCGTCAAGAAGGGTGCACGCGTTCGCTACACGACGATCCAGAACTGGTCGACCAACGTTCTGAACCTCGTGACCCAGCGCGCCATCGTCGAAGAAGGCGGAACTATGGAGTGGGTCGATGGCAACATGGGTGCCGCGATTACCATGAAGTACCCCGCCTGCTTCCTCATGGGCGAGCATGCCCGTGGAGAGACATTGTCCATCGGTTTCGCAGGCCCCGGTCAGCACCAGGACACTGGCGCCAAGATGGTCCACATGGCACCGCACACCTCTTCTTCGATCGTGTCGAAGTCCGTGTCTCGTGGCGGTGGCCGTACCTCGTACCGCGGTCTGGTTCAGATCAACGCCCGCGCACGGTACTCGAAGTCCAACGTCCTGTGCGACGCGCTTCTTGTCGACAAGGTTTCACGTACCGATACCTACCCCTATGTTGACGTCCGAACCGATGACGTCGAAATGGGTCACGAAGCAACCGTTTCGAAGGTGTCGGCAGACCAGCTCTTCTACCTGATGAGCCGTGGCCTTGATGAGAACGAAGCAATGGCAATGATCGTTCGTGGTTTCGTTGAGCCGATCGCGAAGGAACTCCCGATGGAGTACGCGCTCGAACTCAACCGCTTGATCGAACTGCAGATGGAAGGATCCGTCGGCTGATATGACGACACAAGAAGTGATGAATAAAGCGCACTCTCACGGCGGCGTCGAAAAGGGCGGCCACGCCAGCCGCGCAGACCGCCCGGTTTCCTTCGATCTCGATGCAATCCCGACCCCGCACGGTCGCGAAGAAGACTGGCGTTTCACCCCGATGCGTCGCATCGAACGTCTTTTTGAGGTTGAAAACTATGACCAGGGTGATGCCCCGGTCACCGTTGAGGCTCCTGAATGCGTGACAGTTGAACAGGCTGATCGCTCCGATTCTCGCTTGGGTACTGTTCTTGCTCCCGGTGATCGCACAGCGGTTGTCGCATGGAATCAGTATGGTGAGTCGACAATTGTTTCTGTTCCTGCCCAGATGCAGGTCAGCGAACCGATCCGTCTGAACGTTGACGCTGTTGAAGGAACTCGCGCCCAGCACATCTTCGTTGAGGTCGGCGAACTTGCCGAAGCGACGATCATCCTGAACCACCGTGGCTCTGAAGAAGCAGCTGTCAATCAGACCATCGAAGTGAACGCAGGGGACGGCTCGAAGGTCACCTTCGTTTCAATCCAAGAATGGGATGACACCACACTGCACGCCTCAAACCACCGACTGGCACTGGGCAAGGATGCTTCCCTGACGCACATCGTTGTTACTTTCGGTGGCGACCTGGTCCGTATCTCTTCCGATACTGATTTCCGAGGCCCCGGTGGCGAACTCAACATGCTGGGCCTGTACTTCGTTGACGGCGGTCAGCACCTCGAGCACCGCGTGTTCGTTGACCACTCCCAGCCGAACTGCTACTCGCGAGTCACCTACAAGGGTGCTCTGCAGGGCAACGGCGCACACTCGGTGTGGATTGGCGACTGCCTGATCCGGGAAGCAGCCGACGACACCGACACCTACGAACTGAACCGCAACCTGGTCCTCACCGAGGGCGCCAAGGCCGACTCTGTTCCGAACCTCGAAATTGAAAACGGTGAAATCCGCGGAGCTGGACACGCATCCGCAACCGGCCGTTTCGATGACGAACAGCTCTTCTACCTGATGAGCCGAGGAATCAGCGAACACGAGGCACGTCGTCTTGTTGTCCGTGGTTTCTTCGCCGAGCTCATTAATCAGATTGGTGTGCCCGAGGTGGTTGACCACCTCATGGAGGCCGTCGAGGCCGAACTCGCCAAGTCCCGAACGAACTGACCCTGCGCGCCATGTGGCGCACCAACTATTGCGGCCTCGCGCCGACAAGGAGAAACAATGTCGACTTTGACGATCAAAGATCTGCATGTCACGGTTGAAACCGCTGACGGCCCCAAGGAGATCTTGAAGGGCGTGAATCTGACCATCAAGTCCGGTGAAATCCACGCCATTATGGGGCCGAACGGTTCGGGCAAGTCCACGCTTGCCTATGCACTCGCCGGCCATCCCGAATACACCATCACCCAGGGCGAAGCATGGCTCGACGACAAGCTCATTACTGAGATGAGCGTTGACGAGCGCGCCAAGGCCGGTCTGTTCCTGGCCATGCAGTACCCGGTTGAGGTTGCGGGCGTTTCCGTTTCCAACTTCCTGCGTACCGCTAAGACCGCTATCAACGGTGAAGCACCGCAGATCCGCCAGTGGGTCAAGGACGTGAAGTCCTCTATGGAGCACCTGCGTATGGACGAAGACTTCGCTGAGCGTGACGTCAACGTCGGTTTCTCCGGTGGTGAGAAGAAGCGTCTTGAGATCCTCCAGATGGAACTCCTGCAGCCGACCTTCGCAGTCCTGGATGAAACTGACTCCGGTCTGGACGTCGATGCTCTGCGCATCGTGTCTGAGGGTGTGAACCGTGTCCATGACACCACCGGCTGTGGCGTCATGCTGATCACTCACTACACGCGCATTCTTCGCTACATCAAGCCGAGCCACGTTCACGTCTTCGTGAACGGCCATGTTGCCGCCGAAGGAGGCCCCGAGCTTGCTGACCAGCTTGAAGAAGAAGGCTACGACAAGTACCTGGGTCTCTGATCAACATGAATTCGCTTCTCGGAGCAGACTTTAGCGCTGTAGAGCTCGAAGCTATCCGTTCGGATTTCCCGATTCTCGCTCGACTGGGGCGCGGAGGGAAGCCGATCGCGTACCTTGATGCCTCTGCAACGTCTCAAAAGCCTGCCAGCGTCATTGATGCGGAAGCGAATTTCTACCGTCGTTCGAATGCTGCTGTTCACCGCGGAACCCATATTTTGGGGGACGAAGCGACCAGCGCGTTCGAAGACGGACGTAGTGCGCTCGCCTCGTTTATCGGTGGGCGCAGCGATGAGATCGTGTGGACCAAGAACGCGACCGAAGCCATCAACCTTGTTGCTCTGTCTATCGGTCATGCGTCTGTTGGCCGTGGAGGCACGGCTTCGACTCCACTGAGAATTGGGCCAGGAGACACGATCGTCACCACTCGCTCAGAACACCATGCGAACCTCGTTCCGTGGCAGGAATTGTGCGCACGAACCGGCGCTGAACTCAAATGGCTGGATCTGACTCCTGACGGTCGCATTGACCTTGAGACACTCGACGTCATTACGCCCAACACTAAGCTGGTTGCTTTCACTCACGTGTCGAACGTGACGGGCGCGATCTCTCCCGTCGATGCGATTGTCGCAAAGGCACGCAGTGTCGGAGCTCTTGTTTTGGCTGATACCTGTCAGTCGAGCGCGCATATGGCGATTGATGTTCGTGCCATGGACGTGGATTTTGCTGTCATGTCATCGCACAAGATGCTTGGTCCTACCGGCGTCGGTGCGTTGTGGGGCAGGCGGGAACTCCTCGACATGATGCCTCCGGTTTTGACCGGCGGATCAATGATCGAATACGTGACGATGGAGGAATCGACGTACATGCCCGCTCCCGAACGGTTTGAAGCGGGATCTCAGCCCGTAGCTCAAATCGCAGGTTGGACGGCTGCGCTTGAATACCTGAGCGCTATTGGTATGGATCGCGTACACGCCCATGAGAAAGCCCTAACGCAGCGTCTGCTTGATGGGGTTGCCTCACTCGACGGTGTGAAAGTCCTTGGCCCAACAACCGATGTGGATCGTGTGGGCGTCGTGGCATTCGCAGTCGATGGTGTCCATCCGCACGATGTCGGTCAGATTTTGGATGCTGATGATATCGCGATTCGTGTCGGTCATCATTGCGCGATCCCACTTCATACGTTCTTCTCTGTTCGATCGTCCGCACGAGCATCCGTTGCAGTGTCGACGACTGAAGAAGAAATCGATCGTCTGGTCGCATCCCTTGGACGCGTGAGAGAGTTTTTCGGAGGATTCTGATGTCAAGCTTGGATCAGCTCTATCAGCAGGTCATCTTGGATCATGCCCGCGCCAAACACGGCCGAGGCGATGTGGAAGAGGTTGCGGCCTCGTCGCACCAAGTAAACCCCACGTGCGGCGACGAAGTAACCCTTGGCGTTACTCTCGCTAACGACGGCTCGATTGAAAAGCTTGTGTGGGATGGCGATGGTTGCTCGATTTCTCAAGCATCTCTGTCCATGCTGAACGACCTGGTCGCGAACCACTCGATTGAGGAAGCACGCATAGCATATGCGTCCATGGAATCGATGATGCATTCGAGGAACAGGGGAGTGCCCGACGAAGTCCTTGATGCTTTGGGGGATGCAGCGGCTCTTGAATCCACTTCTCAGTTTGCCAATCGCGTGAAGTGTGCACTGCTCGGCTGGTATGCCTTGCGTGACGCGCTTGCACAGCTCGGAACCGACATCGCAGGAGGTAATAAATGAATAACCCCATGGCAGCTCCGGAGCCTGTGGAGCAGCGTTTCGGCGCACCACCGGCACACGAACAGTCTGAGAATGTTCGCCAGATTGACGGCACAGACATCGTTGAAAACGGTTCTTTGAAGGGTGAAGATATCCTCGAAGCACTCAAAGACGTCATCGATCCTGAACTTGGCATTAACATCGTTGACCTTGGACTGGTCTACGGCGTGAACATTGCTGAGAACGACACAGTTGTTCTCGATATGACACTGACCTCTGCTGCCTGCCCGCTGACGGATGTCATCGAGCGTCAGGCACAGTCCGTTCTTTCCGCATTGACGCCTGAAGTGACTATTTCTTGGGTGTGGATGCCACCGTGGGGGCCGGATCGTATTACTCCGGATGGTCGTGAGCAACTCCGCGCAATTGGTTTCAACGTCTGAGCTGGTTTCAACGTCTGAGCGTGATCAGTGGTGGACTCGCGACGCCGGCACGGTTGAGGACACGCCGATTAAGGGATGGCGGGGATCATGGCAGGTTCGCTTCTGCTTCTTTCCGGAGGCGTGGCGCTCAGGCTACGAAAGCAGAGCATCATTCAGCGACCGTCTAGTATGTCTGGTCATCCCACAGGTCAGATGAGGCTGGGTGTGCCCCTCGTGCGATAATTATTCGCGCACGAGGGGCACACTCGTGTGTACACCGGGGCCGAACACGCAGTTGGATACGACGGTCATGGAGTGGTTCAAGGCATCCTCGTTATTCACAACCGCGTAGGATGACCTCAGGAAATATCGTGGTCGGTCAATATAGTTAAGTCGATCAAAGCGTGACTGTATGAATCAACAGGGGAGGCGACGAATGGGAGCCAATACCACATTAGTCGCCCGCACTTTTGACATTGTTCAGATGTTTGCATCGGGAGCGACTTCTTCAGCTGTTCGTTCCAGCATCGACATTGAGGAAGAACCCCTGTCACATCTGGTTGACTACCTGTCCGCTGTCGATGATGTCCCGCCCACAACTCAAATCGCGATTCTGGTTGACTCTGACTCATACGACAGACGCCCAGCCTTCACGAATTTTTCTACGTGGCAGAGAACCGCATGGGAGCAAGGGTACGGCGTTCGCATGCTCACCGATATCGACCAGGCGATCTTCGAATCTCTTATCATCATCGACGCGAATCAGACGAACACCTTGCCTCACAGCGCAATCGAGCACCTAGCAGAAAGCGGCAACCAGGTTCTCCTTATTGCTCCTTCAACCACGCAACCTTCAGATTCCGCTTTCGCGAAGACCGCCGGAGTTCAGTTCGAGGGGGAGTCTCACCTTCAGAGGCTCGACGAAGCCAATGATGCAACGTGGCACCTCGCCGGTCGCCTCACAGAACCATCACTCAAGCATGCCGGAACGCATCTGAAGACTTCGACTGCTCCCCTGAAACTTACCGCGACTGATCCGAGCCTTGAACGAACACGTCAACTGATGAATGAGCCTCGGCCAGCATTGCGCGCAGCAAACTGGGCACGTGTCTTCACCCCGGGTGACTCGACCACCACGTTAGCGAGCGTTGATGATCCACTCAGTGAGCTTGATGGTCACCCGATCATCACCAAACGTGCCGTCGCAAACGCGCACGGGGAAGCGGGCGGAAACGTGTGGCTTGTCGGCGCTGATCTTGATGCATTCACCCGAGCAACACTGCTCAGACTCATCAGCGTTCATGCGCGTATCCGGCCAATGAACCTACAATTCCCGCGCGGTATCGAAGTCGTCCAACGCGCTCACATGACGTTTATTGTGAATCACGGTAGCACGATGGCAGAACTCTCCAACGTTCATGGATTAGATGTCATCAGTGGTAATACGTGCACGGGGCACGTTGCTCTTGCCCCGCACTCGGTCATGGTCGTCGTCGGAGAATAACAGCCGTTCAGTCGTTATTTCCTGAGCCTCATATCGGATTGATGAAATGAAACAGATAAAAAACTCGGTCATCACCGACCGTGGACGCCGTGATTCGATTATTGTCGCCGCCTTGCGATTGGGATATCTGATTGCGTTCGGAGTCGTCCTTGTGTGGCTTGGAATCCAAATTGGGAACTACGCGACTGGCGGTCGTACGTTTTCGCTTCTTATTCCGATCATCGCCTGTCTTTTCGCTGCGACCTTCGCCGGCGTTGAAATCGTATATGGTGGCAAGGTCGCCCGTGCGGAAGAAAAACGTATTCGTCGCGATCTTCTGATGCGTGTGTTCAGCTCAACCAGTGAAGAAGCATCTGATCAAGCGCATGTTGTTCAGCTGGCAACCGACAATACGGAACGTGTCACTGAATTTCGCCAGGTCTACTTGGGCCCGACGATCGCGACGATTGTGGCGCCGTTCCTCACTCTCGGATTTGTCGCCGTTGCTTTTGACTGGGTTCTGGGGCTGGGAATCATGGTGCTTTGCCCGCTGATTCCTTTGCTGCTTGGTGGCTTCCAGAAGCTTTTCCGTCAGCGTTCATCGGATTCGCGAAAGCAACGAGGCCAACTGGCTGGCCGTTATCTTGATGCGATCCGAAATCTCATCACTATTCGTCTGTTCGGGGCTGGCCCACGAATTGAAGAGGATCTGCGCGTTCAGGGCGAGAAAAACCGAAGCGCAATCATGAAATTGCTGGCAGGAAACCAGATCGTCATCATTGTTCTAGACGGGTTGTTCTCGCTGATCCTGATCTGTGCCACGACTGCACTGACAATCGCACGATTTAATGCGGGTGCTGTCGACCTCGGACAAGCGATCGCAACGATGCTTCTGACCGTACTGCTCGTCGAACCCTTGGTGCAGGTCGCCGGTTTCTTCTACATCGGAATGGGCGGTATTGCATCGCAGAAAGCAATCGGACGTTACAAAGCGACCCATGACCGCGCCTCCCATGTCGTCAGCCACGCTTCGATCGCGAACGACGGATCGATCAGTGTTGATGCTGTTTCCTACGACTATGGTCGCGGTGAAGTGTTGCACGAGGTCTCTTTGAAGGTCCCAGCTGGTCATCGCGTGGCAATCATCGGTCGTTCGGGCGGGGGCAAGACTACTCTTCTTCGCCTGCTACGCGGTGACTTGAGACCCCAGTCCGGCTCCGTTGCTGTTTCGGGCAACTCTTTGGCATCTCTGTCGATCGATCAGGCGCACGCTTTAAGCGCCTCGGTTGCGCAATCAACCTGGCTTTTCACCGGTTCGATCGCTGACAACTTACGTCTTGCACGCCCCCATGCCAGCGAAGAAGAGATGTGGCAGGCCTTGAAACAAGCGCAGGTAGCTGATGAGATTGAGCGGATGCCCGAAGGCCTTCATACCCAGATTGGAGAGCAGGGTGGGCTGATCTCTGGTGGGCAAGCGCAACGAATCTCGATTGCTCGGGCTCTTTTATCCGGACGCACAATTCTGCTTCTCGATGAGCCCACGTCTCAGGTTGATATTGAATCCGAGAAGAAGATTATTCGAGCGATTTCTGAACTTGGACGAGAGTGGACGATTGTGGTGGTGACACACCGTAAGGCTCTGCTTGCACTTGCTGACTTAGTGTATGAGATGCGCCAAGGGGAACTGCACCGCGTGAATGCAAACGAACACACAATTGGCCAGGAGGTTCTCTGATGGAATCACAGCCGAGCGTTCTTCAGCTGGTGAAATGGCTGACTTCGCATACGCGAGACATCCACAAGCCCCTCTATGTCAGCACCCTTTTCCGCCTCGTCAATCTGTCAATGGATATTGTGCTCTTTGCCCTGGGGGCAGGGGGAGCCGTCGCAGTGGTGGTGGGAAATGGAAAATGTGCCACGATCCTGTTCTGGCTAGTCGTTGTTGCCCTGATCAAAGCTAGCGCCTACTACTGCGAGCAATTCACCGGTCATTACGTCGCTTTCAAGGCGCTGGAACTACTGCGCACGATGGTGTTTTCGCGACTGTGGCCAAAGGCCCCCGGGATTGTGTTGCGTTCGAAGAGTGGCGATGTCCTAGCGTCACTGACGCGCGACGTTGACCGGATTGAAGTCGTGTATGCTCACACGTTCGCGCCGGTCGTTTCAGCCATTATCGTTCCGCCCGTATTTCTTATCGGTGCTGGCATTGTGTGGGGCTGGCAGATCGTCGCTGTTCCGGCACTGTGCCTCCTGATTGCTCTTGCGGTTGTCCCGTTCCTGGGGGCAAGGAGCTCACTCGAGGCAACCAAACACACACTTGAACTTCGCCGGCACCTGGCTCAGCACGTCACGGATTCTGTCTTTGGCGCTGAAGAGGTAGTGGGATATGGGCGTGTGAATGAACGCCTTGAAGAGATGGACGCTATCGGCTTTCGTATCTCATCGTCGGCGAGTGTTGCCAAACGTGCTAATGCGTTGCGTCGCGCGTTGAATGCTGCACTCACACTTATCAGTACTCTCGCAATCGCCTGGTCAGCAATGAATGCCGGCTATTCTCCCGTCATCGTCGCGATTCTGACCGCTGGAACGCTACGTCTTTTTGAAGGGCCTCGTGGCGTTGAAGATGCGACCGGATATCTGGATCATTCACTTTCTGCTGCGCGCCGTCTCTGGGAAATATGCCATGCGCCCGCGAATGTGGATGACGGCGATGAGGAACTCACCCTTGACCATGCTCCGACGCTCACTTTCGAGAACGTTACTTACACATACCCGTCAGTGAGCGCCCCTGCTCTGAAAGATGTCACTATTTCGGTCAAAAGTGGCGGACACGTTGTATTGGCTGGACCATCAGGGTCTGGAAAATCAACGGTAATGACAATGGTGTTACGCTACGACAACCCCGATTCGGGGCGCGTTCTGATCGACGGCATCGATGTTTCAACGTTCACTTTGGATAGTTTGAGACACAGCGTGGTCGCTGTTTCGCAGAAGAACCAATTGCTCAACACGACTATTCGCGACAATGTCACTTTGGGTGCGCCGAACGCCAGTGATGAACAGGTTTGGCGTGCTCTTGAACATGCATGCGTTGCTGATGAAGTACGAGCGATGCCACAGGGGCTTCATACGCGCGTCGCTCAGGGAGGTAGTGCTCTGTCCGGTGGCCAAGTCCAGCGTCTTAGTCTTGCACGCGCACTGGTGATGAACCCGAAGATTCTGATCCTCGATGAAGCAACCGCACAGCTGAACTCTGAGTTGGAAGCCCAGATTCGTCACAACCTTGACACCTTGGATATGACGATCATCGAAGTAACGCATCGTCTTGACCTGATCGATGGCGCAGATCAGATCGTGCTTCTTGACCGCGGTCGGATTGTCGGCGTCGGAAGCCCATCAACGATCCGCTCCGAAGGGAGCTCCCTTGAAGAGTTCTTCACGAGGAACGTCTAGTTGAGGAAGCATGAAGCCGGCACTCACGTATGAGTACCGGCTTTGGTGCACTGAGGAAGGGGATCAGACGGTCTGGCGGGCACTCAGTTGCTCGGTTCAGACTGCGTCCAACACCAAACCAATGGATCGCACCGATATCGGCTACTCAGCGCCCACCACGGGACCTGAGACGACCAGAATCCGACCGTACTTGTTCGTTGAAACTCATGAGTGCACCACCCTCGTTGACCCCCCTGCGTATTTACCCAACATATCTGCGCGGAAGACTTCAAAGTTACCGTTGTCGATGGAATCACGAATCGCATCAACCAGTCGGACGGTGAACCACTCGTTGTGGATCGTAGCCAGGGTAGAGGCAAGGATTTCGTGTGCCTTGAACAGGTGATGAACGTAGGCGGCACTGTAGTGCGTGCACGTGTAGCAGCCACAACCTTCGACCATCGGGTTGAAATCCCTCTTGAATCGAGCATTCGTAATGTTGAAACGCCCATTGGGGGAGTAGATGGCAGCGTTACGGGCAACGCGCGATGGATTCACGCAGTCAAACGTATCGGCGCCCGCCTCAACACCTCGGAAGAAATCGTCAGGTTCGGATATACCCAGCAGGTGACGCGGACGATCCTCGTCGAGTTCTTCGCTGACCCACGACACAATCGTGCCGAGGTTTTCCTTCTCTAGGGCACCACCGATTCCGAAACCATCGAAACGCGTGCCGTCTTCATCCATATCGTTCATTGTGCGGGCTGCGAGCCTACGCAGATCCTCGTACTGAGCGCCCTGGATGACGCCCCAGAGCTGCTGATACGGCTTGTTTGCACGCACTTTGGTCAGGCGTGCGTGTTCGCGCAGGCAGCGCCTCGCCCACTGGTGCGTGCGCTCCAGCGACGTTTCCTGGTAGGAACGCGGGTGGAGCAGGCTGGTCAGCTCATCGAAAGCAAACATGATGTCTGAGCCCAACTGATGCTGAATGTTCATCGATACTTCAGCGGTGAAGCGGTGCTTCGTACCGTCGATGTGCGAGCTGAACACGACACCGTCATCGTCCACGACTGCAGTGGATGCTTTCACGGCCTGCATGTGGAGCTTCGGGTCGTTCGGGTCGGCTGCACCGGAAAACTCTTGGGAGAGCACCTTCTTGAAACCAGCACCCAGCGAAAGAACCTGGAAGCCGCCGGAGTCCGTGTAGGTGGGTCCTGGCCAGTTCATGAATTCGCCGAGTCCGCCGGCCTCGTCAACGAGGTCAGAGCCGGGCTGTAAATACAGGTGGTAAGCGTTCGCGAGTACCGCCTGGGCACCCAAGTCCGCGACCATCTCGGGGACGAGCGCTTTTACATTCGCTTTCGTTCCGACGGGAATGAACGCGGGGGTGCGAATATCGCCGTGGGCGGTGTGCAGGATTCCAGTACGCCCGAGACCGCGTCCACTTTCCAGACGCGACCCCACATCGAAGCCACGGTCCGGTGAACCGGGTTTAGCCCCCAGAGGGCGTTCATTGGATGGGGGAGCAGCAAGCCATTGTTCACTCATGCGGCAAGAACCTCGTTCGACGTTAGACCTTCGCGATTACGGACGAAGGCAATGACACGGTAAGTAATGGGCAGGAGGACGATTTCAACGCCCACCTTGTAGACGTATCCGGTGATGATGTAATTTGCGAATTCGGCCCCTGGAATGACACCGATGAAGGCGATCGTGCAGAAGAGGACGGTGTCGAAAAGCTCGCCGACGACGGTGGAACCGACGAGGCGTGCCCACAGGTGATCCGCACCCCAGCGTTCGCGAATTTTCACGAGGACCAGCGCGTTGATCAGTTGGCCTGCTAGGTAGCCGATGATCGAGGCGGCCACGATACGAGGCACGAATCCAAGGACCGCTTCGAATGCAGCCTGATTATCGTAGCCGGGGCCAACCGGTGCGACCTGAACAAGGAGGAAGGTGAGTGAGGCCAGTACTGATGCGACGAATCCGAGGACGATGACGCGACGAGCACGACGGAAACCGTAGACCTCGGACAAGACATCGCCCAGAACATAGGTCAGCGGGAAAAGGATTGCTCCACCGTCGAAAACAAGATGGATCGGTCCCGCATCAAGCGCCGTGACCTTGGTGCCTGCAATATTCGAAATGAGAAGGAAAGCCACGAACATCACGGCAATAATGTCGAAGATCTTTGGTGTGCGTGCTGATTCTTCTGGCGAAGTCAATGAAATACCCCTACCTCTGTTTCAGATGTACGCCTTCAATTGTGCCTGCCCGTAGGGCGTATCACCTTATTTGACTAGGGTGTACCTGCCCACAACCACTAAAATTGTCGGGTGATCAACGTACAAGACTTCTCCCTCAGCATTGGGCCAAGAGACCTTGTGAAGAACGTGTCCTTCAGGATCGATAAGGGAATGCGTATCGGCCTTGTCGGTCGCAATGGTGCGGGAAAGACGACGACCATGCGTCTTCTTGCCGGCGAATCAGATCATGGTGCTGCTGAGTACTCCGGCACGATTACGAACAACGGAAAGATCGGGTACCTCGCTCAGGACACTCACATCGGTGATCAGTCCCTCACTGCTCGCGAACGCATTATCTCGGTGCGTGGAATCGACCAGATCATCGCAAAGATCCGTAAAGCCGAACACGAGATGTCAACGACTGAGGGCAATCGCCAAGTGAAAGCGATGGAGCGCTACGTGCGACTCGATCAGGCATTCACGAACGAGGGCGGCTGGGCCGCGAACGCTGAAGCGGCACAGATTGCCCACTCACTGGGCCTCGAAGATCGTGTCCTTGAACAGAGCCTCGACACTCTATCTGGTGGTCAGCGCCGACGTGTTGAACTCGCACGCGTCCTATTCTCCGGAGCTGACGTGCTTCTCCTTGACGAGCCCACAAACCACTTGGATCACGATTCGATCATGTGGTTGCGTGACTGGATCAAGACATTCCCCGGTGGCGTCATGATGATTTCCCACGACGTAAAGTTGCTGGGGGAGACCGTCAACCAGGTCTTCTACTTGGATGCGAACCGTGCCGAGGTCGATATCTATCACCTGGGCTGGGATGCCTACCTGAAGCAACGCGAAGAAGACGAACGCCGTCGTCGCAAGGAACGCGCAACCGCTTTGAAGAAGGCTGAACAGCTGAAGGCCCAGGGCGAAAAAATGCGTGCGAAGGCCACAAAGGCAGTGGCAGCTCAACAGATGCTACGACGCGCTGAAGAGCTTTTTGCTCAGGCGGGTAGCGAGGAAGTTCAGGAAAAGGTGGCGCGTCTACGTTTTCCAGAGCCTCTTCCATGTGGCCGAGTCCCGCTGACTGGCGAAGGCCTGTCGAAGTCCTTTGGATCGTTGGAAGTGTTTACCGGTGTTGATCTTGCAATCGATAAGGGAGCAAAGGTTGTTGTCCTCGGTTTAAACGGTGCCGGTAAGACCACCCTGCTACGAATCCTCGGTGGCATCAGTGAACCTGATTGTGGCGCGATTGTTGCAGGTCACGGGTTGAAACTCGGCTACTACGCGCAGGAACATGAAACCTTGGATAATTCCAAGACTGTTTTCCAGAACATGGTTGATGCTGCGCCGAACCTTGACGATACTCACGTCCGCAACGTCCTTGGTCAGTTCCTCTTCTCGGGTGACGATGCAGACAAGCCGACGTCCGTTTTGTCCGGTGGTGAGAAGACCCGTCTCGCTCTGGCAACACTCGTTGTTTCCGGCGCGAATGTCCTTCTCCTTGACGAGCCGACGAATAACCTCGACCCTGCGTCCCGCGAAGAGGTCTTGAATGCACTCGACACGTATGAAGGTGCGGTCGTTCTGGTGACACACGACCCGGGCGCTGTCACCGCGTTGAATCCCGATCGTGTTCTGTTACTCCCGGATGGGGACGAGGATCTCTGGGATGACTCTTACCTTGATCTCGTCACCCTCACCTGATCTGACATTGCTACGCGCTGGCTGACTGCCCTGCGTAGCACATATGGCTGTGGGCCCAGCGATTTCGCTGGGCCCACACCCATCTCAGAATCGTGTGTGAAGCAGGAGCCTCGTACACCGCGTCAGAGCACCTTCGAGAAGAATTCCTTTGTTCGCTGTTCTTGCGGATTGTCGATCACGTCAGCGGGGCTACCAGCCTCGACGATAACTCCCTCATCCATGAAGACAACCGTGTCAGCGACCTCACGTGCGAAACCAATTTCGTGCGTAACTACAGCCATCGTCATGCCCGACTGTGCAAGATCCTTCATGACCTGCAGAACTTCGCCCACCAGTTCGGGGTCAAGCGCCGATGTTGGTTCGTCGAAAAGCATGATCTCCGGATCCATCGCCAGAGCGCGAGCAATCGCCACACGCTGCTGTTGACCACCGGAAAGCTCCGAGGGATAGTGATCCGCACGATCCGACAATCCGACGCGTTCAAGCAGTTCAAGCGCACGCTGTTTCGCCGTTGCCTTATCCACCTTCGCAACATGGATCGGTGCTTCCATGACGTTTTCCAACGCAGTCTTATGCGGGAACAGGTTGAAACGCTGGAATACCATGCCAATGCGCGAACGCTGGGCGGCGATGACCTTGTCAGCCAGCTCGTGCAACTGGCCAGCATCGTCCCTGCGGTATCCGAGAAGCTCGCCATCAACGCTCACTTCACCAGCACTAATCTCTTCGAGCTGATTCAGGCAACGGAGCAACGTCGACTTCCCTGAACCCGACGGACCCAGAATTACGCACACCTCGCCGGACGCGATCTCAAGATCAATGCCCTTGAGCACGTGAAGGTCACCAAAGAACTTGTGGACGCCTTTGACGCTCACCATAGGAGTTGAAGATTTCACGGTGTCACATCCAAGAATTGAGTCGAGGTTGAAGCGGTCGCGTTATCGCGACGATCAAAGCCCTTACCGAAGTAACGTTCAATGTGTGCCTGGATCCACATCAAAATGCTCGTGATGAACAGGTACCAAAGAGCAGCCGCAATCAACAGCGGAACCGGCTGGAACAGGGACTGGCCCTTTGTCGATGCAACGAACGTCAGTTCCAACGTGAACGGAATCGCCGAAACAAGCGATGTCGTCTTCAACATGGAAATCGTTTCGTTGCCGATCGGCGGGACAATCACGCGCATCGCCTGGGGCAAAATAATGCGACGGAAAATCATCGAACGAGGCATACCAAGAGCGGTGGCAGCCTCCCACTGACCCTTATCAACAGACAGTAAGCCGGCGCGAATAATCTCAGCAAGGTAAGCGCCTTCGTTGAGTCCCAGACCGATGAACGCCATCCAGAACGGTGTGAAGTACGTTGCCGTGTCGAAGGAAACGAACGGTGGAGCAAACGGAATGCCAAGCTCAATCTGCGGGTACAGCGTGGGTAGCAGTGACCAGAAGATCAACTGCGTGTAGATCGGGGTACCTCTAAAGAACCAAATATAGGCTGTGGCAACCCAGCGCAGAACCGGGTTAATCGACTGGCGCATAATCGCAAACGTGATGGCGAGGATCGTGCCAATTGTCATCGCGATGACAGTCAGAATCAACGTGTATACAACGCCTGAAACGATCGTCTTCGAGAAAAGCCATTTGCCAACGACATCCCACTGGTAGTTGTCATTGGTAATGAAACCCGTGGCGAGGAGCAGCGCAAAGATCGCAACGATCACTGCGCTGATCCACCGTCCGGGTCGCGGTACCGGTTTTGCATCAATGAGGGTGATGCCGTCTTTAACGTGTGCCATATGTTTACCTTGCTCAGTATGGGGCTCGCGCCATATGGTGCGAGCCCCATACGTTGAGTTCAAATCAGAGGCCGGGGTTCAGTTCGGCCGTGGTGAGACCGGCATCCTCGGCGCCGTAGGCTGCGAGAATCTTGGTCAGGTAGCCGTTATCCATTAGGTACTGCATGGCCTTTTGGATTGCGTTGGCCAGTTCAGTGTCGTTCTTGGCGACAGCAATACCCTGAGGCTCGGCCTCGATGATGTCACCAACCTGCTCGAGCTTGCCACCGGAGAGTTCAACCGTGTAGCCGATTACGGTGGAGTCAGCCAGAGTGGCGTCGTACTGGCCGCCGATGACCTTGGTTGCAATGTCGGTCTGAAGGTCGAGGGGCATAATCTTGATTGCTTCGTTGCCACCAGCAACGCATTCTTCGGACAGATGCTCAGCGTATTCCTGCTGGTAAGTGCCGTTCTGAACGCCGATTGTGGTGCCGCAAGCGTTGGCGGGATCGAAGTTCTTCGGGTTGCCTTGAGCGACAGCGTATGCGGAACCGACCTCGACGTAGGAGATCATGTTGGTCTGAGCAAGACGCTCTTCGGTGATGGTGAAGGAAGAAGCGCCGATATCAAACTTGGAACCGAGACCCGGGATGATGGTCGGAAACTCTGCGTGAGTCGTGGTGCCTTCTTCAAGACCCATCACCTTTGCCAGAGCCTTGACGATATCAATGTCGTAGCCAACGGGGGTCTGACCGTCTTCAGCGCGGAACTCGGCGGGGGCGTAGTCAGCGGATGTGCCGTTACGTAGGATATTTCGTTCCTTGACTGCGACGGGGACCAGAGCGGCGATTTCATCGACGGTTTCGATCGACGAGGTGTCGAATGATTCAATCGCGGTGGCCGATACTGCCCCCTCAGCGGACTGAGAAGTCGAAGAGGTTGACGGGTCGGAGCATGCGGCGAGTGCCATCGATGCGGTAGCAGTCAGGAGGAGTGCTGCAGGAAGCTTGCGCATGGGAGTACCTTTCGGAGATTTTCTCTCTACGCATATAAGTATGCACCCCTATGCATATTATGCATAGGGGTGTCTCGGTATTTGAGTCGAAACTCTCAGCGGCCGCGCATCGCCCTGCGGTTCGGGCGAGCCTTCATCGGATCAATTCCCTTGGGAATCGGCAGAGCATTGGACTGCAACGCATTCAAACGAT
The DNA here is from genome assembly GCF_030216865.1 of Pauljensenia sp. UMB6358. Classification (NCBI taxonomy): domain Bacteria; kingdom Bacillati; phylum Actinomycetota; class Actinomycetes; order Actinomycetales; family Actinomycetaceae; genus Pauljensenia; species Pauljensenia sp. UMB6358. The sequence goes on along the minus strand of NZ_JASOMS010000001.1, from coordinate 316,391 downwards.
TCGAAACGGCAGGAACCTCTTCCTTCGTCAGAATCTTCTTGAAACCACGCAACTTGCCCTGCAGCTTCGCAAGTTCCAGCTGGCCTTCATCGTGGCCAGTCTGGATAACGTGAACAGGAACGTTCTTCACAACGCGTTGAACCTTCTTACGCTCAGCTGAAAGAAGTGGCTGAACGTGGCTGGAAGGACCTTCGGAAATAAGAACAACACCGGCGCGACCGATAATTCGCCAGATAACATCCTGCTCGCGCGTGACGTTAATCGGCTGTTCGGGAATGATCCAACCGGACTTGATCTGCGACAAAACAGCGTAGACAGAGCCGACAGTGCCATCGATCTGATCGTATAGAGCACGACGCACCAAGAACGACAGCAGTGACATCGCGATCGTGCTACCTACCAAAACGCCCAGAATTGTCCAGACAATGTAGTTCGCGTGCATCAGGGCGGCGATCGCCAGTGCAAGACAGATCGTTAGGATCCATGCTCCGGCAAGTGCCCATCCGATCCACGGATAGGAGCGCTTTGTAATACGGTATGCGTCCGCGAGGTTGTGGTACCAGCGACGCTTCTTGGGGGCAGTGTTCTCACTCATAGCGAACCTATTCTACCTGTAATGGCGATATTCCAATGCATGGGATCGCAGTTATCCACAAGCTTAGGCAAGGCCGGTCGCTTTCAAGAAATCTGGACCGCACAATGCGGCTATGACTATGCATTCAGATCGCCTTGGAACGATTGCATTTATGACCTCCAACGGTCCGCTGTGGGAGGTCACTCGTGACAATGAAGCACTGTTGATCAGCGTATATAGCTCTGATATCGCGCGTGATCAGATGCAGCGTTGGATTGCATGGCGTGGCCTCGTGCACCCGAATGTGGCAGAGCTGGTGGAAATATCGTCCCAGCCGGATGGTCGCGTGAGTCTTTCTCAGCGTCGGTACGCCGGGCGAACCTTGCAGGCGCTACTCGATAGCGGTCAGCAACTGAACGACAACCAGCGCCGACGTATCGTCGCCGATGTGCGTGCTGGCGTTTGTGCGCTACATGATAGGGGAATTATCCATACCGATATTGCGCCATCAAACATTGTTGTCAGCAGTGATTTTCACGCGACGCTGATTGATATTGCCATTCCCGCGCAGGCCGGTGAAGGAACCCCCGGTTTTTCTCTGTCTGCAACAAAGGACCAGCGCAGTGACGATGCCGGAGTTGAAGCCATCGCATGCGCATTGAATATTGATCCACTCGGACTTAACCCCACGCGCGTCGAGCAACGCCCGCTACAACAGACAGTTGACTCACGCTGTGATAATCCGTCTCAGATGAACGATGTAGTCACGTGGCGAAAGGAACACCTTCTCGATAAACATCCACGGGGATTGCCAGCGACTCAGGGGCGGCGACGCGGTGCGCTGGCGGGGATCATCATCGTTCTCCTTAGCGTCATCTATGGAATGACGAGGCCGCCCACACTATCAAACGCGTCCTTCTCAACGGGCGGAATTAAGGCGCAGTCGGTGCCCTCGAGTGGGGGTATTGAACGATCTCGACATCCAGATGCCACGCAATCTGCGCCACTGAGTGAAAATAGGCAATCGGGAGAGACTCAAGAAGAAACTAAGCCGGCAGATCCGATGAAGGGAATGGACCTGGGACAAGGAATCCAACCATTTGGTCGCAATCAGGTTGCTTCGATCGACGACTTCGCAATCGATGGCTGCCCCGACGTCAGGCAGGCGAACGACATCGTCTCCACTTTTATGCATGCGCGAGATCAAGCAGTGATGGATCGTAATATCGCTGACCTGGACAATTTTATGGAAGGGGATGCTCTTCGAGCCGAAGCTGAAAAGATTGCAACCCTTCGCCGCTTTGATGCGTTCGTTAAACATCTGGAATCCGAATCGCACGTGGTCAACCAACCATACTGTTCGGACACGGAGCTCACAATCGAAGCAACGGTGACACAAAGTGAATACCAACGCTGCGAAGGGGCAAAGTGTGTGACTCTTCCTGCTAGTAGCTCGCAAGACGTAGTGATGACTTTTATGCGTCTGACGGGACGAGTTTCACGAACCGCTCAGCAAGACCCTTAGGCGGATCTGGTAAACCCCCAGTTCCCACCGGTTTCCCGGCACGAACTGGGGGTGCCTGAACGTCAGATCGGCAAATTACTTTGCCAGATTGGTTCTACTCAGAGAGCAAGGTCAGCGTCGAAGTTTGCTTCTTCAAGGCGCTTCTTGACCTCCATGAGGTAACGAGCCGCGTCGCCACCGTCAACCAGACGGTGATCATACGACAGCGACAAGTACACCATCGAGCGGATCGCAACGGACTCGGAACCGTCGGCTGCCTTGACAACCATCGGACGCTTCACGATCGTGCCAATACCCATGATTGCGGTCTCGGGCGAGTTCAGAACCGGAGTATCGAACAGTGCGCCACCGGAACCGGTGTTCGTGATCGTGAAGGTGGAACCGGTGAGCTCTTCCGGACCAACCTTGGCGTCGCGGGTACGAGCGGCAAGATCGTTGATCGAAGCTGCGATACCCGGGATGTCCTTGGTGCCCGCATCCTTGATCACCGGAACCAGCAGGCCACGCGGGGTATCAACTGCAATACCGATGTGCTCATGGTCGAAGTAGGTGACCTTGTTGTCATCAATGGTTGCGTTGATCTTCGGGTGGAACTGAAGAGCCTCGGTTGCGGCCTTCACGAAGAAGGGCAGGAAGGTCAGCTTGGTGTTGTGCTTGGCGATGAAGGCATCCTTCGAGCGTGCACGCAGAGCTGCAACCTTGGTGACGTCAACCTCGACCACAGTCGTCAGCTGAGCAGAGTTCTGCAGGGACTCCATCATGCGACGAGCGATCGTGAGACGCAGACGCGACATCTTCTCGGTCGTGCCACGTAGTGGTGACGGTTCACGCTTCTGCGCAACCGGAGCTGAAGCAGTCGGAGCCGAAGCTACGGGTGCCGGGGCAACAGGAGCCTTGGCAGCTTCGCGGGCTGCAACAGCATTCTCGATGTCTTCGCGACGGATACGGCCACCAACGCCGGTGCCGGTGATCATTGCAAGATCAATGTTGGCCTCGCGAGCAAGCTTGCGAACGATCGGGGTTACGTAGCCGGTGTTTGCCACTGCTGCCGGAGTCTGCGATGCGACCGGGGTGCCGGTCGGGGCGGCGGTTTCAACAGCATTGCTCAGTTGATCGAGGGTTGCCGGGACCGGAGTCGGGGCTGCAGGAGCAACAGGCATTGCCGGTGCAACCGGAGCCGGAGTGGCTGCTACCGGGGCTGCAGGAGCAACAGGCGCTGCCGGGGCAACCGGAGCCGGAGTGGTTGCTGCTGGAGCTGCCGGAGCTGCAGGAGCTGCGCCCGGAGCCTCAGACGAAATGACGGCGACAACGGTGCCAACTGAAACGGTCTGGTCTTCCTCGACGCGGATTTCGGCGAGGAAACCGGCTGCGGGGGATGGAACTTCGGAGTCGACCTTGTCGGTGGAAACCTCGAGCAGAGGCTCGTCAGCTTCAACGGCGTCGCCAACGGACTTCAGCCACGTGGTGACGGTACCTTCGGTCACGGACTCGCCTAGGGCGGGCATGAGGACCTCGGTGCCGGAAGTGGGAGCAGAAGCGATGGGGGATGCAGGCGCAGGAGCTACAGGCGCTTCGGCAACGGGTGCTGGCGCTGTGGGAGCTTCGGCTACAGGTGCTGGAGCGGAAGTGGCCTCGGATGCGTCACCGATCATTGCGATCGTAGTGCCGACCTCGACGGTCTCGTCCTCGGGGACGAGGATCTCGAGCAACACACCCGCCACGGGGGAGGGAACTTCGGAGTCGACCTTGTCGGTCGAGACCTCGACGATGGGTTCGTCAGCTGCGACCGTGTCACCGACGTTCTTCAGCCAGGTGGTGACGGTGCCTTCAGTGACGGATTCGCCTAGGGCGGGCATTGTTACTGCGGTTGCCATGGATGTTCTCCTTGAAAGACGGGTGTGCTAGTTGTGGGCGTGCAGGGGTTTACCGGCGAGAGCCATTTCCGTGGAAACCGACGATCGGTCCATCTTCAACGCTCACGAGCTTGATGAAGCCTTGGGTATTCAGGATATTAGACTTTCTGTTGCCCGCAAGGTTGTATTCGACGGTTCTGTTGCGGGCGGTGATGTCGCGTCCGTCAACGGTGACGGTGTTGGCACCAGTCAGGCGACCCCAGCCCTTGACGACCTTGACATTGTGCGAGGACAACAGACCCTGAAGGCCCTTGTCAAGCTTGGTGATGACTGAATCGCGGTAGGTACCGGCTATCGCCATGTCGATGCCTTCGAAGGTGGAACGAATGGCGAATGTTTCGGATTCGCAGGCAGCGTCAGCGGTTTGAGCTGCGTGCAGAGAAGCCTTCGTGGGGATGCAACCGCGGTGGAGGCAGGTGCCACCAACCTTGTCTCCATCGATCAAGGCAGCTTTCATTCCCAGTTGGGAAGCACGTAAAGCGGTGGCGTATCCACCGGATCCGGCGCCCAGTACGACGATGTCGTATTCTGGTTCGCTCACGTCTGAGACTCCTTACGTCGTGTTTTCTGCTGACAGTCTTGTGAACCGTCTAGGCCTATTGTCCCACTTGTGGGCAATGATGTCCGCGCACAGACGGATGAGATGAGGTGGAACCGGCCACACCGAACATTCGTGCGAAGTGAGGATGATGGTGGGCGCAACGTATGATCAACCTATGAATGAATCCCCGCAGCTTTTGGAGGGTGCCGACGTTTCCGGCAATGGCAAGAGTGTGAAAGATGGGCGCCCGCGAGCGCTTGGCCTCGGTCGTCTTGTTATGGCTATGTTCTGGGTGCTTGGGGCTTGGGTGTTCGTGACAGCGATCGTTGATCTGTTCCATCATCAGAACACCCTCCCGTGGGGTCCTCAAATTGTCGCGTTGATTGCGGGAATCGTGTATTTCGTTGGTGCGGCGGGCTTGACGCACAATGGCAGGAGAATGCGCATTATTGCCGGCTACAGCATCGGTATTAGCATTGCGGCGCCGATCATTATCGGTATTGCAGGCTTTGATGTGCCCGATCTGATTGTGGCTCGTTCGGCGTGGAGCCGGTGGGGTGCGGACTTTTACTATCTGCCACTCATTATTTCCATGATTGGTACGGGGTGGATGTGGAGGTCGAATCCGCGCCGGATTGTGGAGTTGGCTGAGCGGGTTGAGCGGCCTCGTTCGTAAAAATAGCGGTGGTGAAAATTTCGGCCTCACCCCAACGTACGGGGGATGAGGCCGATTGTGCTGTGTGAAGCGGAATATGGTGTGGCGGTCGTTTTAGATTCCTCCTGGGAAACCGAGTTGGCGCCACGCTTCATACAGAACAATCGATGCTGAGTTGGCCAGGTTGAGAGAGCGGAGTCCCGGTTGCATGTGAATGCGGACGCGATCTTCGATGCGGGGGTGATTCATTGCGTCTTCGGAAAGGCCGACGGATTCTCGGCCGAAGAGGAGTCCATCGCCGTCTCGATAGGAAACGTCGGCGTACATTGTTGAGGCTCGTCCTGTGAATGCCCAGATGCGTCCGGGAACCTCCGCGAGTGCATCATCAAGGTTTGGGTGTACTTTCACGTGCGCGAGATCGTGGTAATCCAAGCCTGCGCGCTTGAGTTTTGTGTCGGACATATCGAATCCCAGCGGTTCGATCAGGTGGAGCATTGATCCGGTGCATGCGGAGAGGCGGATTGCTGCGCCTGAATTTCCGGGAATTTCGGGTTCGAAGAAGAGGATGTGAAGCACTCGTTTATTTTGCCACCATTGTTGGTGCGACGGGTAACCGGAAGAACATGGACTTTTTGCAATCTGCGTATCCGGACCGAAACGTCATTGTTGAAGCTTTCAACCCGACTTGAATATAAAATGGTGGCACAGTCGCGCTGGCGGTGTGAGTGGTTCAAATGAGGCGTCGGTGGTTCAACTCAAGTTCAAGACATAATCGATGAGGGGACACTTGGTGGCAGGAGAAACAAGAAGGCTAGAGGCTGCGGAGATCAGCGTCGGGAAGCTGTTGACCAGTGGCGAGTTCGAGTTCGTCATTCCGGAGTACCAGCGTCCGTATGCGTGGGGTGCTGAGGAATCGCTCCAGCTGCTATCGGATCTGCTCGGCGCGCTGGAGCGGAACACCGATGAGCCGTATTTCCTCGGGTCGATTGTTCTCGTGAAGTCTCCGAACGTAGCTCGATCCGAGGTCATCGACGGGCAGCAGCGCATCACAACATTGACGTTGTTGCTGTCGTTGCTTCGAGACCTCGTCGCCAACGATGACCTGCGCCGTTCCATTCACGATTTGATCGAGAAGCCTGCGGTGGAGTGGGATAACCAGCCCGCACGGCCACGTTTGAAGCTTCGTCCGCGCGACAACCAGTTCTTCTACGACTACGTGCAGACCGTGGGCAACACGGCAAAGCTCATCGAGCTCAGCGACAACATTCCCGAGACTGACTCTCAGCGGGGTCTACGAGACAACGCGAAGGCGCTTCACGACGAGTTGGTGCAGCTCAGTGCAGAGCGGTTGAAGGACTTGTTCCGGCTCATCGCTGGACGGGCTTTCTTGGTAACGGTCTCGACGCCGGATTTGAACAGTGCCTACCGGATCTTCTCGGTGATGAATGCTCGGGGTCTACCGCTTTCTCCGCAGGACATTTTTAAGTCCCAGGTGATTGGTGCGATCGACGAGCATGAAAAGCAGCACTATGCGGATCGCTGGGAGCACGTGGAGGAAAGCCTTGGTCGGGACGAGTTCGGCGATCTCTTCCTGTATATCCGAGCAATCAAGGCTCGCACCCGTGGCGTGAAGAGCCTCCTGCAAGAGTTCCCAGAGCAGGTTCTCAATACTTACCTGCCGGACAATGGAAGTGGCTTCATTCGGGAGGTACTCGAACCATATGCTCGCGCCGACATCCGGCTGCTGGCGCAGGATTTTCAGGGCGAGGACCCGCACTGGGAGCAGGTGAATCACTGGCTCAAGCGACTCGATCAGCTCGACAACGATGACTGGCGTTCTCCGGCATTGTGGGCACTGACCGAGCACGGTGAAAACCCAGAGTTTCTCGTCGATTTCTTTACCAAGTTGGAGCGCTTGGCTGCGAGCATGTTGGTTCGCCGCGTCTACGCGACCCCACGCCAGTTGCGATACATGGAACTCCTCAAGCAGCTTGCTGATGGCGTGGGACTCGAGGCTCCGGCCTTCGAACTGACCGAGAGCGAACGAGCCGAGACACGAGACCGCATTGACGGGGAGATCTATCTCGCTACTCGTGTGCGTCGCTACGTGCTGTTACGGCTTGATTCCATCTTGGCGAAGGACCCGGGCGCGTCCTATGACCACCACATCATCACCGTTGAGCACGTTCTGCCGCAAACCCCTGCTCACGACAGCCAGTGGGTGCGTGACTTCACCGAGGATGAAACAGCGACGTGGACGCATAGGCTGGGTAACCTGCTGCTGTTGAATCGACGTGCGAACTCACGGGCGCAGAACTTCGATTTCGACGTGAAGAAGGACAAGTACTTCACCTCGGGTAAAGGCGTGGCCGTGTTCGCTTTGACGACCCAGGTACTGGCGGAACCAGTGTGGACTCCCGAGGTCGTTAAGCGCCGCCAAGAGGAGTTGGTGAGCCTGCTGGCCAAGGAGTGGCAACTCTAGCCGGGTGCTACTTGCCGATAGGCTGTGTTTGCTTCGCGCCATCCCTGAAAGTGAAGCTGATGGTGCCATCGGTGGCGATGTCGACGACGAAGACGAGGGAGGGCGCATGACGCAGTTGTGCTTCGCAACGTTTGCTGGAGCGATGCAGCACGCCCTGTTGCATCACTTGATTTCCGACGACGACCGAGTTTCGGCTGCCCAGAAGAAGACGCTCCTGTCCCTGTGCAAGCTGGCAACGATGGCTCGATTCTTCGCACAAACATTCCTTTATGCGTGCTGTCAGTTGAACAAGTCTCGGATCGCTGATCTCAGTGTTAACGACGGGTGGCTGAGCAATAAGGCGTGCGATATCTGCCCGATGTGCCGAAAGAAGCCTCTGACGATCACGAATGGCAACTGCACAATCCCGCAATACCAAGCAGTAACATTTCCGGCGGAACCTGGGGGCAATAAGGAGTGTCAGGTCTTAGTTTGTGTCGGATGCACTAGAAGTAAGGAGCTTCAGCCAACCGGCACGATCACGCTCACCGACTTCCGCCAAAGCTTGTCCAACGCCTACGGACTGAACGAGACTGGATTAACCTGGCGCGAGGCAGTTAGTGGAACCTTCCGTATCTGGCAACGTGACAACGACAAACCCACACTGCCGTTATCAGTTCATCACACTGACATGCTCCTTCGCATCTGCCAATACCTGAATTGCTCGCTACCCGACATCTGCGAAGCAATCCCAGCAACACCGAAGGGAGAGACCGACTAGATGGCCAATCAACGTCTACAGCTCACCTGGTACAACAAGGACAAGGCCCTCATCCCCACTGAGACCGGCAAGTACGGCTACACGTGGGTTGACCCCTCTGATCCGCGCTACTGCGAAACGCACACCCTTGTCTATGACGACTATGTCAGGGGAACGCAGAGCGAGAAGTCTGATCAATTCGAATATTCGGAGCGTGCCGATCTCGAGCCCCAGGACGACAATCTGCTGATCTTGGGTGAATCCGGCGACGTCCTGGAGGCGCTGACGCGCGTTCCCGAGCTCGCTGAGAAGTACGTCGGCCAGGTGAAACTGATCTACATTGATCCGCCGTTTAACACCGCACAGACATTCGCCTCCTATGAGGACAACCTCGAGCACTCCATCTGGCTGACCATGATGCGCGACCGGCTCCTGCACATGAAGAAGCTGCTCACTAACGACGGCTCCATCTGGGTGCACCTCGACGATGTGGAGGTTCACCGAATGCGAGTGCTAATGGACGAACTCTTTGGAGCAAGTAATTATGTTGCTGAAGTTTGTTGGGAGAAAGCCTACGCGGCGAGCAATAACGCTTCGGGGATCCCGATGGTTACTGATACCGTGCTGGTGTATCGCAAGTCAGATTATTTTCGGCGGAATAAACTGATTCGGTCTTCTGCAATGGATGCGCGCTATTCAAATCCAGATGGATCCATTAGGGGAAGATGGAAGCAGGCTGACAAGAGCGCTCGACATAACATAGGTAAACGTCAGCACCCCGGCGTTTATGGTATTCAGCACCCAGTTACTGGTGAAATGATTTATCCCGCAACAGCTTCAAATTGGCGGTTTGAGCAGCCAGAAATGCTGAGGATTATGCGTGAGTGGGCGCATTATGAACTTGGCGATGTAGATGAATCAGAGCTCGCCGCCCGGGCCGAAATCGAAGGTTCGCAGGTTGAACTAAGAACCGATGTAAAGCCCCTAGTAATCAAGAACTGGTCTAGCACAGTCGCAGATTCTTCGATCGAACGATACAGGCAAGGTAACTGGCCAGTGTACTATCCCGCTGCAGGCGGTTATGGAGGATTCCAAAGGAAGATTTATCTCGCTGATGTCGAAGGATCCGTTCCAAAGAATTTGTTTACGCATCGAGATGTTGGCCATAGTGATTCAGCAAAGAAAGAAATACAAGCGTTATTCCCTGGAAAGGTCGCTTTTTCGACTCCGAAACCCGAGCGCCTCCTGGAACGGATAATTCACATCGGCTCGAATCCTGGTGACATTGTGTTGGATGTGTTTGCTGGGTCGGGGACGACGGCGGCGGTGGCGCAAAAGATGGGCCGCCGCTGGGTGACGTGCGAGTTGCTGGAGTCCACCTTCACTACGTTCACCCGCCCGCGTCTGGAGAAGGTCGTGGGCGATCAAGACCCGGGAGGGATCACGCGGACGAAGGGCGAACGTGTTGACGCTACGGAAGACGGGCTGCCTGATGGTGTTTCGCCGGAGGACGCCGCGAAGTTCGCGAGCGTGCTCAACAAGCTGATCAAGGACGACCCGGAATTAAAGAAGAGCGTCGAGGTGAAGTCACTGAAGGCTGCCTCGAAGACCAGGCGCACCAAAGAAGTCATCAACTGGCGTGGTGGTGGTGGCTTCCAGGTGGCGCATCTGTCGCCTGCGTGTTTCGACTATGACCCCGCCTTGGATCGGGTGATGCTGACGGCGGCTGCGACCGGTGAGACCTTGATCGAGTCGGTGGCCGCCAACCTCGGGTTCACGCTGTTACACCCGGATGATGACTACATTTTTGATGCCCGTCGTGGCAATGCCTTGTTGAAGGTGGTGGAGGGTGTCGCCACGACCGAAATCGTCGACTGGCTGGCCTCCCAAGTTCAACCCGGAGAGACGATCGTGCTAGCGGCCACCACTGTGATGGACGGGGTCCGCCAGCATCTACGCAAACTGGTGAAGGGGTCGCGGGTGGTGGCGTTGCCGGATGATGTGTTCCGCTATGCCGAGGGTGGTGACCAGTGATGAGGCTCAACATCAGTTTTGATTCGGACATGCTGGAGTCGATTAGTGCCGAGTTCGACCTGCGTGCTCCGAACAAGGAAGCACTCCGCCAGCTGGTCTTCACCCTGGACGGTGACTATGACCCGGACGTGATGCAGGTGCTCAACCTTGCTACGGGTGTGGGCAAGACGTATCTGATGGCGGCGTTTGTGGAGTATCTGCGTCGCCAAGGGGTCGGTAACGTCGTGATCGTCACCCCGGGCAAGACGGTGCAGGCCAAGACGGTGCAGAATTTCACGCCCGGCACGCCCCGCTACATCACCGGCGCGGCTGTGCCGCCCGAAGTGGTCACCCCGCAGGACTATTCGGCGTGGGTGGCCCGGCAGAACGGACCCGCCCAGCTTTCGTTCGGGCGGGAAACCCCGATGCTGGCGTTCATCTTCAACATTCAGCAGCTCATCGCGCCGAAGGAGGCCGAGGGTGACACCCACGGCGCTACGCAGGATGCGATGCGTCGTAAGCCCCGCCGGTTCGATGAAAACGCCGGTGTGCTGTTCGACTACCTGAAGAACCTCGATGACCTGGTTGTCATCGCCGACGAGTCCCACCTGTACGGGTCGAGCGCTGTGGCGTTCAATGCTGCGTTGAAGGAACTCGATCCAGCAGCGGCGATCGGGTTGACAGCGTCGGTGGACAAGAAGACCGATCATGTGATCTACGAGTACCCGCTCTACCGTGCCATCCAGGACAAGTACGTCAAGGCCCCGGTGTTGGCGTTCCGCAAGACTGGATATGGCACCGATGAAGCCTCCGAAGAGCAACAGTTGCGTGACGCTCTGCAGCTACGTGCGCTCAAGCAGGCCTACTACGACGCGTACGCGGCTTCCCAGAACCGCGATCATGTGAACGCGGTCGCGTTCGTCGTCTGCTCCGATGTTGAGCACGCCACCCAGGTCGCCGACCTTCTGCGCACCCCGGAGTACCTCGGCCGGGAATCGGCTGTGCTGCAGGTGGACTCCAAGCACGAGGATGAGTTGACCCAGCGTCGCCTCGACGAATTGGACCGACCCGAATCGCCTGTGTTGGCAGTGGTCAGTGTCAACAAACTCAAGGAAGGCTGGGATGTCAAAAACATCGCGGTCGTCGTGACACTACGGGCGATGGCCTCCGAAGTGCTTACCCAGCAGACCATGGGAAGAGGCCTTAGACTGCCGTTCGGCAGATACAGTGGCGTGTGGCAGATCGACCAGCTTGACATCATTGCCCACCAATCCTTCACCGAATTGTTGAACGCCGAGAACGTGCTGCAGCAGTTCGGATTGGACGAAGCCGTCCCCGAACCCGACAAAGCCAAGGTGGAGGAGGCGATCCGTAAAGCCGCCGAAACATCCGGCACGGATACAGTCACAGACACGACCGGCGGTCAAGCATCGACTACGACTATGCCAGGGCCTGGTGCTGGTACCAGTGGTGAGGCCACCGGTGGCGTAGAACCGCAGCCGAGCAGCGTTCCCGGCAACGGTGGTGACGAAGGTCCGGGTTTGCCCGGTGTCAGAGTTCGTACCATCACCGAGCAGGAGGATCAGCCCACCTGGGAGTTCGTTTCGATCGGACGGAACCCGAGCTTTGCTGACGTGTCCTACCGATTCCCGGTGACGACAATGACTGTGCAGCAGCCACCCATTGACCTGTCCGAAATCAGTGACACCGATATTGAGCAAGCGGCCCGCCGGGTCACCTCTGCCGGTGACGTGCTACTGCGCAAAGAGATCATCGCCGCCCTAGGCAAGAAACTCCGGGCAGAGGATCGAGAAAGCGCCGAAGTCGACTCCGTCCACGTCGACGACGCCGACGCCGAGGAGGCGCTGGTCAAACTAGTGATCAACATGTCGCTGGTGCCCAAAACTGAACAGACCGCCCGCTACGTCGCCGCGTTCCTGGTCCCGAAGTTCATGCGCGCCCTGACATTCACCGGCTGGACCGTCAAATCCCTCGACTCCGCCCGCGCCGAACTCCTCGCGCTGATCAAGAACTACACAACCGAGACATTGCGAGCCACCCGCGAGGTGCCGACCATACACCCCAAGACGATGCCAGGCACCGGCTACACGCTCCCGTTGGGTGAGAAGGTGCATGACCAGATCGAGACTCGTGACCAGTTCGTGCGAGGCCGGGTCTACGGCGGCTGGTTCAAGTCGCTATTCGCCGAGGAATCCTTCGACTCCTTCACCGGCGAATACCAGCTTGCTCGCCTGCTCAACACGTCGCCGGGAATCGTATGGTGGCACCGGTTGCATCCGCAAGACCAGGCGTTCGTGTACTACAACGCGAAAGACCGCTACTTCCCCGACTTCGTAGCCTTGGACGCCAACGGGGTGCATTGGATCATCGAGGGCAAGGACGAGCGCGGCCGCGATGACGCCAGGGTGCAGGCCAAGCGTCAGGCTGCCGAGGCGTTGGTGCGCCGGTTGGTTGCTGAGGATGCCTACGCCGGTCAGCACTGGGGCTATCTGATCGCCTACGAGCAAGACACCGCCCGTGCCGACTCGTGGGAAGACCTGAAAGCCTTCGCCAGCCCGGTCAGCAACGCCCTGTAGCTGCGAGTTCGCCTGAGCGCATCAAAGCATTCGTATCTCGCACGGTTCTTGGATAATCTGTGGCAACCGGTGGGATGATTCATCGCCCGCGCGAGCATACCTTCGCGTCATCACCGATCAGGAAAGCGATCTCCTTCTGATTTATACAGACAAACACTGGTGGATAGAAGGGGCCTTCTCAGCAGAATCTGACGGTGAAAGATAGACTGACAGAATGCGCATTTCATCCGAAGAACTCCGTCGCGTCGCTGAGTTCGACGAAGCAATCATCCGCAATCAAGTCGGCTATGCTGCCTGGGCGCGCGCGAGCGCACTGTGTGAAGGAAACAAAGTCACCGACGTTGAGATCGGTGATGACGGAGTTTTTAGTGGACGTGTGGCTTCAAAGGGGCTTCGTCTTAAAACCTGGGTTGGACTCAACGGAGGGCAACCTGTTCTGACCTGCGCGTGTATTGAAGGAAAAAACTGTCAGCATTCGGTTGCTCTGTTCCTCGAATTACGACGCCAAAGCAACGAACTCACAACGGAAGACGAACCAGAGTGGAAAACGCGTCTCCGCTCCTTCACGCATACTGGGGATTCAAGCGGAGAGCCAATCGCACTATTGATTGATACTAGCGACCCAGAGCGCCCGTATTGGATGCACCCACTACGCCCCGGCAATCGCATTCAATGGACAAAGAAGCGAGCAACGTGGCCGGATTTGGTGTCGACGCAGTGGGCTTCAGTTTCAGATGGATTATCGCGTTCTCAGCTCGGGTTAATCAGAGAAGGCTATCGTCTTGCAAAAGTGGATGATGGTCGCGCAGCACGAAATGAAATTAGTCTTCAGATGCTCGGAATGGATGCTGCACCGTGGCTACTCAGACTGATCAACCAAGGAATCGAACTCTATTCCAGCCTTGATCCACTGACGCCCATACATTTCGATCGATCATCGTGGGATTTGGGTTGCGACCTCAGCCTGCAGGGGGATGAACTACTCCTGCAGATGATGGCCTTTGATGGGGATAAACGTATCCTCAAACCCCGAATTGATACCGCGACCCGCCTGCTCATCTTGGACGATGGCACACGGGTAGCCCGTGTTGGTGGGCAAGAACTCATGAACCTATTCGAACGAGGACCGATCTGTGTGCCCACCGACCAGATCGCCGAACTGACGACCGCGTATCTCCCGCATCTCAAACGTCGTTTCGAAGTCTCTTCAATTGACTCGTCAGTCGATCTTGGCGAAGAAGCAACAGTGCGCATTATTGGACAATGCGACCTTGTCGAAGGAAAAGAATTCACCCTCACCTGGTGGGCGGAATACGACTATTCAGGTTCCCCCTCGCGAGTCCGACTTCAGCAGGTCATGGATTTAGAAGCCGTTCGACCGCTCGTCGCTTCCCTGAAAACTCTTGCGCGACAGCACGTGCCCGCTTCTTTGTGGGACGGAGAATTCAAAAACCTCCGACTCCCCGCGTGGACTATCCCGCAATTTCGAAAAGATGTGATCGATCAGCTGAATGACTCGCGTCTTGCATGGGAGATCAGCGACGCAGTACTGACGTTCATGATTGATGAAATCCCGCTCCATTCATCGATCCGCGTCACGCCAAGCGAAGCGCACAATGACTGGTTCGACCTTGACGTCAGACTCGACGTCGGCGGATATCCGGTTCCATTCAGCGATGTTCTCGAGGCAATCGCCCACTCGGAACACTATCTCTACGTTGACGGACGCTGGGTCAGCATCGACAAAGAAACAATTGAATCCATCACAGCACTTCTCGAAGAAGCACGAACACTTTCTTTTGATGATGAGCCACGCCTCGTACCCACACATCTTGGCCTCTGGGAAGAACTCGACTGCCTTACGGATACGACTGTCGACTCCCAGCAGTGGGAAGCCCGTCTTGAACACCTGCGTCACGCCGGCGCAGATATTCCACTCCGGAACCCCGTGGGTGCCACCTTGCGCCCGTACCAAGTTGACGGAGCGCACTGGCTGATCGCTCGAGCCTGTAGCCAAACAGGTGGCATCTTGGCAGACGATATGGGGCTCGGTAAAACCCTTCAGCTTTTAACTGCTCTTGCCTCCCTCAAAGATGCGTCAGTATGCGAAGAAAACGAAGAATCTGACGTCGCATCATCTTTCAAACGCGATCTGCCCACGCTTGTCGTCGCGCCAACATCGGTTTTAAGTACCTGGGAAAAAGAAGCTCAACGATTCTTCCCAGATCTCAACGTGCGCACGATCAATACAACGGGGAAGAGGCGCGAAAGGAGCCTCGCCAGCGAAATCGAAGGCGCAGACATCGTTATCACCTCATACACAATCGTGCGCATCGACGACCAAGAATGGAAACAGATTCCTTTTAACGGCCTTATTCTCGATGAAGCACAAAATGTGAAGAATCCGCGGACCGCCATTCACCGTGTGCTGCGAGGAATAGAAAGAAACTGGACTTTTGCGGTCAGCGGAACCCCGGTAGAAAACTCTCTTGGCGACCTCTGGTCGATCATGGCCCTCGCAATGCCCGGACTACTTCCCAAATGGTCCCTTTTTAACGACAAAATTCGTCGCCCCATCGAAAACGATCACGACGTCACGGCATTGAACCGTCTTCACTCTCTTCTTAGTCCCAACATGATGCGTAGAACCAAAGAAGAAGTTGCCACTGACCTGCCCGACAAGATCGAATCCGTTATCCCCATTGACCTCGGCACGGAGCACCGACGTATCTACGATCAACACCTCATGGCAGAGCGCGCAAAAATACTCTCGCTGACCGACGATCCGAGTGCAAAAATCGATATCCTCGCGGCGCTGACACGTTTGCGCCAACTCGCATTGGATCCCGGTCTTGTCGACGCAACATGCGGACACATCGGCTCGGCAAAAATCGAGTACCTCGCCACTCAACTTGAACAAATCATCCCAAGCGGACACCAAGCTCTGGTCTTCAGCCAATTCACAACGTTCCTTACGCGCATTCGTGACTACTTAGAACGACGTGGAATCGCCACAGTCCAACTCGACGGATCCACAACCCGCCGAGACGAAGTCATCGAACGCTTCAGATCCGGAGAAGTCCCCGTATTCCTCATCTCTCTGAAAGCGGGAGGCACCGGTCTGACGCTCACGGAAGCAGACTACGTGTACATGATGGACCCCTGGTGGAATCCTGCAGCTGAAGCACAAGCCGTCGACCGCGCCCACAGAATCGGCCAAACAAAGAAAGTCAACGTGTACAGACTGGTCGGCGCTGACACCATCGAAAACAAAGTCGTCGCACTCCAAGAACGCAAACGCGAACTCGTATCAACAGTCGTCGAAAGCGTAGGAAATGGTGAGGGTGGCGAGCTCTTATCCAGGCTCGATATGTCCGACCTGGTGGACCTTCTCGATAACTAGCATCCGCACCTCGTAGGCTTGCGAGACTTCCGCTAGCTGTACAGATGAGCTGAAAGGCTCAGAGCGTGAACCCCAGTAGGTGTGCAAGCTCTTCGGGGGTATGTGCGATAGCAACACAATCGTCAAGGTCGCCGTCTTTCGCGTAACCCCAGCTTACGCCCATGACGTCAATACCAGCTTGCTGGCCTCCTTCAACATCCCAGCAGGAATCACCGATCAGAACGGGGCGGGAGATATCCATTCCCTTGGCGCTCAGGCGCGAAAGTGCACCGGCGATAACTGTTGCTTTCGAAGAAGCTGGATCCGGAGTTGCGCCGGCGATGACGTCGAAAGCGTCAAGAATTCCCAGATGTTCCATTTGTGCCAGAGCAAGGGGCTCTTGCTTCGACGTAGCCGTTGCCACGGGAATCCCGGCGTTGTGGGCGCCACGCACTACTTCATCCATCCGAGGAAAAAGTGGGGGTTCAAGGAAAATTGTGCGGTACAGCGCCCGGTATTCGTCGACGAGTTCTTTCACGATCTCGCCTTCAAAGCCAAGGTCAGCAAATGACCACCAGAGCGGGGGGCCAACGTACTTGCGCATTGCATCCGCTGGCAGGGGTGTGACGCCGCGCTGAGAAAGAACCGTGTTGAAGCAGTGGATCACTGCGGGGGCAGAATCAACAAGAGTGCCATCAACATCGAAAAGTACGCACGTGAATTGTGTTTCTGCGCTCAACCAACTACTCCTTCATCGCTTGTGTCTTAATGGTGGCACGAGGCCACGCACATTGAGAAACTCTCGGCATTTCGTGGCGCGGAGCAAACACGCATAACGGTATGCGAGCAACTGTCTCACCATTCAGTCAAAAATGTGAGATAGACCAGGGTTTATCAGTGCTTTTCCAACTTCATAGAATATTCTTCAACACGTGAAAGAAAACGAAATGAATAGTCCCGCGCTTCTGGATACTGATTCAGCTCACTTGCGTCAGCGTGCTTGGCGACTTTATTTCGAAGCGAATGGGCGTCTTCATGGCCTGTTGGAATCCAGCTTGAAGAAGAATTTCGGCCTGTCGGTGCCCGATTACAACATCCTGCTTGCCCTGTTCGAAGCGCCTGGTCAATGTCTAAAAATGGGTGAATTGTCCGGCCAGGTTGTCTATTCTCCGTCGCGCCTGACCTATTTGGTCACTCATTTAGAACGTGACGGTTGGGTAAAGAAAGTGATGTCGAAGGAGGATAGGCGAAGCTATCAAGCGTGTCTGACTTCACAGGGTGCGCGGATCGTGAAGGAGGCAACTCGTCTTCACCAAGAGACGCTTCGCGAATTCTTGCTTGCGGATATGACCGATGCGGAAATATCCCAGATTGTGAGGGTTTTTTCCGCGTTGGATGAGCGACTGCGTTCACGGAACAAGAATTAACTCTGCTGGGGGACCTTCCTCGTCGCCACTTCCTGTGGACACTGACTATCGGCGCTATTCCAACAAAAATGCTGATGGTCCCCAGGAATTTCTCCTTTCGATTTGGCAGTACGGCTACCAACCGTGTTAGAGTTTTCCACGTTCGACTTGAGGTAATCAAGAAGAGCAAGTCACCTGCGCGGGTGGCGGAATAGGCAGACGCGCTAGCTTGAGGTGCTAGTCCTCGTATTAGAGGGTGGGGGTTCAAGTCCCCCTCCGCGCACAGATGGAAGCCCGGAGCTTGAATAAGTTCCGGGCTTTCGTTTTATCTCGGATTTTTCTTACAACCGTGAAGAAAATCCGGATCAATGCAACGAAGCGATGAAAGAGCGTGCGAATGCATATTGATCTTTGGTTCGATGTGACCTGCCCATGGTCGTACTTGGGTATTCGACACTGGCGACAGGCGCTGTCCTCTTTCGATCATCGTGACGAGGTGGAAATTACGCTCCACGCTTTCTTCCTCGACCCCGAATTGGATAGTGCCCGTGAAGAACCTCGTCGCGTCTATCTGATGAACGAAGGCGAACTCACGTACGAGGAAGCAGTGGCGCTGGACGAGCGACTTGAAAAGCTTGGACGTGCAGAAGGCGTCGTTTTTGACTTCGAGAAACTGATCGTTGCTCCATCCTCATTTGCACACCGCGTGATCAATGCCGCCCGCATCGAAGACTACGATCGTGACACTCTCTATGGTCCCGACTCAATGCAGTTGAAGCTTGCCGAAGCTTTGGGACGTGCCCACTTTGAGATGGCCCTCGATATTTCAAACAGCGACGTTGTGATCGGTTGCGCACAGGACCTCGGGTTGGACGCTCAGTTCGTCCTCGATGCGCTGACTGATCCGCACACTGCATCCGATGTCTTCTCTGATTTCCAGATCGGTGTACAGATGGGCATCGACCGTGTACCCACCGCCCTGATCGATCGTCAGTTCGTTGTTCAAGATCATCAGACCGTTCCTGCACTTGGCAATATTCTTGCTACAGCATGGGCAAACACGGGGAAGGAAGAAGCATGAGTAAAACACTGCCGCAGACTCTTCAAGGACCGCGCGTCACCTTGGTTCCGATGAACCTTGATTTCGTCGACGCAATTACCGAGGTGCTCCAAGACGCGCGCATAAGTGAAACGACGACCGTTCCCCACCCGTATACGAGGGATATGGCGGTTGAGCATCTTTCGCGCTCTGAAGAGTCTTGGAAGAACGGTAACGCTGACTGGGCGATTCTTTCTGCCAAGAATCAAAGGTTCCTAGGTCGCCTGGAGTTTTGGCGTGGGCAGCGTGATCCCAAGTCGGCTGAGGTTGGCTACTTCATCCGCACTGATGCCTGGGGTGAAGGGTTTATGACCGAAGCGCTCGGTCTTGCCGTTGATTTTGCCTTTGAACAGATGGATGTCACCCGCATCGACTGGTACTGCCACGTCGAAAACTGGGGTTCTTGGAAGCCAGCGTGGCGCAACGGTTTTAAGCGCGAGGGGATCCGCCGACGAGCTGAAGGCCCGGCCTTCTGGCAGGCAAGCCTTCTGATCACGGACACTCGCGAACCGAAGACCCCATGGGATGGCCCCGGTGCCGGACAGGGACCTGCCCTTGATCCTTCACGCCCAGGAAAGCTTGTTGAGCAGTTCCACCGAACCTACTCCATGCCCGTGCGCCTTGGCACCGGTTCCCTGCCAACCATCGACTACGAACGTCTCAACATGCGCATGTCACTGATCCGCGAAGAATTCGCTGAACTGATGGGCGCCGTGTACGGACCTGCTGCACGGAGCCTCGTTGAAGAAGCAACTGAAAAGGCCGTTGACGGTGACGACCACACGCGAGATCTCATCGAAACTGCCGATGCTCTGGCAGACCTCGTCTATGTCATCTACGGAATGGCAATCGAATCGGGTATCGATTTGGACGCGGTTTTAGCTGAAGTTCAGGCATCGAATCTGTCGAAGCTGATGCCCGACGGTTCGGTAAAACTGCGTGAAGACGGCAAAGTCCTCAAGGGACCGAACTTCTTTGTCCCCAACATTGCCCGAGCACTCGGTATCGATCAGGGCTG
The DNA here is from genome assembly GCF_030216865.1 of Pauljensenia sp. UMB6358. Taxonomy (NCBI): domain Bacteria; kingdom Bacillati; phylum Actinomycetota; class Actinomycetes; order Actinomycetales; family Actinomycetaceae; genus Pauljensenia; species Pauljensenia sp. UMB6358. The sequence goes on along the minus strand of NZ_JASOMS010000001.1, from coordinate 296,447 downwards.
ACGCGCCCGATAGTCTCGCGCGCAAACCCGTATCACGTGCAAGAATTAGACCAGCTCGACGTGAAGGAGAATGAAGTGGCTCGTGTTGTTGTTGTAGGTGGCGGTTACGGTGGCGTGACTGTTGCAAAAGGACTCGATCCTATTGCTGACGTGACGCTCGTTGAACAAAAAGACCAGTTTGTCCACCACGCAGCTGCACTGCGCGCAGCCGTAGACGACGTGTGGCAGGAAGCAATCTTCATGCCCTATTCGAACTTGCTGACACGAGGCGAATTCATTCACGGCACTGTTTCTCAGATTGTCGGTAACACCGTCCATATTTTCGGTCGCGAACCCATCGAAGCGGACTACGTTGTTCTTGCAACCGGCGCAACATATCCCTTCCCAGCAAAGTACTCGTCAGCGAAGTCCGTTGTTGCAAAGGCTCGTTTGAACCAACTGCACGAAAACCTTGCTGGCGCGCGCTCCGTCATGCTAGTCGGTGGTGGCACCGTCGGTATCGAATTCGCCGGCGAACTCGCACACGCTTACCCCGACCTTGATATCACGATCGTCGAGAAGGCCGATCAGATCCTTTCTGCCCCCGGCTACTCCGAAGACCTGCGTCAAGAAATTTCCACGCAACTCGCTGAGCTCGGCATTCGCGTGATCACCGGTTCTGAACTTGCTTTCTTGCCTCCGCACAACGTTGGCGAACTCGGTCACTTCCATGTGTCGACCTGCAAAGGTGAAGAAATTGAAGGCGATATCTGGTTCCAGTGCTACGGCTCTCGTGCGAACAGCGGCTACCTCGCAGGTACCGATTACGAACCCATGTTGCGCCCGAACGGCACAATCCGTGTTGGTAAGACCCTGCAGGTTGAGGGCCATGCCCACACCTACGCCGTTGGCGATCTGACGGACGTCCCCGAGTCAAAGCGTGCTGATGCTGCTCGCCAGCAAGCCCGCGTTGTCATCGCGAATATTTCGTCTCAAATCGCTGGCGAGACGCCCGAAGCAATCTACGAGCCTACGAAGGAATGGGTGATCCTCCCGCTGGGGCCGGATATGGGTGCATCGCAGCTGGTTGACTCTGAAGGTGTGTCCCGCATCGTCGGTGCTGATCAGACAACAGAAATCAAGGGCGCTGACCTGATGGTTTCTGTTATCCGCTCGCAACTTAATCTTCCGTGAGTCCAGTTCGCATAAGGTCTAGGATCTTCTCATGACTCATGATCCTCGCGTAGCGCTTGACGCACTGATTGCAGCCTTTGAAGCTCATTATGTTGCCTGTTCGCAGGCAACCGATGATGATCCTTCGACGCTTGAAGAAGCAGAGAACACTTTGCGAGATGCGTTCTTCACCTACGACGACGAACTGTTCAGACAGTTCGGTGTCGAGCTTCCCTTCGATCTTCTCGACGATAATTACGACGAAGATGATGATGAGGAAGAGGACGATGATGAATCCTACGATGAGGATTCGGACGATTTGGATGATGATTTCATCGACGTCGACGACTGAGCGATTCTAAGAATTCTTTTGTGGCGCGATATCAGACGCTTGTTTGATATCGCGCGACACTGTCTGCTGAACGTCGCGCTTGAAAGCCCAAACTTGAGGGCTGGGATCTAAGAAATATGCGTTCTTACGAGTACGCGACTTCGTTGAGCACTTGGCGAATCGGGGCAGGCAGAGGCTCGGTCGAGTCAAGGATGTGGTCAAGCTGTCGTACATTTCGCGGACCGCAGATTGCTGAGGCAATGCCCGGCATATCCCGTACCCATGCAAGAGCAACGTCACCTGGATTGCGATCAAGCCCTTGCGCGGCGCGAACAACTGCTTCAACACGTCCCGCGTATTCGTCGGTCAGGAAAGGAGCGACAGTGGGCAACATATGTTCGGTAGCCCCGCGCGAATCTGGGGGAGTGGAATGGCGGTATTTTCCAGTTAATACCCCACCGGCAAGTGGAGACCGAGCAAATACACCCAATCCTTCGTCGGCCAGATGTGAACGCAAGCTATGGGTAGCCGGAGCAGTTAACAGGCTGACGGGGAGCTGTGCTACCGCTGGCTGAACAAGCCCGTGTTCACCAAGGCGGGTAAGGGCGCAGGCTGTTGTCCACGTATCCCAGCCAGAAAGACCGACATAGTGAGCTCGCCCTGAACGGGACGCTGCTTCAAGCACACCCAGCGTTTCTTCGAGTGGGACACTGGGGTCGGGCTCCGCCATCCACACGTCCACATAGTCGGTATCTAAACGAGCAAGAGCATCGTCTAGGCTGCGCAACATATCACCGCGCCCAGCCGAGGAAACCCAACGACCTGAGTGGTCGCGACGGGTGGCACCCCTCCAAGCAATCGTCAGGCGGTGGCGTCCGACTCGGTTCATCGCTGCTCCAAGAACGTCGGTGGCCATTCCTTCGCCGTTCATCGGCGAACATTCAACAAGCGTTCCACCCGCATCGACAAAGTGAGAAAGCATGTCCCATGCTTCTTCACCATCGGTGTCGCGTCCCCACGTGAGCGTGCCCAAGCCAAGTGACGAAACCCTCAGACCACTGCGACCGCACTGACGAATTTCCATAGCCTCTAGCCTAGCCGTGTCAGGTTGCACAGGTTTCGTGGCACACCGTTTCGTCAATACCCGCCAATAGCCCGTAGAGTTTCGACTATGACTTGGTTCGATGCGATTTTTCTTGGCCTCGTGCAGGGACTTACTGAGTTCCTGCCGATTTCGTCTTCGGCTCACCTCAGGATTCTTGGGGAATTGGTCGGCAATGCTGACCCGGGCGCGGCTTTTACTGCCATCACCCAGATCGGTACTGAAACCGCAGTCCTCATCGTGTTCTGGAAAGACATTGTCCGGATCTTGTCTTCGTGGTGGAAGTCGCTTCCTATTCGTCCGCGTGAAAAGCGTCTGAGCTCAAGCAATCCCGACGTCCGCATGGGCTGGATGATCATCGTTGGCTCGCTCCCGATCGGGATCCTTGGTCTTCTATTGGAAGACTGGATTGACGTTTCCTTCCGTAACCTGTGGATTACAGTCGTCATGCTTGCCCTTTTCGGTGTTCTTCTGGGTATTGCTGACCGCTATGCTCCTCAGAAACTCACCCTTGACCATATGTCCTGGCGTGACGCGCTCCTCTATGGCCTTGCCCAAGCAATGGCCTTGATCCCCGGCGTCAGCCGCTCGGGTGGAACGATCACGATGGGACGCGCATTAGGGTACACGCGCGAGGCGGCAGCCCGCTATTCCTTCCTTCTTGCCATGCCAGCAGTTTTCGCATCCGGCCTGTACAAGGTGTACAAGGTCTTCTCCGGCGGAGATCACGTTGATGTTGCCCCAACCATCGTCGCCACACTGATCGCGTTCGTTGTGGCATGGGCAGTCATCATCTGGTTCCTCAAGCTGGTTTCAACGAAGTCATACAAGCCGTTCGTGTGGTACCGAATTGGCTTGGCTATTGTTGTTGCAATTCTGCTGGTGACCGGAGTACTCAGCGCAGCGTCAACTGCGGTGATGTAGCTGATCGCCCCAGTTCTTTCGCCCAGTAGGGGGGGCTACGTGGGTTCCTGCATTGAAGCAGGGACCCGCGTTTGCAGTAGGCGCTTCATGCCGTCTGCTGGCGCATCGGGAAGTACCCCGTCAAAGAGAGGACAGTGGGCGCGCACACCGCACCAGTTGCATAGGGGATTTTTTCGAGGAGCGAATTCCCCACGCTTCGCATCACGCTCAATCCGATCCCAAATACCTGACACTTCGTCTTCGAAGCGTTCAATGTCATCGGCCGTCGGATCAAATGTCAGGGTCTGACCCGCTTTGATGTAGACCAACTGGGTGCGCAACGGCATCCGATCGGTGAGTTTCAACAGCAGGGCGTAGAAGCGCATCTGGAACAGGGCCTCGTCTTGGAAACGGGGCGAAGGCGCCTTACCCGTTTTATAGTCGACCACACGCAACTCCCCAGAAGGGTTACGGTCAATGCGATCGATGAAGCCACGCAGACGCACGCCGTCGTGAGTGTAAGCGTCCACGCGCTTCTCGCGCGCAGCTGGTTCTAGGCGCTGCGGATTTTCGAGCGTGAAATAACCGCGCACAAGATCACGGGTCTTGTCGATCCATTGATCGAGCGCGACCTCGTCGTCGAACATCGCAACAACATCATCTGAAGACTCTCTTGTTGCAGCCCACTCTTGGTCGAAGAGTCCCATTGCCGTCTCTTCATTTCGGTCCGCTTGAGCCACATCGAAAAGCTTCTCCAATACCGAATGTACCAGCGTGCCGGCAACGGTTGCAGGCGTGAGAGGTTCTTTGATGCGATCGACCACATGCAGGCGGTACTGCAACGGGCATTTCAAGTATTCCTTGGCTCGCGAAGGTGAGAGAGCGGGGTCGAAAGAACCTGAAATACGTGGGTTCGACCCGGTAGTGGCAGTCATAGGACAACGGTAACGTGAAACGCGTTCACCAGCAGATCTCACAGTGGGAGCTGTGGATAGCCGCGATAGACTTTCTGGGATGAATACACAGCCAGATACAACCGATAACTACGCGCCGCTTGGTCAGCAGAATCGGCGTGGTCTCTTGGAAGAAGGCGATCGCGTTCAGGTTCGCGATCCAAAGGGGCGATTCCACCAAGTGATTTTGACGCACGGCGGAAAGTTCCAGTCGAACCGTGGCGAGTTCTTCCATGATGACCTCATCGGCAAACCCGATGGGCAGGTCATTACGACTGAAGAAGGTCGCCAGTTCCAGATTATGCGCCCGTTGATGGTCGACTACGTGATGTCGATGCCACGAGGTGCAGCGGTTGTGTATCCCAAGGATGCCGGTGTCATTACGCACATGGGCGATATTTTCCCCGGCGCAGTTGTCGTTGAAGCTGGTGCGGGGTCTGGCGCGTTGTCGATGGCGTTGTTGAACGCGGTTGGTCCGACTGGGCGTCTGATCTCAGTTGAGCGTCGCGAAGAGTTCGCCGATATCGCACGAGGAAATGTCGAACTCTGGTTTGGTGCGCCACATCCTGCGTGGGATTTGCGCGTCGGCGACTTAGCTACCGAATTGGAAGCGATGGACCAGGCCAGTGTTGACCGCGTAGTCCTGGACATGCTGGCGCCTTGGGAAAACATTGATGCTGTTTCACACGCTCTGATCCCCGGTGGCGTGCTGGTCTGCTATGTCGCGACGGTTACGCAGCTGTCGCGTCTTATTGAAGACTTGCGTGCAAGCGAGAACTTCACGGATCCGATCACCTGGGAAGACATGCGTCGTGAATGGCACGTTGATGGTTTGGCTGTCCGTCCCGAGCACCGCATGGTTGCTCACACTGGTTTCCTGTTGGTTACGCGCCGTCTTGCTCCGGGAATTAACCCACAAGAAAGGTCGGTTCGTCCCGCGAAGTCGTCTGAAGGTCTGGGTGGCCAGTGGGATGATGTTGATGAGTGGAATGAACACAACGTTGGCCTTCGAACGGCATCTGAAAAGAAGTTACGCAAGGTTCGTCGTGATGTGACGCGTCAGGCTGACCAGTGGGTTGAGGGAAGGATCAGCACTGATGAGTGATGACTTCTACGCAACTCGCATCGAAGAGATGCAACGCCTTGTTGTCTCTCTGGAAGCGAAGAATGAGCGCCTTGCCCAGGCGCTGTCCCAGGTTCGCGGACAGTTGGTGAAGGTGCAGTCTCAGCTCCTTGAAGTGAATCGTCCGCCACTAACGATGGCCGTGTTTGTATCCGCGGATGTGCCTTCGCGTCAGATTGAAGCGATCGTGAACGGTCGTCGTATGCGCCTCGCTGTTGCACCTGACCTTGATCTTTACTCGCTGTCGTATGGTCAGTGGGTGCGCGTCGACGACAAGATGGTCGCCGTTGCCGCTGATGGATTTTCGAGGTCCGGTTCAATTGTCTCGATTCTTGAGTTGGTGGGTGATGACCGCGTGCTGGTTGCAGGCGAAGCTGGCCAGGAGCATCTGCTGATGTTGGCAGGCCCTCTACGTCACGGCAATCTGCGTCTCGGCGACGCATTGATGGTGGATCTACGTAGCGGAATCGCGTTGGAAAAGATTGTGCGATCCGATGTCGAGCAGCTTCTCACCCCCGAAGCTCCCGATACGACATACGACGATATCGGCGGTTTGGATGCGCAGATTCGTCAGGTCCGCGACGCAATTGAGCTTCCTTTTAGTCATCCCGAGCTCTACCGCGAGTATGGTTTGCGTCCGCCTAAGGGCATCCTGCTCTACGGTCCACCCGGATCAGGTAAGACGCTTATTGCAAAGGCAGTCGCAAATTCCCTGTCGGGTCGGACAAGTGGTGTGAAAACCTACTTCTTGTCAATCAAGGGGCCGGAGCTTCTGAACAAGTTTGTTGGTGAAACTGAGCGACACATTCGCGCGATCTTCGCGCGAGCACGTTCACTTGCTGCTGGCAATATCCCTGTCGTCATTTTCTTTGACGAAATGGAAGCCCTGTTCAGGACGCGTGGAACCGGGATCTCATCGGACGTAGAAACGATGATCGTTCCCCAGCTTCTTGCGGAAATGGACGGTGTCGAGACCCTGGATAACGTCATCATCATCGGCGCCTCGAACCGTGCTGACATGATCGATCCTGCCGTCCTTCGCCCCGGCCGACTGGATGTGCGCATTCGCGTGGATCGGCCCGATCGCACAGGTGCCCGCGACATCTTCTTGAAACACTTGAACACTGACGTGCCACTTCGTGATGATGAAATCGGCGTCGGCATGACCCTCGGCCAGGCACTCGGAAACATGGTCGATCAGGCACTTGACGTCTTGTTTCGCGAAGATGAAACGACTGCGCTCTTTGATGTCGTGCTGGCATCTGGACGCACGAAGCGCATTCACCTTGGGGATATCGTCTCTGGTGCCATGATCGCCGGAATCGTTGAGCGCGCAAAGAAACATGCGATCAAAGAATCGCTCACAGGCGGGGGATATGGCCTGTCGGCGAAGCACCTGCTTGCCGGTGTTAAAGAAGAAATGGGCGAGTCTATTGAACTCGCAGTCTCTTCGTCTCCCGACGACTGGGCCCGCACCATTGGCCTGCGTGAAGAAATCGCATCAATCGTTGCCTTGGAGGCCTGAGATGACCCACGTGATTGGAACCGAAACCGAGTACGGCGTCTATCGCCCAGGTGATGCATGGGCGAACCCCATTGCACTTTCGTCGCAGGCGGTTCGTCTCTACGCTGAGATTTCTCGCGATGGGACGCCGGCACAGGGCGCTGCACCCGTTCGCTGGGACTATCGGGCTGAGGACCCGCTCAACGATATGCGCGGTATCCGCTTGTCACGTGCGGCCGCCGACCCCTCGTTGCTGACGGACGATCCATATCACTTGGCGCCGTCGGGTGGCAGTGAGCAGATTGAACGCCCAACTCCAGAAGAAATGGCTTTGCCTGCACAGACCACCGCGGTTTTGACGAATGGTGCACGCCTGTATGTCGACCACGCTCATCCGGAGTATTCCGCTCCAGAAGCGTTGGGTGCCCTTGAAGCCACGCTCTATGATCGTGCCGGCGAGGTGATCGCACGCCGGATTATTGAAGAATCGCTCAAGAGCGAAGACGGTCCTATCGTCCTAGTGAAGAACAATACGGACGGTAAAGGCGCCGCCTACGGAACTCACGAGAACTACCAGATCCCCCGCAGTGTTGACTTCGACGATGTGGTTCGTGGACTGACTCCGTTTTTTGTTTCTCGACCGGTCATGTGCGGTGCTGGACGCGTGGGTCTGGGACAGAAATCTCAAGTTCCAGGGTTCCAGATCTCTCAGCGAGCTGACTTCGTCGAAAACGAAGTGGGCTTGGAAACCACCTTTAATCGCCCGATCATTAATACGCGCGACGAACCGCACGCGAATCCGGCACACTACCGGCGTCTGCACGTCATCGGTGGTGACGGCAATATGTTCGATGTGTCAATCTTGCTGAAGCTTGGCGCGACATCGCTGGTGTTGTGGGCAATCGAGCAGGGGATTGGGCTGGAGTGGGAAGCCCTCGCGCTCGATGACGCCGTGCAGGAAACATGGAACCTCAGCCACCACCCGAATCTTGATTACAAGATGAACACGGCCGGTGGACGCGCATACACGGGACCTGAATTGCTTCAGGTGTATGTGGACCTCATTCTTGCAACCTTTGACCGAATGGGTATCAGCCCCGAAGGTGAAGACCAAGCGATTCTGACCCTCTGGCAGGACGTCCTTGATCGTATGCGCGCTGACATGTTCTCTGTTTCCACTGAAGTTGAATGGATTGGCAAGTATCAGCTGTTGGGTCGTCAAAAGGATCGTCTGGGAGTTGAGTGGAACGACCCCCGTTTGACGGCGATGGACTTGCAGTGGGCCGATCTTCGCCCGGAGCACTCGCTTGCTTTGAAGCTGGGTAAAGCCGGACGCATCAAGAGACTCTTTAGCGACCAACAGGTTGAGGATGCAGCCTCTCAAGCCCCGACAACGACCCGCGCGTTTGCCCGCGGTCAGGCTGTGGCGTCACGACCAGACTTGGTGAAAGCCTCGTGGACGTCCCTCGTCATTGATCCGGGACAGGGGAATCTTGTCCGCTATCCGATTCCGGATACTGCGCAAACACGTAGCCCCGTGGAATGATCCTCACCAGTGGAATAATTTCACATAGTAAAGCAACACAGGTTTAGGAGAAACGAATGGATATCCGTCAACTGTTCGCTCCTTCGGGGGACAACGACGATTTCGGCGATACCGAGGCCGCTGGCCAGGTTCACGCACAGACTCAGTCGATTGACGATCTGCTCGACGAAATCGACTCCGTGCTTGAAACGAATGCAGAAGCGTTCGTTCAGGGCTTCGTCCAGAAGGGTGGCCAGTGAAGTGAGGCGTCGCGTAGTCGGCATCGAAACTGAATATGGCCTGATGAGCGCCGCACCGCCCGGGGTTCTGGCAATGGACGCCGACATGGCTGCACGCAAGCTCTTTGAACCGTTGCTACGTCGGGGACGATCATCGAATCTCTTCTTACGCAACGGTGGCAGGCTCTACCTTGATGTTGGCTCGCACCCCGAATATGCGACCGCTGAATGCGATCGCCTAGAAGACCTGTTGAACCAGGATCGTGCAGGCTCACTGATGCTCGCGATGCTGGCAGCAGATGCTGATCGCTCGCTTGAAAAAGAGGGGAGCGCTGAGCGCCTGCACCTGTTCCGCAACAACGTCGACTCGCAAGGAAACTCGTGCGGTTGCCACGAAAACTACCTCCTGCACCGTCGTCGTGATTTCCGTCAGGTCGCAGATGCCCTGGTTTCATTCTTTATCACTCGCCAGATTCTGGTGGGCAACGGTCTGATTCGACGTAATGCCTCCGGTGCAACACTCGCTTTCTCCCAGCGCGCTGAGCAGATGTGGGATGCCGTTTCATCCGCAACAACGCGTTCACGCCCGATCATCAACACCCGTGACGAACCGCTAGCAGATTCCGGTTCGTACCGTCGCATGCACGTGATCGTTGGCGATACGAACGTTGCTGAGCCAACGACTGCGCTCAAGGTGGGGGCCACCGAGTTTCTCCTTCAAGCAGTTGAAGACGGCTTGCATATCGAAGACCTGACGATGGCTGACCCCATGCGGTCCATCCGCGAGATTTCCATTGATTTGACCGGTCGAACTGAAGTCGAGCTTGCCGATGGTCGTCGCTGGACTCCCGTCCAAATCCAGCGTGAGATTCGCGAACGTATCTTGGGCACAATCGATGCTGCAGAGCTTGACGATATACATCGCTATGTTCTTGATCTCTGGGAACGGGGTTTGAACGCGATCGAATCCGGCGATTGGTCTCCGGTCGACACCGAACTCGATATCGCTATCAAAGCTAAGCTCTTCTCATCCTACGTTTCAAAGGCAGGGACGAACCTTGCCGATCCGCGTGTGGCTCGTTTGGATTTGAGCTACCACGATATTACCGGCAGCTCCCTGCTTGACCGTATGGAGGCGTCTGGCCTCGTGAAACGACTAACGAAGCGCGAAAGTGTGCAGGCGGCCGTGAATACTCCGCCTGCGACCACCCGCGCTCATCTACGAGGCCGCATCATCGGCGCTGCCGAAGATGCGCGCGTTGACCTGAGTGCTGACTGGGTTCACGTGCGCGTTGACGACTTATCGTCTTCCCCGCTTTCACTGCAGGATCCTCTGGCCAATGAAGATCCACGCGTGGATGAGCTCATTGGAAAGATCGCTTCCTGCTCACCGGTGCTTCCCGCATGAGCATGATTGATCTTTTCACACCCTCGCATAGGCATGGTCTGCGCAATCTGACCATTGCGTTGCTTGCCACCGTCGTGGTTGCTGGCGCCGCAATCATCGCCGTAGTGCACGCGACCCACAACGGCTCGGGCTCATCGAAGGTGCAGGGCATCAGAGGCCCCCTTGACTCCGTGTCAGTCTCGGGTCGTATTGGCGCGATCCCTGTTGTGACCATGGGACAGCCAGTGACGGTGAATGCCGCAAAAGCCAAGGTTCTTGAGATCGGAACTGGGCGGCAAATCACGAAGGATTCACCGATTCTGCTGGCTATCACCTCGTTCGACGGTAAAACAGGCGAGAATCTGTCTGCGGATGGGCGACCCGACCTCGTTGTCGGATCCGCAGACCAAGCAACCTTGAACGATGCTCTTCTTGACATTGTCGTTGGACTTCACGAAGGATCACGAGTCCTTGTCGCCCATCCGTTGGCTTCGTCTCAGAGCAAGTTAGCGAAGCCGACAGATCAGGACACTGAGCTTCTCGTGATTGATATTTTGTATTCGATCGCGAACGGTAGTGAAGACACCGGTGAATCTTCCGGGGTCCTGTCTGTGACAATGACCGACGAAGGTCCTGTTATCGAACATGGAAGCGACGTGCCCACGGACGTGACAACCCAGATTCTGATCAAAGGTGAAGGACAGCAGGTCACATCGAACGATCAGATTGTGGTTCAGTACGCCGCAGTGGGATGGAACGACGGCGTTGTTCGAGCATCGACATGGCAGACGGGCAAGCCAGAGGTCGTCTCAATGCTCACCGCGATGACCGGCTTGAAGCAGACTCTTGTTGATCAACGAGTGGGATCGCGACTGGCGATTTCTATTCCGCCCGATTTGGCGAACGGTGACGACACTGTGTGCATCGTCATCGATATTCTGGGCACTGAACCAGCATCCGATAATGCGTCTCAGTCGGGTGCTTCAGCCGAGCAGACGGGCGTAGCTCCGTCAGATTAACCGGAGTCTTCTTCCAACGCGCACAGCACCGCCGAAGAGTACGCGGAGCGAAATACAGTCCGAACCGCTAACGTAAGTGACAGTCAGTCAGCCAGCAGTTCGCCCACACATGCTGTGCATGCACAAGGCAGGACTGCCCTCAGGTAGTGAAGAGACCTCGACGAAGAAGGATAAACATGAGTGTCGCACTGAGAATTATCCCGTGCCTTGATGTGAATGCTGGGCGCGTCGTGAAGGGCGTGAATTTCCAGAATCTGCGCGATGCTGGGGACCCTGTTGAGTTGGCTAAGCGCTACGGGGCTGAAGGGGCTGACGAAATAACTTTCCTTGATGTGAGTGCATCGACTGAGAACCGTGGCACGATGCTTGATGTCGTGTCGGCCACGGCGGAACAGGTGTTCGTTCCTTTGACCGTTGGCGGTGGAGTTCGGACTGGCGAAGACGTGGCGACCCTACTCAAAGCGGGCGCTGACAAAGTTGGAATGAACACCGCTGCGATCGGCAACCCTGACGTGATTTCCGAGGTTGCGGATCGTTTCGGTAATCAGGTTCTGGTTCTGTCTGTTGATGCTCGGCGTTGCCCTCCCGGCGTTGAAACACCTTCGGGCTTTGAAGTGACCACTCACGGTGGAAAGCACTCGACCGGTATTGATGCGCTCGAATGGGCGATGGATGCCGAGCGCCGTGGTGTGGGTGAAATTCTGCTGAACTCAATGGATGCAGATGGGGTGAAGCAGGGCTTCGATATCGAACTACTGAATCTCGTGAAAGAACGCGTGCACGTGCCGATTATTGCTTCGGGTGGCGCCGGAACGGTTGAGCATTTCGTTGAGGCTGCTCGCGCGGGAAGCGACGCGATTTTGGCGGCGTCCGTGTTCCACTTCGGTGAAGTAGCGATTCGCGACGTGAAAACGGCCTTGGATCAGGCCGGTTTCCCCGTTCGCATGTGATACGCCACGGCCTTGCACGGTCACGTGTGAAAGACTGGAGCCATGCTCAGATGGCTTACCGCAGGTGAATCACACGGTCCGGCTTTGATCGCTGTCATTGATGGTGTTCCAGCCGGTCTTCGTATCGAATCCGACGATTTTGTGCGGGCTCTAGCCCGTCGTCGTCTTGGCTATGGGCGTGGGGCACGCCAGTCTTTTGAGAAGGACGTCGTGCGTATCGTCGGTGGTGTCCGTCATGGTATGTCGACGGGTGCTCCGATTGCGATTGAGATTGCGAACTCAGAATGGCCCAAATGGGAAGTTGTGATGAGCTCCGATCCAGTTGCCCCAGATCTTCTGCTGATTGATGCCGGTACTGGCGACGAACGTGAAATTGCGCGGAACAAGAAGCTGACCCGCCCGCGTCCAGGTCATGCGGATCTTCCGGGAATGCTGTCGTACGGTTGTGATGATGCCAGACCAATTCTGGAGCGTGCGAGCGCGCGTGAGACCGCAGCTCGTGTGGCGCTCGGTTGCGTTGCCGAGGCGATTTTGGACCAGGTGGCCGGTATTCGTCTGGTCAGCCATGTTGTGCAGGTGGGAACGCAGATCGCAACTGATCCTCATCTTCCGACTCCGGATGATGAGGGTGCTCTGAACGAATCTCGCATGCGTACCCTTGATACCGAGCTTGACCAGCGTTTCGTTGATGTCGTCGACGAAACGAAGAGAGCCGGGGACACCATCGGCGGTGTCGTCGAAGTGATTGCGTGGAACGTGCCCATTGGTTTGGGAACACACGTGAATGCCCAGCGTCGTTTGGATACGAAGGTTGCGGCTGCGCTGATGTCGATCCAGTCTGTCAAAGGTGTGGAGATCGGTGATGGTTTTGCTCAGGCGGCGTTGCGGGGCAGTGTTGCTCACGATGAGATCGTGAAGGGCGACGACGGGCATCTGCGTCGTACGTCAAATCGTGCCGGTGGTATCGAAGGTGGCACCTCGAATGGTCAGCCGATTGTTGCTCGTGCTGCGTTCAAGCCGATTTCTACGGTTCCGCGTGCTCTTCGTAGCGTGGATCTTGCGACGGGTGAAGAATCCGTCGGCTTGCATCAGCGTTCTGATACCTGTCAGGTTGTTCCCGGTGCTGTCATTGCGCAAGCTGAGCTCGCGCTTGTGCTGGCCGATGTTCTCGATGGCCACGCCGGAGGAATGTCGGTAGAGGAAATGCGTCGCAATCTTGGCGCATATATCGCGTCAATTCAGGAGCGCGCATGAGTGTCTCTTCACCTTCATCGATTCGACTGCATCTTCCGCTTGTTTTTGTTGGATTGCCCGGTGCGGGTAAGTCGAAGGTTGGGCGCCTTGTTGCCGCCCAGCTTGGGGTTTCCCACGTGGATACTGATGACCTCATCGAAAAGAGCGCGGGTAAGTCGATTTCGCAGATTTTTATGGACGAGGCTGAGCAGGGTTTTCGTCAGCGTGAGATTCGCGCGGTGCATCAGGCTGTGCAGATGGGCGGGGTGATCTCGTTAGGCGGTGGTGCTGTGACATCTGAAGAGGTTCGCGATGTCCTGCGTGATGTTTGTGTCGTCCATATTCATGTAGAACATGATGAGTTAGTGCGTCGGGTGACGAAGAAGGCTCACCGCCCTTTGCTTCGTGAAGATCCTGATGGGATGCTCCGCCAACTGCGTCGCGAACGTTTGCCACTCTATGAGGCAGTAGAGACGATTCGGCTTGAGTCTGACGATGGGCCTGCTTCAGAGGTTGCCGATCGCGTGGTGGATTTGGTGGATCTTGGATGGAAACGGATTCACGTTGGGGGAGATGCTCCCTACGACGTGTGTGTTGGTCACTCGATTCCAGTCAGCGCGATTGCAGGAGCGTTGCGATCTGATGCTTCGAAGGTATTGATTGTCCACGCCCAGCCTCTTGAGACCAAAGCACGCGAGATTGCAAACGGTCTTGAAACGATGGGCTTTGAGGTGGGTATCGCTACGCACCCCGATGGTGAGGCGGGCAAGAGCCTCGACGTCGTTGCACGTCTCTGGGATGAAGCTGGGCGCATGAAGCTCGGCCGAGCAGATGCAGTGATTGCCATTGGTGGCGGTGCAACAACTGATATGGCGGGGTTTGTTGCAGCAACGTGGCTACGTGGGATCGGTTTGATCAACATTCCGACGACCTTGCTGGCCATGGTGGATGCTGCAGTCGGTGGGAAGACGGGTATCAACTCATCAGCGGGCAAAAATCTGATTGGCTGCTTCCACCCGCCGTTGCGCGTGATCGTGGACCTCGATTATCTGTCCTCGTTGCCGGAAAAAGACTTCGTAGCCGGTCTCGGCGAAGTTGTGAAATGTGGATTCATTCGCGATACGGAAATTCTTCGCATTATCGAAGGAACCGACACGAACCTCCTGAGCGATTCGCGCTCCAACCAGATTCGGGAGCTGATCGAACGCGCTATCGTAGTGAAAGCGGATGTTGTTTCAGCTGACCTGAAAGAATCGGGATTGCGCGAAATCCTCAACTATGGGCACACGCTGGCTCATGCGATTGAAAAGTGCGAGAACTTTTCGTGGCGTCATGGTGAAGCGGTCAGCGTCGGATGCGTGTTTGCCGCACACCTCGGCGTTGTTCGGGGGCTTCTGACAGATGTCGACGTTGAACGTCATATCAATGCATTCTCACGAGTTGGCTTGCCGGTTACCTATTCCGGTACGTCCTTCGATGAATTGCTGGACGTCATGCTCTCAGATAAAAAGGTGCGTGCGGGTCAGCTCCGTTTCGTTTTGCTTGATGGCATTGGAAATGCGGCGACCTATCGGATATTGCCTGATGAAACGAGGCAGGTAGCTACGCGATTGGGGATCGCATGACAATCGAGTGTGTTGATACTTCTGTGGCGGGCACTGTCCGTGATAGAGAATCATCTGGGGTTCCCGGCCTCGTCCTTGTGGGAGTTTCTGGCGCGGGAAAGACAGCGGTTGGCCGCGCCATTGCTTCGCTGACTGGAATGCGCCTGGTTGAAACTGACGACCTTGTTGAACGCCAGAGTGGCAAAAGTGTTGCGCAACTGATCATTGCAGGCACAGGCGATGTGGAGCAGGTACGACAAGAATGTGCGCTTCGGGCGCTCGGTAGTGCAGGTGCAATCGTCACGGTTGGTGCCTCGCAAATTGAGAACGAGGCCGTGGCTAGGCGGCTTCAACGCTTAAACGATCAGGGAGCCGCAATCGTTGAGCTCTATGCCGACGTGAGTGAAGTGGCTCGACGCGAAGGACTGAATAAACCGCGTTCGGTTGGCCTGGGTGCACCACGTGCAATGCTCAGGCTGATGATTGCAAACCTGCATGAAAAATACTCAGAGATCGCTAATGTGTTAGTTGATACACGCGGTAAAACCGTCGATGAGGTTAGTAGAACCGTTATCGAACAGTGTAAAATCGCGTTGATTCTTTGAAAAACCAAAGTGAGGTATATCTGTGGCAACGACGAATGATCTGAAGAACGGCACAGTCATGGTCATCGACGGCCAGCTGTGGCAGGTCGTTGAATTCCAGCACGTCAAGCCGGGTAAGGGCCCCGCATTCGTGCGCACCAAGATCAAGAACGTGATGAGTGGCAAGATCGTCGACAAGACCTTCAACGCTGGTCTCAAGATCGAAACCGCAACTGTTGACCGTCGCGATATGACGTACCTGTACCAGGACGGCACCGACTATGTTTTCATGGACGAAAAGACCTACGAGCAGATCAACGTTCCCGAAGAGATCGTCGGCGATGCCCGTAACTTCATGATCGACAACCAGTCCGTCATCGTTTCCCAGCACGATGGCACTGTCCTGTTCGTTGAGCTCCCGGCTACTGTTGTCCTGACCATCACGCACACTGAACCCGGTCTGCAGGGCGACCGTTCCTCGGCAGGTACCAAGCCCGCAACGCTTGAAACCGGCTACGAGATCCAGGTCCCGCTCTACATGGAAGAAGGCACTCGCATCAAGGTTGACACCCGCGATGGTTCCTTCTCGGGACGTGTCAACGACTGATGTCCAAGGCATTTCGTTTCACTTCACGAACGAAAGCTCGCAAGCGCGCTGCTGACGTCGTTTTTGAAGCAGATCAGCGAGGCATGGGGCGTAACCCCGATGTCTTGCGCGATCTTTTGCGTCAGCGCAAAGTGATCACGGCAGCAGAAACCCCGCTTCCGGAATACTCGATTCAAGCAATCGAAGGTGTCGCTGATAACCTGCGTCGCATCGATGATTTGATCGAAAAACACGCGAACGTAGCGGGCCTTGATCGAATCGCCGGTGTTGACCTGGCGGTTATGCGCGTTGGCGTTTGGGAAATGCTGGACAACGACGATGTTGCGAACATCATCGCGATCGATGAAGCAATTGCAATTGTGAAGTCGATTTCTGGTGACGGGGCTCCGCAGTTCGTCAATGCTGTCCTTGACGCTATTCGACGTGAACTCGAGGCATCCCCGTGGTCGCGTCGCAGTTGCGACAATGACGCTGACGTGTCGGCTCCCGGTGATGATGCGCCCAGCCTGGCAGGCTCAGATGAGGATACCTCCCCTAAGACGCATGATTTGAGTGTCGATGAGCTTGAAGAGCTTGACGAGTTGCTCGACGAATACTGAGCAGGTTGGCTTGTAGTGGCGGATTGTAGCGAAAGCTATGGTCCGCCACTTGCTTTCTGTGCTTATTAACCTTGATGAAAAGTGTTAATGTGACAGTGATATTTGTTGAGTGTTAACGACTGTCAAAGATGAGGAGTCGTCGCTATGCCCATGAAGGGGATTAACCGACTGACACTGCGTGAGCAGGTGTGGACGACGTTGCGCGCAGAGATCCTTGAGGGCAACTTGCCAGCTGGTTCGCGTCTGGGTGAGGTCGATCTTGCCGAACAACTGAACGTGAGTCGGGGCACCGTTCGCGAGGCACTGCGTAAGCTCCAGCAGTCTGGTCTTGTCGAAGGTGAAGACCGCATTGGTTTGCGCGTCGCTCAATTTACTCCCAAGCAACTTCGTGAGCTCTTTGCTGTACGCGCAGCTCTAGAGGGACTGGCGGCATCGACGATCGTGACCCAGGGGAGAGGCAGCGAAGTCGCCGATCTCCTTGAAAAGAATCTCCCTGCAGGGGCGGATGGCAAGAGTGCCGTGGAAGTTCTGGATGAAGACCTTGGTTTCCATCAGATTTTGTGTCACGAATCCGGCAATGAAGTGCTGTTGGAGATGTGGAACGACTTGCAGGATCGGATGCGCGTTGCAATCATGTCCGACGCATCTGCACAACGCGCTGAGCTGATGAGCGGCGTTTATCATCAACCGATTGTTGACGCCCTTCGCGCCGGAGATCCCGAAAAGGCACGCGAGACTCTGAATGAGCACATGCGCTATGCGGGTGAGGTTTGGGCAGTGAACAGGGAAAAACAAGCGTCTCGAGTCGACGAAGACTAGTTCAATCGCATTCTTTCATCGGTGATGATCAGCACGCCGTCAACTAGACAGATCCGCGGGGTAGAGCACTACACTAGTTGACGAAGCGTTCCTTTAAATTCCGTCCTGTGAGGCGGGGAAGGAGATTCACTGATGGGATCAGTGCACCCACACGCAGAGCGGGGCAGCTCTGCACGGCAGGTTTTAGATGCCGATGATATTGCCCGTTCACTCACGCGAATCGCGTTTGAGATTATCGAAAGAAATGGCGAAGACCAGATGCTGGTCATCGCGGGAATCCCGACTCGTGGCGCGACGCTTGCCAAGCGCCTCGTCGAAAAGATCAACGAGGTCGGTGGTAGGCGCACGCAACTTGCCATCATCGACACGACAATGTTTCGGGATGACCTTTCCTCTCAGCCCCTTCGCGAGCCAAAGGAATCATTTGTACCGGCCCATGGCATCGACGGACGCACCGTCGTTCTTGTCGATGATGTGCTCTACACGGGACGCACCATCAAGGCTGCCCTCGATGCGCTGACATCGATCGGTCGCCCGAAGGCAGTCCAGCTCGCAGTTCTCGTTGACCGTGGTCACCGTGAACTGCCTATTCGCCCCGACTACGTGGGCAAGAACCTTCCCACCGCTCGTGATGAGTCAGTGTCGATTTGGCTGAATGAAACTGACGGTGAAGACTGCGTTCTGATTGAGAGGAACAACTGATGTCCTTGAATCACCTCATTTCCATCCGTGACCTCGAATATCGCGAAGCCCTCTTGCTTCTAGATACGGCTGAACAGATGGCGGCAACGCAGTCACGTCGAGTGAAGAAACTACCAACACTTCACGGTCGCACTGTTGTCAATCTGTTCTTCGAGGATTCAACCCGTACACGTCTGTCGTTTGAGGCTGCTGCAAAACGCCTCTCGGCAGACGTTATTAATTTCTCCGCTAAAGGATCGTCGGTCTCCAAAGGCGAATCGCTCAAAGACACGGCTCTCACCCTCCAAGCCATGGGCGCCGACGCGGTGGTTGTCCGCCACTCTTCTTCCGGAGCGGCTCACCGCCTTGCACACGCTGGTTGGATGGACCTGCCGGTGCTGAACGCGGGCGATGGCACTCACCAGCATCCGACTCAGGCGCTTCTTGATGCCATGACCCTGCGTCGCCACTACAAACGCAACCCCTCAGACCCCGACGTTGAACCGCTGGCACCGGGCACCGATCTCAAAGGCGCGCGCGTCGTGATCGTCGGCGATGTTCTCCACTCGCGAGTTGCGAGGTCCAACGTTGATCTTCTGACTCTGCTGGGCGCCCACGTCACGTTGGTCGCGCCTCCTACGTTGCTTCCCGTGGGCGTTGAAAACTGGACCTGTGATATCGAATACGACTTCGATAAGGCTCTCGCCACCGACCCCGACGCCGTGATGATGCTACGCGTCCAGCGTGAGCGCATGAGCGCTGCCGGCGGCGGATTCTTCCCGTCACCGGGCGAATATCACACCGCATACGGCCTCGATAATCAGCGTTTCAACGTTCTCAACCCCGAATGCATCGTGATGCACCCCGGCCCGATGAACCGAGGCCTTGAAATTAGCGCGGAGGCAGCTGACTCAAAGCGTTCCGTTGTCGTCGAACAAGTCTCCAATGGCGTCAGCGTTCGTATGGCTGCCCTCTACCTGCTTCTTGCCACGGAAGGAAACACCAATGACTGAAAACACCTCGAAAACTTGGTTCATTTCCGGCGCATCGATTCTGGGAGAGCAATCCAGCGACATCCTGGTCCGTGACGGCGTCATTGTTGCTATCGGTGCCGAAGCAAAGGACGGCGCCACCAATGCCCGGCATATTGATGCCGACGGTCTGATCGCGCTTCCCGGCCTCGTCGATATGCACACGCACCTGCGGGAACCCGGGCGTGAAGACGCCGAAACGATCGAAACCGGCACGCGCGCTGCGGCGGTGGGTGGCTACACAGCCGTTCACGCGATGGCGAACACGACCCCGGTTGCCGATAGCGCATCGGTTGTCGATCAGGTGTGGCAGATCGGTCACGACCTGGGATGGGTTGATGTCCGCCCGGTTGGTGCCGTGACTCAAGGCCTCGCTGGCAAGCACCTGTCGTCGATGGGTGCGATGGCACATTCCCGCTCTCAGGTGCGCGTCTTTTCTGATGATGGCAAGTGCGTGTCGGATCCGGTTCTCATGCGTCGTGCCCTCGAATATGTGAAGACCTTCGGTGGCGTCGTTGCGCAGCACTCGCAGGATCCGGACTTGACTGACGGTGCGCAGATGAATGAATCGCCACTGTCTGGTGAACTCGGTTTGGCCGGTTGGCCTCCCGTCGCTGAAGAGGCGATCATTGCCCGCGACATTTTGCTGGCAAAGCACGTCGGTTCGCGCCTTCACGTGTGCCACCTTTCGACTGCCGGATCGGTAGACCTGATTCGTTGGGGCAAGCGCATGGGTGTTGACGTGACGGCAGAAGTAACTCCACACCACCTGCTCCTCACTGAGGAAATGGCCACGACTTACGATCCGCTCTACAAGGTCAACCCGCCACTTCGCACTCGCGAAGACGTGGAGGCAGTCCGCGAGGGCCTCGCCGATGGCACGATTGACGTTGTGGGAACCGACCATGCTCCGCATCCGCTCGAAGACAAGGACTGCGAGTGGCAGGCGGGCGCGTTCGGCATGACCGGCCTGGAAACTGCATTGCCGATCCTGATCGAAACAATGGTGAACACCGGTCGCATGACGTGGGCCGATATTGCTCGCGTGATGTCGACAAAGCCTGCGCAGATCGGCATGGTTGCCACTCAGGGGCAGGGTCTTGTGGTGGGCGCTCCGGCCAATATCACGCTGGTTGATCCGAGCGTGCGCCGGAAAGTGGATCCCACCCAGCAGTTCACGCGCTCAACCAATTCGCCGTACCGAGGGATGGAGTTGCCCGGCCAGGTTCTGTACACGCTGTACGCCGGTGATGCAACCGTCATGGGCGGAATGCCGATTGAAAAGGCGGACCGGCGATGACCCAATCAGAACTCGCACTGCTCGTCCTTGAAGATGGCACGGTATTCCCCGGATACGCCTGGGGCAAACGCGGGCGCACACTGGGTGAGATTGTCTTTTCCACAGGCATGACCGGATACCAAGAGACGCTCACGGATCCTTCATATCACCGCCAGATCGTCGTCATGACGGCACCTCACATCGGTAATACCGGTGTCAACGATGAAGATCCTGAATCCAAACAGATCTGGGTTGCCGGTTTCGTTGTGCGTGAGCCTGCACGTCGAGCATCAAACTGGCGATCGAAGCGCACCCTTGATGAAGAACTCATTGAGCAGGGGATCGTGGGAATCAGTGGTGTTGATACTCGCGCTATCACGCGCCACATCCGCTCACACGGCGCGATGCGCGCTGGAATCTTCTCCGGTGGTGCACTTCCCGCAGGCGCTGAGCACCTGACTAACCAGGTGCGCGATGCTCTGGTACGTATTGTCGTTGATCAACCGATGATGGCCGGCGCAGCCTTAGCATCCGAGGTTTCGACAAAAGACACCTACGTTGTTAAAGGCGAAGGTGAACCGGTATGTCGCGTAGTGGCCGTGGATTTGGGCATCAAATCGCGCACACCGGAGCAGCTTGCGCAAAGAGGGGTCGAGGTTCATGTTGTGCCCAACACCGTGAGTTTCGCGGATATTCAGGCTCTGAACCCCGATGGAGTTTTCTTCTCGAATGGGCCGGGTGACCCCGCGTCTGCTGACCTGGAGATTGAGCTACTACGTGCGGTCCTGGATGCTGGGCTCCCGTACTTCGGCATTTGCTTCGGACACCAGCTGTTCGGTCGCGCTCTGGGGTATGGAACCTACAAGCTCGAATTCGGTCACCGCGGTGTCAACCAGCCGGTGAAGGATCTGGTGACCGGTCGCGTTGAAATCACCGCCCACAACCATGGTTTCGCAGTGGACGCCCCCGTTGGGGCCCCCTCGGTCGCACCGTTCGACGCTGGTCGCTATGGAAAGGTTGAAGTCAGCCACATTGATCTCAACGATGGGGTTGTGGAAGGCCTGCGGGCACTTGATATTCCCGCTTTCTCGGTTCAATACCACCCCGAAGCGGCGGCTGGTCCTCACGATGGTGAGCATCTCTTCGATCGTTTTGTATCCATGATTCTGGCCTCGAAGGAGGCGAACTGATGCCTAAGCGCCACGATTTGCGGTCCGTCCTTGTTATCGGGTCCGGTCCGATCGTTATTGGTCAAGCGTGCGAATTCGACTATTCGGGTACCCAGGCATGCCGTGTTCTCAAAGAAGAAGGCCTGCGCGTTATCCTCGTGAACTCCAACCCGGCCACGATTATGACCGACCCGGAGATTGCCGATGCCACGTACGTTGAACCGATTACCCCCGAAGTCGTTACGTCGATTATCGAAAAGGAACGACCAGACGCTCTGCTTGCAACACTGGGTGGTCAAACTGCACTGAATACAGCGGTTGCGCTGAACGAAGCTGGCGTTCTCGAAAAGTACAACGTTGAGCTGATCGGCGCGTCCATCGAGGCGATTAACGCAGGTGAAGACCGGGAAATCTTCAAGGAGATCGTTGAGACGTGTGGCGCCGAAGTCGCACGTTCCTATATTGCTCACACGATGGAAGAATGCCACGAAGCGGCAGCTCAACTCGGCTACCCGCTGGTTGTACGTCCCTCGTTCACGATGGGCGGTTTGGGTTCAGGCTTCGCCTACACCCCCGAAGATCTCGAACGCATCGCCGGTCAGGGACTTGCGGCGTCGATCACCACCGAGGTTTTGCTCGAAGAATCCATCCTCGGCTGGAAGGAATACGAGCTCGAGCTCATGCGAGACAAGGCGGATAACGTCGTTGTCGTCTGTTCGATTGAAAACATCGACCCGGTGGGTGTTCACACGGGCGACTCGGTGACCGTTGCACCCGCATTGACACTCACCGACCGCGAGTTGCAGCGTCTGCGCGATATCGGCATTGCGGTGATCCGTAAGGTCGGTGTTGATACTGGTGGCTGTAATATCCAGTTTGCTCTGGATCCGAAGACTGGTCGCATCATCGTCATCGAAATGAACCCGCGTGTATCGCGTTCATCCGCGCTGGCATCCAAGGCGACGGGCTTCCCGATTGCGAAGATCGCAGCGCGCCTCGCCACCGGTTACACGCTCGACGAAATCCCGAACGACATCACGGGCTCCACGCCTGCGTCTTTCGAGCCCACGCTGGACTACGTCGTGGTGAAGGTTCCGCGATTCACCTTCGAAAAGTTCCCGGAAGCTGATCCCACGCTGTCGACCTCAATGAAAGCAGTCGGCGAGGCCATGGCAATCGGGCGCAACTTCACGGAGGCGTTTCAAAAAGCGTTGCGCTCCATCGACAAGTCGGGAGTCCAATTCTCGTGGGCGCGGCCTCGTCCCACCACAGAAGAGACAAAAGCACTTGTCGCTCAGGCTGCACGAGGTACCGAACAGCGCTTTGTGCAGGTCATGGACGCAATCCGTGGAGGTGCGACGCTCGACGAGCTCTTCGATTCGACGAAGATCGACCCCTGGTTCCTTGACCAGTTCTACTTGCTTGACGAGATTGCTTGTGAAATCGCAGAAGCTCCCGCGCTCAACCGCGAGGTACTGAGTCTTGCGAAACGTCACGGCTTCTCTGACCGTCAGATTGGTGATATTCGAGGCCTGTCGGAGACGAGCGTGCGAGAAGTACGAGGTGCTTTCGAAATTCACCCCGTCTTCAAGACGGTGGATACGTGTTCGGCAGAGTTTGCGGCGAAGACTCCGTATCACTACTCGACCTACGACTTCGAGAACGAGGTTGCGCCCCGCGAGCGCGAAGCAGTCATCATTCTGGGTGCTGGACCGAACCGTATCGGTCAGGGCATTGAGTTCGATTATTCGTGCGTGCACGCAGCGATGAGCCTGCGCGAGCGCTACGACACGATCATGGTGAACTGCAACCCAGAAACCGTGTCGACTGACTACGATATTTCGGATCGCCTCTACTTTGAGCCCCTGACACTTGAGGATGTGCTCGAGATCTACCGGGCAGAAAGCGAGGCCGGTCCGGTCAAGGGCGTTATTGTTCAGTTGGGTGGTCAGACTCCGCTGTCGCTTGCGCGTGATCTTGAGGCTGCGGGGGTGCCGATTCTTGGCACGCCGCCGTCGTCGATCGATGTGGCTGAAGACCGTGAAGAGTTCGCTAAGGTGCTGGCGATTGCCGGTTGCCCGGCTCCGGCGCACGATACGGCTCATGTGGTCTCGCAGGTTCGCGAGGTTGCTGAGCGCGTTGGATATCCGGTGCTTCTGCGCCCCAGCTTCGTCTTGGGCGGTCGTGGTATGGAAATCGTGAATGACGAGGCCGCGCTCGATCGTTATCTCGATAGGCCGGATATTGGCGCGCTGTTCTCACGCGGTCCACTGTTGATTGACCGTTTCTTGGATGCGGCGATCGAAATTGACGTGGACGCGCTGTATGACGGTAATGAATTGTTTATGGGCGCCATTATGGAGCACATTGAAGAGGCCGGTATTCACTCCGGTGACTCGGCATGCGTGTTGCCACCGATGACTCTGTCGTCCAGCCAGCTTCACCGGATTGCTGCATCGACCGAAGCGATTGCACGTGAGGTGGGGGTGCGTGGCCTGATCAATATCCAGTTCGCCCTCTTGTCCGATGTCCTGTACGTGATTGAGGCGAATCCTCGTGCTTCTCGTACGGTGCCTTTTGCTTCGAAGGCGACGGGCGTGCCTCTGGCGAAGGCAGCATCTTTGATCCAGGTGGGCGATTCGATCGCATCGTTGCGTGAGCGTGGCATTCTCCCTGTCACGGATGCACGCGAGATCCGTGATGGTGCCTCGATTGCAGTGAAGCAGGTTGTTCTTCCATTCAAGCGCTTCCGTACAGCTCAGGGATTGGTCGTGGATACGATCCTCGGGCCTGAGATGCGCTCGACGGGCGAGGTTATGGGTATCGATCACAACTTCCCGACGGCATTCGCGAAGTCGCAATCCGGTGCGATCGGAAAACTGCCGACCGAAGGTACGGTCTTCATTTCGATTGCGGATACGGACAAGCGTGCGATCGTGTTCCCTGCGGCTCGTATGCGGGACCTTGGTTTTACGATTTTGGCGACAACGGGTACAGCTTCGGTGTTGCGCCGAAACGGGATTGAGGCCCAAGCTGTTCGCAAGCGCTCTGAGGGACGAGGCAATGAAGGTGAGCCCACCATCGTTGATTTGATCAACGATGGGATGATCGACATCGTTGTGAATACTCCGCAGAAGAGCGATAACCGCCACGACGGCTATCAGATTCGTACCGCTGCAATGACCCACGACAAGACGATTGTGACGACGCTCCAGGCGTTTAACGCGCTTGTTCAAGCGATTGAGGTGCGTACTCACGGTGCGTATCACGTGCGATCGTTGCAGGAATGGGATGCGCTTCGAAAGGAGAATGAACGATGACCATGCGAGGTTTCGGTGATCGTCTTGCCGACGCAATGGCTGAGCATGGGCCTATGTGCGTTGGGATTGACCCGCACCCCGGTCTGCTTGACCAGTGGGGCTTAGACCATTCGATCGACGGATTGCGTAGGTTTTCTCTGGGCGTTGTTGAAGCGTTGGGAGGCAAAGTTGCTGCATTCAAACCGCAGTCAGCCTTCTTCGAACGTTTTGGATCACACGGCGTCGGCGTATTGGAAGAAGTCATTGACGCCTGTCGAAATGCGGGTTCCTTGTGCATCGTGGACGCTAAACGCGGTGACATTGGTTCAACTATGAACGGTTACGCCGATGCGTATCTGGCTAATGGTTCTCCGCTGGCCGGCGATGCTGTGACTCTTTCACCGTATTTGGGTGTTGGCGCGCTCACCCCGGCGCTTGAAATGGCAAAAGAGACGGGCAGGGGAGTGTTCGTTCTTGCTCTGACATCGAACCCTCAGGGTGCTTCGGTTCAACACTGTGTGAACTCCGAGGGGCAATCGGTTGCTGGGGGAGTCATTCAAGCAGTGTCCGATTTCAATGCGACGTTCGACTTTGAGCACATGGGTCCTGCTGGAATTGTTGTGGGCGCGACCGTTGGGGATGCTCGCCGTCGCCTGGGCATCTCTTTCGATGCCTTCAATGGCGCAATTCTTGCCCCCGGGGTGGGAGCTCAAGGTGCCGGTCCGAAGGAACTGGGCGAGGTGTTCGGCCAAGCAGCTTTGAACGTGCTCGCGTCGTCATCTCGAGCGATTTTGGCCAAAGGCCCCGATGCTCTGGGCCTTCAACAGGCATATGCTCAAGCGGTCGCCGAATTAGCTGAGTGAATATTGCTTCCCACTTTCTTCACACAAAAGCCCTGTTAACACGATAAAATCGCCTGCAACAGTCACAATCTGTGAAGGAGTGGGAAGCAATGGCGCTACCTCATCTGACACCCGAACAACGTGCGCAAGCTCTAGAAAAAGCAACTGCAGCGCGTCGCGCGCGCGCGGATATCAAAGCACGTTTGAAGAATCGCGAAATTACGCTTTCAGAGGTTCTCAACCTTGCCGAAAAGGATGAGTCAATCGCCAAGATGCGTGTTGTCTCACTGCTTGAGTCAATGCCACGCGTTGGAGTCACAACGGCTGCGGCATTGATGGAAGAGTACGGTATTGCTCAATCACGTCGTGTCAGGGGCCTTGGGCATGTTCAAGCTCAGGCTTTAATCGAACGATTCGGCTAATAGCAGGTAAAGGTGGCACGATTGTCAGCATGGATAAACCACGACTGACCGTGCTTGCCGGTCCCACTGCTGTAGGTAAGGGGACCATCGTTCAAGCTCTTCGTGAACGTCACCCGGAACTGGTTGTTTCCGTCTCTGCGACGACTCGTTCGCCCAGGCCGGGTGAAGTTGATGGCGTTCATTATCTGTTCAAGACAGATGAAGAATTTGACGCGCTTGTCGAATCGGGATTGATGCTCGAATGGGCGACAGTCCACGGTGTTCACCGCTACGGCACACCTGCGCCACCTGTCGACGAGGCCTTGAAAGCAGGTAAATCTGTCCTGCTCGAGATTGACCTTGATGGTGCTCGTCAGGTGATGAAAACGCGTCCTGATGCGCTCTTCGTTTTTCTTGCACCTCCGTCGTGGGATGAGCTTGTGAGGCGCCTCGTCGGTCGCGGAACCGAAGACGAGGAGGAACGCGTGCGTCGTCTTCAAACTGCCAAGGTAGAGATGGCTGCAGAGACGGAATTCAACGTAACTGTGACGAATGACGACCTCGACGACACCGTTACTGAACTGGCTCACCTTATGGGGCTGGAGTAAACTGGCCCTCAGTGTGGCCAGATGGCCACGTTTGAATCCAGGAGGACCGCATGGCCGGAATCGTCGCACAGCCCCAAGGCATCACGTCGCCACCGATTGATGATCTGCTTGAGCACGTCGATTCAAAGTACGCTCTCGTTATCGTTGCCGCTCGTCGCGCACGTCAGATCAACTCGTACAACCTTCAGCTTGAACAGAACATGATTCAGTTCGTTGGACCCGTTGTCGATGTTGAACCCGATGAAAAGCCCCTGGGTATCGCACTTCGCGAGATCAACGATGGCATGATCTCGGTCGAAGCCGAGCAGAAAGCCTGACGCGTATGCGCCCCACGGTGATCGTCGGGGTCAGCGCTGGAATCGCCGCCTACAAGGCGGCGATTCTTGTACGTGAGCTGATTCGCGCCGGATGCGATGTTCGTGTTGTTCCAACACCTGCCTCTTTAGAGTTCGTTGGAAAAGCAACGTGGGAGGGCCTGACTGGTCACCCGGTTCACACCGGGCTCACCGATCACCCAGGCTCTGATCATGTGGAGCTTGCTCGTATCGCTGATTTGATTGTTATCGCCCCTGCTACCGCGGATGTGATGGCACGCATTCGCGCTGGCTTTGCGAATGATCTTTTGACGACCACCGTCTTGGCATCTCGTTGCCCACTTGTTCTGAGCCCGGCAATGCACACGGCAATGTGGGATAACGCTGCCACTCAAGATAACGTTGCCGTTCTGCGCCAGCGTGGAATAACTATCATCGACCCCGCGTCCGGTGCGCTTGGCTCCGGGGATCATGGAGTTGGTAGGCTCCCCGAACCTGAAGAAATTGCTCGTGTGTGCCTCGATACTCTCGCATCAACGCAGACTTCGTTCTCTTCCAACGAACAGATGCTTTTTGGACGTCATATTGTCGTGACCGCAGGCGGAACTCAAGAACCACTGGATCCGGTGCGCTTCATTGGCAACCGTTCGTCGGGACGCCAAGGCATCGAGATTGCTCGCTCATCAGCTCGAATGGGCGCGACAGTACACCTGATCGCATCGAACGTTGAAAAGTCGCTGCTGGACGATCTTGAACCTTCGATTAGCGTTTCCTTCGCACCCACGGCCCACGATGTTGAACTCGCGGTTCAGGCTCAGTGTGATGGCGCAGACGCGCTGGTGATGTGCGCGGCAATCGCCGATTTTAGTCCCACCAGCGTTGCTGATGCGAAGATCAAGAAGACGGATGATTCTTCAGACGTTCCCACCATTGAATTGGAACGTACGACGGATATTCTTGCCACCGTCGCCCACAGCGATTCAAGGCCCACGGTGGTCCTCGGATTCGCCGCTGAAACAGGTCAGGCAGACACCGTGCTTGCCTATGGCAAAGAGAAGGCACGCCGTAAGGGCGCCGACTTCCTCGCGATTAACCGCGTGGGTGATGGGTTCGGTTTTGGTGACGTCGACAACCACGTCACGATCGTCGACTCGAAAGGCGAGCTTGTCGGTGAAGTCTCTGGCTCAAAAGCTCGCGTTGCGGACTTTCTCATCACAACAATCGCTCAAAGACTCGCTACTATTGATGAGTGACTTCTAATCGACAGCTCTTTACGTCAGAATCCGTGACCGAAGGTCATCCGGATAAGGTCTGTGACCGAATTTCGGATTCAATCCTTGATGCTCTTGTAGAAAAAGACCCGCATTCTCGTGTCGCGGTCGAGACTATGGTGACCACGGGCCTCGTGCACGTTGCCGGTGAGGTAACAACCGAGGCCTACGTTGAGATTCCTCAGATTGTTCGTGATGAGATTCTGAAAATTGGCTACAACTCTTCACAAGTGGGCTTTGACGGTGCCTCGTGTGGCGTATCGATTTCGATTGGACAGCAGAGCCCTGATATTGCCGGGGGAGTGGACCACGCGCTTGAAGAGCGTGAAGGTAGTGCAAGTGATGTCCGTGATAGTCAGGGCGCTGGCGACCAGGGAATCATGTTTGGTTATGCCTGCGCTGATACACCCGATCTGATGCCTGCCCCGATTTGGCTGGCGCACAAGCTGTCGAAGCGCCTGGCTGACGTCCGCCATAACGAAATCGCCACCGGTCTGCGTCCCGATGGAAAGACTCAGGTCACATTGGCGTACGAGGACGGCAAGCCTGTTGGTATTGATTCGGTTCTCGTTTCCACTCAGCATGATGAGGCTCTGAACCAATCCGATTTGCGCGACCTGATTGTGGCACACGTGATTGACCCGGTTCTTCGCGACGACGGCCTCGATCTCGACACGGCCGATATGAAGATCCTCGTCAATCCCTCCGGACGCTTCGTCATCGGTGGCCCCGCCGGCGATGCAGGCGTAACCGGGCGAAAGATTATAGTTGACACCTACGGTGGTATGGCACGTCACGGTGGTGGAGCGTTCTCCGGTAAGGACCCATCGAAGGTTGACCGTAGCGCCACGTACGCTGCGCGCTGGGCGGCGAAGAATGTAGTTGCAGCCGGTCTTGCTTCCAAATGCGAGATTCAGCTTGCCTACGCGATTGGCCGCGCTCATCCTGTCGGTCTCTATGTTGAAACATTTGGTACCGGAAATGTGAGTGACCAGCAGATTGCACGCGCCATTGAGACTGTTTTTGACTTGCGTCCGGCCGGCATTATCGCTGACCTGGATCTGCTGCGCCCGATTTACGCTGCCACATCTTCCTACGGCCATTTTGGTCGTCCGGGCTTCCCGTGGGAAGAAACGAACCGCGTCGACGAATTGTTGAGTGTGAGCTGATGACCGCTCCCTCTGTTCTGATTGACGAGGCCGCCTCCACCGATTCGTCATTTGACTTGAAATGGCGACGACGAACAACAGTAGAAATGATCATTTCTGGGCTGATTGGGCTTTACGCTTCTTTCGTCCTTTCGATTGAAGCATGGCAGTTAGCTGCCGATTCAGCGAAGACATTCGCTTGTGATGTCTCATCGGTCCTGTCATGTTCCACGGTGGCGCAGACGCCTCAAGCTCGTATCCTGGGGTTCCCGAACGCATTCCTAGGAATCTTTTTCGAAGCGGTAGTTCTTGCCATTTCGGTCGCTTTGTTTAGCGGAGTGAAGTTTTCCCGCTGGTACATGGCGTGTGCCAATGTGCTGTACACAATCGCATTGTTCTTCGCGTACTGGCTCTTCAGCCAGTCTTTTTTCGTGATCCACGTGCTTTGCCCGTGGTGCTTGGCGATCACCGTGACAACAACCCTTGTCTTTGCGGGTTTGACACGGATTAATATCCGCGAAGGTGTTCTTCCGGCGCCTGCGTGGTTGAAACGCAGTGTGACCTTGGGGTATGACTGGTCGTTCTGGGGATTGTTGCTGTTCATCCTGATCGCGATGGTCGTAGCCAGGTACGGGGTAGCTCTGCTCGGCTAACCGATGTGCAGTTCAATTCCTCCATGGCTCATGGTGCAATAGAGCCATGGTTATTCAAGGTAACAGCGACGTTCTTTTTGGCTTAGAGCAGGTCGCCACCGCGCAGGCTATTGCCAGCGTGTGCGTGGATGTTGATGTCCCACACCTTGATCGCCCGCTGGACTATGCAATCGTTCCAGAGCTCGCAGATTCGGTTGTTCCAGGCGTTGCCGTAAAGGTTCATCTTGCCGGAAGAAGCGTCACCGGTTGGGTCCTCAGCGTCAGAACCGAGGTCCCCGAACATCGTTTAAGTCCGATCGATAAAGTTATCTCGCGCCTGCCCGTCCTTTCGCCTTCGATTGCGAAAGTGGCTCGGAAGATCGCAGACCGCCAGGTAGCAACGCTCTCACAAGCACTCTCGCTTGCACTTCCACAGCGTCATGTGGGTGCCGAAAAATCATTCTTAGCACAGGACGAAAGCCAACAGCTTGAGTGGAATGTAGACACTGATGCAGATGGGGGAGCCTGGCACGACAATCCCGTGGGATGTACGCTTCTTGCTCACCTGTCTCATGGTGATCCAGTCCGCAGCGTCTGGACAGCTTTGGGGCCAACGCGTGATGAGCGCCTCGTGGACTGTATTCAGGCCAACGCCGCCGCACACCGTGGAGCCATCATCGTCGCGCCCACACACTGGCAGGCATCGCAGC
The DNA here is from genome assembly GCF_030216865.1 of Pauljensenia sp. UMB6358. NCBI lineage: Bacteria > Bacillati > Actinomycetota > Actinomycetes > Actinomycetales > Actinomycetaceae > Pauljensenia > Pauljensenia sp. UMB6358. The sequence goes on along the minus strand of NZ_JASOMS010000001.1, from coordinate 265,428 downwards.
TGTATAGGCTGATCCAGACCCGCCTTGGGGTTCCAGCTGCACTGATGACAACGCAGACATCCGCGGAAGACCGATATCTGACGCACCTCCAAGCGATGGCAGGTGAACTTGGCATCGTCGTCGGTACTCGTTCAAGTATCTGGACGCCGTTGAAGAATCTCGGTCTCATTGTCATTTGGGATGACAGCGATGACCGTCTTGTCGAACAGCGAGCACCGCGTGCGGATGCACTCGACATTGCAATGGCACGATGCGCCGAAGAACACTGTTCGCTTCTTATCGCCTCTTTCTCGCGTTCTGTTAAAGCACAAGCACTTGTTGAATCCGGTTGGGCCGTTTCCTTAATGGAAGATGGTTCAAAGAAACGCGCACTTGTCCCAACCGTCCGCGTTGTTGATGATGCTTACATCGAGAGGGAAGGCCCCAGGGGAGCAATGCGCATTCCCTCAGCTGCTCTTGCCACTATCCGCACGGGTCTTGCCATCGGCCCAGTGTTAGTTCAGGTCGCTCATGCTGGATATGTTCCTGTTGTTTCATGCTCCCAATGCAAGAGCGTTGCGCGTTGCCATCATTGTCACGGGCCACTGGAGAAATCAGACCAGGACACCATTTCGTGTTCATGGTGTCACCGACCCGCGTCGGGATGGCAGTGCCCAACGTGCGCAGGAACGCGGTTACGACACGCACGCATCGGCTCTGAACGAACGGGAGAAGAGCTCGCCCGCGCAATGCCGACGGCGTCAGTCTTGGTTTCATCATCAAGCAATGCGTTGACCCGCACGATCAGTCATAAACCACAGGTTGTCGTCGCAACCCCCGGTAGTGAACCGCTGGCTGAAGGTGGGTATCACGCTGTGGTGATCTTGGATGCCCAAGCGATTGCTGGTCGACCAGAACTATGGGCCCCTCAAGAAGCAATGCGCCGGTGGTTCAATGCGTTGGCACTCGCTCGCCCCGAAGCAAGTGCCCTCATTTGTGGTGGCATCACGCCTTCCATGGCACAGGCTCTTATTCGCCATAACCCTGTTTCATTTGCTCACGATCTGCTTGAAGACCGCAAAGCCAACGGATTCTTCCCTGCAAAAACCGTGATCGCGATCGACGGACAACGCAAAGACTCTCTCGGAGTTGCCGAGTCCTCCGGTGGCGAACTCCTGGGTGAGTACACGTATCAGGCGGTGAAGGAAGGGACGTTACCTATTGTGCGCTCCTTGGTCAGCGTTGAACGTGACCAGCTTCCCGAAGTGTTAGTCACACTGAAGAAGCTCCTGCAATATCGCAGTGCCCACAAGCTTCCTACCGTGAAGATCACGGTCAATCCGCCAGAGCTTTTCTAAAGCGATTCCTTTCGTTCGTTAGACTGATCCTCGTGCGTATTGTTTTCGCTGGAACTCCAGCTCCCGCTATCCCGACGCTTGAGCGTCTTGTCGAGTCTACTCATGAGGTCGTCGGTGTCATTACCCGTCCACCTGCCAGAGTGGGTCGTGGGCGCACGCTACACCCCAGTCCAGTTGCGCAGTTCGCACGTGAACACGGCCTACCTGTGATTGAAGCGTCTTCGTTTAAAGACCCTAAGGTATGCAACCAAGTCGAGTCACTACGCCCCGATCTTGGTGTCGTTGTCGCATACGGTGCACTCATTCCTTGCTCCGTTCTGGACATGCCTACTCATGGGTGGATCAATCTCCACTTCTCGTCTCTTCCGCGGTGGCGCGGGGCTGCTCCCGTTCAATGGGCACTGATCAGCGGGGATACCACTACGGCTTCCAGTGTTTTCCAACTTGAAAAAGGTCTTGATACCGGGCCTGTTTATTCCTCGATTCCGGTCGACATCACGCATGAAACAGCGGGCGAATTACTTGAACGCATGGCAATTCTCGGCGCTCCACAAGTTGTGGATGTGGTTGACTCGATTGCGAATGGAACCGCACAAGCTGTGCCTCAAAACGAAGATGATCCGCGGGCAAGCCACGCACGTCAACTGAGCTCCAGCGACGGGTTCGTTGATTTTCGTTCGTCTGCTCAGGCAACTGACCGGCAGATTCTTGGTCTTAGCCCCAACCCGGGCGCGTGGACACTTCTTCCAGACTCAAAGCGATTGAAACTAGCCGCGGTAACAGTCGTAGAGGGCGATGATCTTGAACCCGGTCATATTCGAGTAACGAAGAAGAGCGTTGAAGTCGGCTGCCAGGACGGAATCGTTCGCCTTGGACAGGTTGCTCCGGCAGGTAAAGGCTGGATGGACGCTGCCGCATGGGCTAGGGGAGCCAGGCTTTCAGAAGACACAGTGCTTGGCACGATGGAGGAAAACTGATGGCAACCCGTCGTTACTCCGATGGATATCGCAAACTTCAGGACGTCGATACGCCTAGGCGCATTGCTTTTGACGTGCTCATGGCAGTTGAAACTGAAGATGCCTTTGCCAACATCGCTCTAACGAAGGCGTTGCGTGACGCGCGTTCACATGAGCGCCTGGACTCGCGCGACGCTGCTTTTACCTCCGAACTTGTCAATGGAAGCCTGCGAGCCCAGGGACGTCTCGACTGGGTTTTGGGACGCTATCTGACCAGGCCCATCGATAAGGTCGATACCCCCGTTCGAGTCCTCCTGCGCCTGGGAGCCCATCAGCTTCTGAATATGCGCGTTGCCGACCATGCGGCAGTTGCTTCCACCGTTGATCTCGCTCGCCACTACCTGACCGAGGGGCCAACGCGAATGGTGAATGCGGTTTTGCGTTCAATCACTCGTGAAGCTCCTGGAGCAATCGAAGATGCAATCGCCCAGATCAGTGACCCGAACAAACGTCGTTCCATTGAGTTTTCGCATCCGCTCTGGATGGTCGATGCCTTCGAAGACGCCCTCATTAGCCATGGCTTCGAGGCTAGCGAATTAGATGACCTGCTAGCCGGCGACAACCAGCCTCCGCTGGTGACTCTTGTTGCGCGCCCAGGTCTGATCGAAGCAATCGATCTAGCTGATGAAGCTGAATCAGTGTTGGGAACTCGCGTCGCCCCAGGCGATGTCAGTGATTGCGCGGTTCTTCTCGAACACGGTGATCCGGGTAGTCTCGATTCGATCCGCTCAGGGCGCGCCGGTGTCCAAGACGAAGGATCCCAGCTTGGCGCAATGATCGCTGCTACCGCCCCGATTGAAGGCAAAGACGAGTGCTGGCTCGACCTATGCGCAGGACCGGGTGGCAAAGCATCGATGCTCGCATCGATCGGCGCTCTTCAAGGAGCCACACTGATTGCAAACGAGGTCCATCCTCACCGTGCTCGCCTCGTAGAACGCGCGTGTCGCCAGCTTGACAACGTTGAGGTCGTCTCGTCCGATGGTCGTACCTTCGGTGGGGGCAAGAGCCAGTGGCCTCTTGGAAGCTTTGACCGAGTTGTGATCGATGCTCCCTGCTCAGGCATGGGCTCAATGAGGCGCCGCCCCGAATCACGATGGAGGCGCACGCAAGCAGATGTTGGCGGCCTCGTCGATTTGCAGGCGGAACTGTTGGCACGCGGTCTCGAACTTGTTCGCGAAGGCGGAATCCTGACGTATATCACCTGCTCTCCGCACGTCGACGAAACGCTTGCTCAGGTGGAGAAGCTACTGAAAACTGGGAAAGTAGAGCTTCTCGATACAGTTGCACTTGGCGAAGCACTTGCACCGGAGTCTCTCAACGTCCCTGACGCTGCTGGTCGTATCAAGAAATACCCCGGTCGCACCCTCCAACTGTGGGAACACCGTAACGGTACGGATTTGATGTTTATTGCAGCGATGAAAAAGGTCGAAAAGCCCACATCAGCGCGCTAATCACCACGTATCATAGGGATCATGAAACCAACTATTTCTCCTTCGATTCTTAACTGCGATATCGGCGATCTGCGCGGCGAACTCACGAAGATTTCCAGCGCGGACGTTGCTCACGTTGACGTGATGGACAACCATTTTGTTCCGAACTTGTCGTGGGGCCTGCCCGTTGTCGAGTCCGTCATCGCATCGAAGATCCTTCCTGTTGATGCACACCTGATGATCGAAGACCCTGATCGTTGGGCGCCCGCATATGCGGAAGCTGGTTGTCATTCAGTCACGTTCCACGCTGAAGCTGCGGCAGCTCCGCTCCGCCTTGCACGCGAGCTCCACCGCATCGGTTCAAAGGTCGGTCTGGCGCTTCGTCCCGCAACCGATATCGCTCCGTTCGTGGACATTCTGTCGGATTTCGACATGATCCTCGTGATGACTGTGGAACCTGGTTTTGGTGGTCAGTCGTTTATTGACTCGATGATCCCGAAGATCCGCCGTACCCGCGAAGCGATCAATGCTTCTGGTCTTGAGGTTTCGATTCAGGTTGACGGTGGTGTTTCTCGTCAGACCATCGAACTGGCAGCTGAAGCGGGCGCAGACAACTTTGTTGCCGGTTCTGCCGTGTTCCGTGCAGAAGACGCGTATGCAGAGGTCGCAGCACTCCGCGAGCTCGCATTGCATCACTGCCACTGATTTGTTGAGCTTCCAACCGGTGTGTGGTCGTAATTTGTAAGACCACACACCGGTTTTTATTTTCGCGCTTTGGACGCGTTCGTGGCATGATTGAGGAAGCTCCGGGGTCGGTGAAAGTCCGAGCCGGCGGTGAAAGTCCGCGACCCGCCTGCTATCAGGTGGCTGAATCGGTGTAATTCCGATACCGACGGTGAAAGTCCGGATGGGAGGAGCGCGTCAAGCAGACGGACGTTCTGTGCCGTGTTGCTTGCCTCGCGACGCACCCGGATGCCAGAAAGGCTAGGGTCGTGGCACATCGCAAACGCGCTTCGCGTACGGTGACGCTCATTGCACCTGTCGTCTTCCTGCTCTTCCTACTTGGAATGTGGTGGGTGACCGTATCCTTTTCGGGCATCGAGTCGTGGCGTCTACCGTCACCTGCACAAACGTGGCAGCGTGCATTGACGCTTGCAACAGGGTCGTCGTTCTGGAATAAAACGCTTGTGACGTCGGGGGAGGCGATTGCGGGGTCCGTTCTTGGCGCCCTTGTCGCACTGCCGCTGGCGTATCTCATCTATCGTTCGCCACTTGTCAGTGCTGCGGTCGAACCCTTCCTTGGAGCTACGCAGGCGCTTCCTGCTATTGCTCTCGCACCACTTCTTGTCTTGTGGATCGGCTACGGTTTTTGGTCGATCACTGCACTCTGTGCGCTTCTCGTTTTCTTCCCGATTCTCGTCTCTACGGTGGTGGGTCTACGACATCTCGATTCTGAGATTCTCGAGGCCGCCCAGGTGGATGGAGCGTCGGGCTTAACGATGGTGATTTCGATGGAGCTTCCTCTTGCGGCCCCCGCGGTCCTTGGCGGTGTCCGAAACGGTTTTACTCTTTCGGTGACTGGCGCAGTTGTTGGCGAAATGGTGATGGGTGGCAATGGCTTGGGGCAGGTTCTTACACAGGCACGTTCAAACGTTGATACGGCAGGAATGTTCGTCACGATTGGACTCTTGTGTGTGATGGCAACAGCGATATACATCCTCGTGTATCGCATTGAGCGCTCGCATCGTTACATGATCTCGCAATGAAAGTGGTTCCTCATGTCTGTTCGTCTTCGCGCATCTATCGTGGCTTTCGCCCTATTCGGCGTTACATGTGTGGGAGCATGTGCTCCCGATCCTTCGACCGCTGAGTCTGGTGCGTCGGCGTCACACGCAGTGACCGTTGGTCTCACTTATATTCCGAACGTGCAGTTCTCTCCCGTGTATGTCGCCCATGATGACAGCTTGTATTCGAATGCTGGGGTGGATGTGACGATTCGTCACCACGGTTCCGATGAGGGACTGTTTACGGCCCTCATTTCCGGTGAAGAAGACGTTGTGATTGCTTCGGGTGACGAGGCAATGGTGGCGCGTGATTCCGGGATGGATCTGGTGTCGATTGGTACCTATTACCGTCAGTACCCCGGCGTTGTGATTGTTCCAGCGGATTCTGAGATCCACACTCTGTCGGACCTTAAAGGACACAGCATCGGTATTCCCGGTGAGTATGGGTCGAACTGGTATGCGACCCTCTCGGCTATCTTACAGGGTGGCTTGAGCGAGAAGGATGTCGAGATTGCGTCGATTGGCTACACGCAACGAGCTGCTCTTGCTCAAGGTGAAGTGGATGCTGTCCTCGGTTTTGCGAATAATGACCTGGTTCAGATGCTCCAGTCGGGCATGGATGTCAGGGCCATTAGTTTGGAATCGCAGACGCCTCTTGTCGCGGCGTCGATCATCACGACCCGTCAGTGGGCTGAGGCAAACCCTGAACTTGCGTCAGCGGTTGTCAGCGCAACAACTGCTGGTATTAACTCGGTGATTGATGATCCCGACCATGCCCTTGACGTCACGATGGCGTGGGATGAGACTCTCAGCGACGAGACCTCGAAGTCTAATGCGATGGCAGTGCTTCAGGCGACAATTCCTCTGATGATGAACGCTGGCGGCCCGGCTGTGGCGAGGCAGGATCTTGATCGCTGGGAGATGATGGCAGAGTTCTTGGGCTCTGTGCCGGGTGTCGTCTCTCAGAAGCCCGATGCTTCTTTGGCTGCTACTAACGAGTATGTGAATGAATAAGGCTGTCCGCTAGGCGGATAGGGTTTCATTTGTTGTCCGAGGCGTCGTAAAGTCAGGCCATGGCTACTTTTGAAGATCTCTTTGCCGAACTGTCCGAAAAGGCTCAGACCCGCCCCGAGGGTTCTGGGACTGTTGCTGAACTGGACAAGGGCATCCATGCGATCGGAAAGAAGATCATCGAAGAAGCCGGCGAAGTGTGGATGGCTGCCGAATACGAGACTCTTGACGATCTCGCTCTTGAGATCTCGCAGCTCTTCTACCATGCGCAGGTCATGATGATTGCCAAGGGCCTGACCCTCGACGACATTTACAAGAAACTCTAAGCATTTTCGTTGAAGGATCTCCATGCTTCGCATTGCTGTGCCCAATAAGGGCTCACTGTCTGACCCTGCTGTTCGTCTGCTTTCTGAGGCTGGCTACAACACTCGTCGCCACGGTCGTGAGCTTGTTCTTACCGACACCCTGAATGATGTCGAACTCTTCTTCCTGCGTCCGCGAGACATCGCGGTCTATGTGGGACGAGGCTCCATTCAAGCGGGTATCACCGGTCGCGATCTGCTGCTTGACTCTCAGACTCAAGCAATCGAGCATTTCCCGTTGGGTTTTGCTCGTTCAACGTTCCGTTTTGCAGCTCCTACCGGCACGATTACCTCGATTGAACAGATCAACGGTAAGCGCGTTGCTGCGTCATATGACCATCTGGTGAAGTCATATCTTGATGAGCGTGGTGTGGATGCTGAGGTCGTTCACCTTGATGGGGCAGTGGAGTCCTCGGTGCGCCTGGGTGTTGCTGACCTGATTGCTGACGTCGTCGAAACCGGCTCAACCCTGAAGGCTGCCGGCCTTGAGGTGTTTGGTGAGCCTTTGGCGAAGTCAGAAGCTGTTCTGATCACACGTCCCGATGTCGTTGACGATCCGGCGCTGGCAACGCTGGTCAAGCGCCTCGAAGGTGTTCAGGTTGCTCGCAAGTATGTGATTGTTGACTACAACGTTCGCGAGTCTGCTCTTGATGCGGCGATCGCTATTGCGCCTGGCTTTGACTCTCCGACTGTTTCTCCATTGCAGGATTCTGCGTGGCGAGCGGTTCGCGTGATGGTGGAAGCACACCAAGTGAATCCGATTATGGATCAGCTTCACGAGGCTGGAGCCCGAGGAATTATCGTCACCGAATTGCGTGCCTCTCGTCTCTAGAACAGGGCTTTTGCTCGCGAGCATCAGTAGGCTTATGCCTATGGGAAATGACAGCTCGCGCGATGCTCGGTTGCTTGCCTTATTGAATTGTCTGAGGCATTCTGGACGCCCACTGTCTAAGCGGGAGATTCAGGAACAGGTTCTTCAGTATCAAGGACTGACTCACGATAACTTCGAGGGCCAATTCCAAGACGATAAAGAAACTCTTCACTCCATCGGTATCGCACTGACAATGCGGGGAACGAATCCTGATTTCACTTATGAAATTGATCCGAAAGCTTCGGCTCAGTTCCAAGGAGAGAACGTTCGTTTTGATGCCAGCGAGTCACGGCTCATTTCGATGGCAATCAAAGTGTGGGACGATGACGCGAATACGACGGCACTAAAAAAGCTAGCGCTTTCGATGGATCCGCCTGAAACGTCTTTTTCTCACGTGAATATCGGCCTTGATCACAGCGATGTGATTTGTGCGCTGAGCGAAGCAATCACGCATGGGCGCTTTGTCAGCTTTGACTACACGTCTGAATCGGATTCGTTCCGACGTAGCGTTGCTCCCCGAAAGCTTGTGATGCGCTCGAACTCCATGTACTTATGGGGTTTTGATATGGATAGGTACGCACCGCGTTTGTTCAAGCTGTCGCGGATTGCTTCCGAGATTGAAATTATTGGCGACTCTTTCGACGCACTGGAGCTTCCCGAGATCCCGGCAGATCCCTTCACTCTTCTAGAAATAGAGCCTCTTCTTGCAATTCGCGATGACGCATCGCTTGCGATTCGCGCCTACGTCCAACTGACAGGGCGCCTGATAACAGATGGTTGGTGCGAAGCCGTCGGGCTGCGAGCTTCCCGTCATACGTGGATGACGCGCGTTCTCACCGAAGGTGAAGATGTTGTTGTTCTTGCTCCCCACGATTTGAGGGATGAGATCTATGCCCGAATTGACAGGGCCTCGTCGTGGGGAGTTCAGTGATGGGAGCACGATCTACTGACGCGCTTGTTCGCCTGCTCGCGATTCGTGATTGGCTTGCAACGAATGCATATTTCGAACCTGTGCCACTCGACGATGTGGTCCGCCAGTTTGGTGGAACGCGAGACAAGATGCTTCGCGATTTGAATACCCTGTCAGTAGCTGATGATGACACGTTCGATTTCGACGGTCGTTTCTGGGTTGATATTGATCTTCTTCACGACTCAGGTCTTGTCCAGCTGATGTCGCATATTGACGCCAATCAGCTACCGGGCCTTACTCCAAGCGAAGCGTTGGCGATTCGTATCGGTCTTGAGTCTCTGTCGAGTGTTCTTTCCCGAGACCTTGTCGAGCGTATTCCCGCCGTTCTGGACAAGATTGGCCAGCTGGTTGGGGAGCGTGGTGATGAGCAGATTCTGCTTCATCACCGGGATCACCAGTGTCAGAATGCCTTTGCTCTTCTTGACCGTGCCATCGGGCTTCGCAGACCGGTTGTGTTCACCTATACCTCAGCGAATGGGGCGACTCAGCGTCGCGAAGTGGAACCTCGTGAACTTCATTTGGAAGGAACCGGCTGGATGCTTCTTGGCTGGTGCATGATCCACGATGAGTGGAGAACGTTCGCTGTTGACCGGATGAGCGACCTCGAAATCAATATGTCGCGTAAGAATGCCCGGCGGAAGTCACCCAATAGACTGCGTGACAACCAACAACCACTTGAGACACAACAACTGGTTGTTGGCCCCAATGGGCGTTGGGTAGCAGACGAATACCCGCAGGTAATCAGTCGTCAAGTCAACGATAAATTGACCGAACTGTTGATTCCGATCTGGAGCCGACAGTGGTTTTTGACGTTGCTTATTGATATTTCAGAGTCCCTTGAATCCGCCCCGCAGGACTCGCTCGTGCAAGCGGGTGAAGTTGCGCGTCAGATGAAGGCATCATGGGACGAGGTTCTAGACAGCGTGGAGACATTGTGAGCCCAAAAAGAAGGCGTCAGGCAAGCAAAGCTTCCGGGGAACCACAGCCTGTTGAGCAGCTGAGTCCGGCCCAGCGAATACAGGCGTTTAAGAAGGATCAGCACATCCAACGCACCATGCGTTACGCATGGTGCGAGACCCTCGATTTTCAGGCTGATGATTTCCAGATCGAAGCGATGGATGCTCTCGAAGCTGGACAGTCAGTCTTAGTTGCTGCTCCAACTGGTGCTGGTAAGACGGTTGTGGGTGAATTCGCGACGTACCTTGCTCTCCAGAAGGGAAAAAGAAGCTTTTATACAACTCCGATTAAGGCGTTATCTAATCAGAAGTTTTCGGATCTACGTCGTCGCTTCGGTGAAGACACTGTTGGTCTTTTGACCGGTGATACGTCGATCAACTCTCACGCGCCAATCGTTGTGATGACGACTGAGGTTCTTCGGAACATGATTTATGCGGGCGCGGATCTATCGGATCTTGATTCGGTTGTGCTCGACGAGGTGCACTACCTAGCGGATCGCTTCCGTGGCCCCGTGTGGGAAGAAGTGATTATCCATCTTCCCGCTGAGCAAAAGATTGTCGCTCTATCGGCAACCGTTTCGAACGCTGAGGAATTCGGTACGTGGATCGGTCATGTTCGTGGAGGATGCCGGGTTGTTGTTTCCGAGCATCGTCCTGTCCCGCTGTATCAGCACATGTTGGTCGGGCGACATCTCTATGACTTGTATTCGCCATCGAAGAAGGGCGAATCAACGCGAATCAACCCGGAGCTACGTTCGGCTATCGGTCCGTCGAATCCTGGGAGAATGGGACGAGGTGGAAGGAATTGGCATGAAACTGCTCGTGTCAGACCTCCACGCGAGTCGCGTCCGTCGACTTTGATTGAGCTGGATCGAGCTGGCCTATTACCGACGATCACGTTTGTTTTTTCTCGGGCAGGGTGTGAAGACGCTGTCACCCAGGTTGTTCGCGCGGGAATTTGGCTGACCAATAAAGAAGAGCAGAAGCAGATTGCGACAGCGGTTGATGAGGTAAAAACTCAGGTTGGTGCACAAGACTGTCATGTCTTAGGGATTAATGCGTGGGGTGAGGCACTAGAACGTGGAATCGCAGCGCATCACGCGGGTCTTCTTCCCATTCAGAAAGAGACAGTAGAAAAGCTCTTCACGCGCGGTTTGATCAAAATGGTGTATGCGACTGAGACGCTTGCTCTAGGCATCAATATGCCGGCTCGCAGTGTCGTCATCGAGTCGTTGCGCAAATGGAATGGAGCTGCCCACGTTCAGCTGACACCGGGGGAGTACACCCAATTGTCGGGTCGTGCTGGTAGGCGTGGCATCGATACCGAGGGACATGCAATTGTTCTTCACCGTGGCCAAGTTACTCCTGAAGAGGTCAATGCTCTTGCCTCTAAACGAACATACCCACTGATCAGTGCTTTCACTCCGACCTACAACATGGTTGTGAACCTGCTTCACCATTCGTCGCGGGCTGCCACGCGTGATGTGCTTGAAACATCGTTCGCTCAGTTCCAAGCCGATGGCGGGGTCGTTGAACTTGCACAGCATGCCCGTGCGCTCGCACGCCAGCGTGCCAAGTTCGAGCAGGATATGGAATGTGATCGCGGAGATGCGCGCGAGTATTTTGCGCTTCGTGACGATCTTGTTCTTGCCCAGAAGTCCGAATCTAAGCTGAGGGCTGCCGAAAAACGCAGTGCAAATCGTGTGGCGTTGGCGACCTGTCAGCCAGGAACAATCATTCGTTATGGATCTGGTCGTCGTAGCCTGTACGCGGTGGTTGCGTTCCATTCCGACACGGCTATCGGGCACGTTTCTACAACGTTGATTGGCACGGATGGGAAGTTCCATTCGCTGTCAGCTAAAGATGTCTCATCTTCTTTCGCTGTTGTGGGGTCGATGAAGATTGCCGGCGGATCTGCGGTGCGTCGGAATAAAGAACGAATGAAAATCGCTGATGAACTCAAGCGCCGTATTCGGGTGAAATCTATTGAGATTCCGCTTGATACGCCGGACTTTGATGCGACCAAGAGCGCCCAGATCGAGAAGCAACTGAAGGCTCATCCTGTTCATCAGTGTCCTGAACGTGAACACCATGCGCGTGCAGGGCATCAGTGGGCCCGAATTAATCGCGAGTTGCGCAAGGTGAACGAACGCATTGACTCTCGAACACATTCCGTTGCCCATAAGTTCGACCGAGTATGCCAGGTTTTGGAGGAACTAGGCTTTCTTGACGGCGATACTGTGACCGACCAGGGTGAACGTCTACGTCATATCTTTGGCGAGCGCGACATCATCGTCATGGAGTGTTTGCGAAGCGGAGCGTGGAGCGGATTGGATGACGCGGAATTGGCTGCGATCGTGTCGACGTGTGTGTTTGAGTCGCGTCGTGAAGATGGTGCGCGTCCTGCACTCCCGGTTGGTCTTTCAAAGAATTTGACGCGCGCACTCAAGGCAACATTTCAAGCAAGTGCGAAGGTCGCAGAGGTTGAGAAGCGAGCCGGACTTGAACCGACAACTGAGCCTGATTCGGGAATGATGGAAGCGTGTCTGGCGTGGGCTCATGGGGCATCGTTGGGAACCTCGCTCGATGGCGAAGAGATGCTCGGTGGCGACTTCGTTCGTTGGATTCGTCAGGTCATGGATCTGTTGGATCAGCTGCGTCATGACACTGACGAAGCGATGGCGTCGCAGGCGAAGCGTGCCCGACACCAACTTGTTCACGGCGTAGTAGCGTGGTCGGTGTTATGAAAAATACTTCTTTGATTGTTGATGTTTTTCTCAGCGCCCTTGCAGGCGTGGGAATGTGGGCAGCCTTCCCGTCCCTGTCGTTATGGTGGCTGATCTTTCCGTCTCTTGCTCTCTATTTTTCACGTGTGGATCATTCGACTCTTTCACGCGGACTGCTGAACACCGTTGTTTTTGGTTTTTCCTGGTGGCTTCCTCTGATTCACTGGGTGACGCTGGCGACCGGAGGATATTTACCGTGGGCCGCTCTTGCTACGACTCAGGTGATTGCGTTGTGCCTGTGGGCAGTGATCGCGCGTCTGTCACAGTCGATTCCAGTGGTGAATTCTCCGTTGGGACAGCCTTTTGTCTATGCATTGACGTGGGTGGGTGTCGAGCAGCTTCGTAGTCACTATCCCTGGACTGCTTTTCCGTGGGGAAATGTCGCGATGCCACAGGTTGATTCACCACTTGGTCACCTTGCCCCGTGGGGTGGGGAAGTGGTGGTGTCATTTGTGAGCGTTGCCCTCGCAGTTGCGCTTCGGAGAGTGTTCTATTTCCGCTCAGATTTGGGCGATGAGCATTGGTTCACGAGGCCGGCTCTGCTTGTTGGAAGTCTCGGCGTATTTTTTGCCGCGTGGATGATTCCGCTTCCTTTGTCGCAAGAGGCAGGCACGATTCGTGTGGGAGTTGTTCAGGGAGACGTTGAACTACCGGGAGCACACACCTTTGGTATCGAAGGTAAGGTCACAACGAACAATTCTGCGATGACTCAGGAGCTTGTGGCTCAGTCTGATCCTGTCGATCTGCTGATCTGGGGAGAAACCGGCGCCGATCGTGACCCGAGAGAATCCGGTTTGGTTGCCCAGCTTGTTGATTCTTCGGCCACGTTGGCTCATGCGCCGTTGCTCTTCGGTTTCGCGAACGTTAAAGATGACAAGCGTTGGAATTGGTTGGGCGTCTGGTACGAGTCCGAGGGACTCGATGAAGAAAGCCTCTATGCTAAGCAAAAGCCTGTTCCTTTTGGAGAATTCATTCCTTTCCGTTCGCTGATTTCGAAGCTTGCTACCCAGGCTGCTCAGATCAATATGGACATGGCTGCCGCTAATAATCTTGCATTAATGAATGTTCATCTCCATGATTCGCGGACGATTCCGATCGCTGTAGGGATTTGTTTTGAATCCGCTTACCCGGCGGTGATTGGTCCTGGTGTTATGGCAGGTGGACAGCTCATTGTCACTCCGTCGAATAACTATCATTTCCAATCTTCATCGGAGTCTGCCCAGCAGAATCAGCTTCTGCGTTTGAGAGCAATGGAGTATTCGCGTTCAGCGATCCAAGCGTCGACTACCGGAATGTCGTCAGTGATTTTGCCGGATGGTCGTATGAAGGCGACAACCGATCCTCACAGTGCTGCGTGGCTTGCTGACTCGGTGCCTCTGAGGACGTCGATGACGAAGACTGCTGAGTTGGGGGAGTTGCCCGCTCAGATGGTTATGGGAGCAACGGGTGTGTACGGCGTTTTTGCCTTGCTCTATGCGTCGATTCAGGCTGCGGTGAACTGGAACTCTCTAAGGCGTCAAAATAGGATCTGACCTGCATAAATATGCTTTAAATTGTGCGTGAAACGTTCGATAGAGGGTATTATTATGTCAGATACTCCTCGCTTCGCGCAGGAAGCCAGGAGTATCTGGAGGCTTTATTGAGTCGAGCAAGCCAAGCCCAGGGGTGTCAGCCCTTACGATAGTGACCTTCGGGCTGAAGGCGCCCTTCGCGGTATGCGGTGAGCTGTTCGTTCAGGACAACTTCAAGTTCTTCAAGACTGCGGCGCTCGCGAAGCATATCCCAGTGGGTGCGAACAGCCTTGGCGGGCTTTGTTTCTTCATCTTCTGGCGCATCGCCAATCAGTTCAGCAGAACTACCGCAACGGCATTCCCACGTTGCTGGCGGAGTTGCTTCGCTAGCAAGAGGAACCTCGAACTCGTGACCGTTCGGGCAGACGTACGAAACGGTGTAGCGTTCGGCAAAAACGACACCGTCTTCAGACTCCATAGACTTTGCGCCGATCTGCATTCCTCGGAGCGCGCGATCTGCCATGGTGATCTCCTTAAGGTCATTGAAGCTAACACTCTATTTTAGCGGAGATACCAGCATTTGCATTACTAGCGGATCTCTCACACACGAAGCTGAAGCCGATAATGTTGCTTTATGTCTGATCTGGTCTTCGATCGCGTCCATAAATCTAGGAAGATAGTTAGATTCTAACAGGTCTAAATAATCTACACGGCTAATAAAGCCAAGTGTTTCACGGTCTTCGCCTTGTTCGGCTACCTGCTGATCGGTCAGTTCGTCGATGCCCGCGAGTTTTTTGAAATGCCTCGACCACTGTAGTTGCCGTTTCCCCTTAGACGCGGACGCCCATTCTTGCCAAATCGCGAAATCTCTTTCATTGTATTCCTCTCCCAAGTCTGCGAGAACTTGAAAAGGAGTGCGTGAACTGGACTTGCGACCACGCTTGAAATTACCCATGGTCATTTCAAGACCAATATCGCCGGCACCTTTGCCGACATACTTAGCCACGATTTCAGCCGTATCGCCCGAAACAGATTCAAGAACTGCCCCGCGTTCAAGCGAAGACGAAGACCCTACGGACTGCAGAGCGTCGCGCCACTGTAAAGAAATAAACCGCTGATTATCTGCCGTAACCGGGTTGAGTTTGGAAACTAAAATATAGTGCGAGTGAACATGCCAGCCGGAACCGCCGTGGGTGACTTCGTTGGCTCGGACGTAGCCGACGAAGCCTATATCTTTCTTGAAACGGTTAAAAGTCTTGCGACGATTTAATTTACTCCATGCTTTACTGAGTTTGCGCCATAGGTCATCGAGTTTCTGACCTTTGTTGTGTTGTTGCGTCAACGTTAGGAACGATACGCAGTATTCATTCTGTTTAGCCCAGTCAACGAGTTGAAGAAGCTCCTGGCGACGACCCATAGAAATTTTGGCAGAACAAACAGGACACAGCCACGGACTTGAACACGTCTCAATACCACCGAAACCGCAAGAACCATCTTGCAAGGATTGGACAGCAACGCCATAGCGAAGCGGGAAACCGCAGGTTTTCACCCTAGCGTCAGTATATTTACGAGCAACATTGCGCAGTTGAAACCGATAAGACCTAGAAGAATCACCATCAGTGACAACTGTTTGCGAGTTACCAAGAGCGAGAGCCATGCAACAAACATAACAGACAGTTCTAAAGTTGTGGGGGGGGGGGGGGGGGGGGGGGGTTGGGGGGGGTTTCGACCCCCCCACGCCCCCCACGCGCGTCAGTGACGCGCCCGCAGGCGCGTCCGCGTCCCTGACGATCGAGAATCTTCTACAAAGATCGGAGCAACTGAGGTAGCGCCGGTAGTCCGTTGGTAGTCGTCGTTTCGGCTGATACGTTGGAACGTGTCGTAGCATTCGCATTCCTCTTTAGTCATGTGAAAAATTTGAGTGTAGATATGTTTGGCGACGTAAGCGCCCTCAAGTTTGTCGTAAGTGAGTGTTTCGCCGTCTGCAACATCGTTAATGATAATGGTTCTAAATAGTGAACGGCATGAAACAATTTCCCTCACTTGTTTACGTAGTGAGATGTCGAGTTCTTCCCAGATTTGACTACTCATCACGATATGAAAGCGGTTCTTACGTTGCTGGCTAATAGCGGTGAGGAAATCGAGGGAGATACCCCGTTTCTTGTTAAAAAATAGATGGGCTTCGTCAAGAAGTAGGAGCAGACCGGACTCGCCGGGGGAGAGTTTAAGAATCGCGTCAAGTGCGTCATTGGAGTCAAAAAAGTTAACGCGGTCGTTGTTCTTAAAAATGATATTAGAGTAAACAAGGCAGTCAGGGAATTCGCTCATAATCTGGCGGGCATAATGAACCATGCTAAGAGTTTTGCCCGAACCTTGAAACCCCTTGTACACGCGGGTGCCGGTAGGGAAGCCGGTTAAAGCTTTTGGCGCGCGTTTTTTGAATGTCCACCAATCAATCTTCATAGTTTTATCTCCATGCGACGAGTAGCCACTTCAAACCCAAAACGGCATAACGAGCAAGGAAAACAGTCCAGCGGACAACGTATAAAGCAAGAACCGCGCCGAACATCCACACGGCCTCGGGTGCCCAGTGCATCAAAACGCCCTTACCGACACCGACCGCTTGGACGATGGTCGAAACATTAGCGGACGGGATTTTAACGCTATTAAATAAGGCGTAAACGGCGACCGAAGCGAGAATTAAAGCCGCGACCGTAGCAATACGGATACCAACGCGAATACCATCAACCATGCCTATACACCTGCTCTAAACTTCTCTATTTCAGACGCAATCATTTTGACAACGTGAATAGATAAAAAGAGTGAAGTAATCGCGACGGGAAGAGAAAGCAAAGGACCGAGCCAGGGCGGGCGAGGCGTTGAACAAAAATCAAAATCAAGAACTAAACCAGTATGCGCAGTCCCGGAAACAGAGCAAGAGCGAGCAGGAGCATTCACAATCTGTTTCAACGAGCTAGAAAGCGATGAACTTTTAGACTGAAACGCGGAATTTTCGAGTTGCTTCTGCTGTGCCTTACCCGAATTATCCTGTGAAGCAAGCGCGTCGGCTTTCTTCTTTTCCTCCGAAGCCACAACATCGGACGGCGATTGACCGGAGCGAATAAGATACGAGGTCATGACAAGACCATGAAAAGAAGCAGTACCACCATTAACAGTATTAATTTGCTGTGAATATTGGAAAAGGGTTGAAGTCCAGCAATAATCATCACGTTCACACGAAAAATAGGCGGTATTATCGCGCACCGCTAAAAGTCGAGTATAAGGGTCTTTACCCACCGCTTCCCACCGCAGACGCGAATAAAAAGCTTCAGTTAACGTAATAGGGCGACCTGCGCCAGCGTCTGAGTGATAAAGATACCCCCTATCATGCGAATATGTAAAAGAATCAGGGGTAGAGTCCCACGGGTAAACAGAGATAGCGAGAATATCGCCCTTTTTAACCAACCCTATAGGCGTTGAAAACTCAGAAACAGAAACCGGGGTAGTGCCGGAGGCTTTAAGCCAGACATAATCAGGATAAAAACTCACGGAGCCGTTAGAAACTTGAAGAAACGGGGCACTAGAGGGGGTATAGGGGATATATTTTACGCCGTTAGAATCGAATTCACCGGCGTAAGCCGGTAAAGACATGAGTAGGGAAAATAGGACGAATAACGCGCCAAACAAACACCGTAATACACGCGACGACGAGAACCGCCGACGAAACGAGCGTAGCGCCACCCTCAACAGTCGTAGGGAGTTGCTCAAAACTATAAACCTGGTACGAAGAACACGGGGAAGAACTCCCATAAGAAGACCCCGAAGAAGAAAACACGACTTCATCGAACGTGGACGATAATTTAACATAATCGCGATAACTCCTATTCTGCCCATACTCACGGGAATTAAAAACGCGAACGGAATTACCGTAAAAACATAAAGAATCACCCCACGACGGGCGAGCAGATCCACCGGAATTGCCGGGTTCTATGAACCTCATTTATCAACTCCGAAAAATAAGATCAGCAATCCAATGAAGAACTAGCCATGCGCAAATAGCGGGGACAGCCAAAGGAACAAGGGCGGAACCTAAAGCATTAACAACCGCTATAAATGGCTCAAAATCATACAACATGGCTAGTCCTTCAAAGGGAAATCAGATCTTCGCCTTGCCACGCGAAGCGCCAGAGATAACTCGACGAACAACGCGATAGCCAAAAGCAAAGACGACGACAAGACCAATCAGGGCAGCCGCTTGAGTCAATTCACCCCACATGGAAGCAGAATTCCAAGTAGATTGAAACGAACTAATCCAACCAGACATACCGCCGGCACCCTCCATGAGGGCAAGGCCTCTAGCCATCGGAACGACCGTGGAGCCCATTATTTTCACCTCCTCCGAAAATCGTATAAATCTCTAGTTCAGACTTAAAACAGCGTTCAACCTCAACGCCGTTCCACTGAACAGAGATATACCGGTAGGGCTTGCCAGCCTTAGAAACTGCATCGACAAGAACCAGGGAGGCGGGTTGTTCCATCGTTCACTACTTTCTCCATGCTGGTTAACTGATTCCCAGCTACTTCTTCTTCCAAATGCGAGGAACGTCTTCCAAAGACTCATACACGCGAACGTAGAAATCAGAGACAACATGTATCAAGCGGACACCCTTAGGTATCTCGGAAGCCGATAATGTACATTATGTCAGAATTGTTGGGGTTTTGATCCAGCTTCAATTCCATGCACTCCTCTCACAAATGGTTGCCAACACCACGATGAATCCACCGTGCAACCGGAAGAAAAGTAGACAACGATAGGTAAGGACATCTATGGAATGCGAAAGGAAGGGATGACATGAGTGTTGCACTGAAAACCGATCAGCGGACCGCCGTTTCTGGCGCTTCATCGAATGTCCGAAAACCCCTCCCTGAAATTGCTCTTGTCGGAACCTGTGCTCTGCTCTATTCGCTGATGTGCGCCATTGCGCCCGTTACGCGAGTTGCTGCAGTTCGGCATGCGCGTCAGATTCTGCGCCTCGAAAACTATCTCGGGATCAACGTCGAACTCGCGCTCAACACATGGCTCTCCCACCACCCGTGGCTCGCCAATGTTTCAGCGGTTTTCTATTCCGTTTCATTCTTTGCCGTGACATTCACAGCCTTGGCCATCGTGTGGGTGAAACGCCCAGACCGCTACGATTTCGTTCGCAACTCACTCTTCGTGATGACTGGTGGCGCAATGATCACCTATTGGGTGTATCCCCTGGCTCCTCCGCGATTCTTTCCCTCACTGGGGTACGTCGATGCCGTAGCTACCCAATCAACGCTTGGCTCTGGATACTCGACTGCCTTTTCTTATTTGGCGAACTCTTATGCTGCGATGCCATCCATGCACACGGGATGGGCTGTATGGAGTGCCATTGTTCTAGGTACATTCGTCTTTAAGAGCTGGCAAGCCCGAGCAATTCTTGCCCTGCATCCCCTCTACACAATCTGGGTAATCCTTGCGACCGCCAATCACTACGTGCTGGACGCAGTGGGTGGCATTGTGTTCTGCTTACTTGGTTTCCTTCTGACCACCCTCATCATTACTCGAGTATCACAGCGTCAATCACTTGAAGCCCGAGGTGTCTGAGCGGGGGCATTCGGCCTAGCCGATACTCTTGAACCTATGAAGTTCGGAGTAGATTTTGGCACCACCCGCACAACCGTTGCCCTCGTTGATCGAGGCAACTATCCCCTGATCTCATTCATCTCCCCCGATGGTGACGCCTTTGACCACGTCCCTTCGGTTGTTGCTCTGGATGACAAAGGCTTGCTCTTTGGCTTTGAAGCTCACGAAGCAGCTCTCGGAGGCGGCGAACACATCCGATCTTTCAAGCGCCTTCTATCCGACCCTGACGTCACACCTCGGACAACTCTTCGCCTCGGAAACCGCGACTTCCTGATCATCGATGTTCTTACTCGCTTCCTGGAGTACGTCGCAGGTATGGTACGAGAGAATTCATCCGCCGTTATCGAAGGCGATGAACCGCTTGAAGCGGTCATCGGTATCCCCGCGCATGCGTGGTCTGCTCAGCGTTTTATGACCCTTGAAGCATTTAAAGCAGCCGGTTGGCACGTCATCGAAATGATGAACGAGCCCTCAGCTGCAGGTTTTGAATACACCCACCGCCATGCTTCCAGCTTGAACGCAAAACGCACTCGGGTCCTCGTTTACGACTTGGGCGGTGGCACCTTCGATGCTTCTCTTGTCGAAGCAGTCGGGCGCGACCACACTGTCCTCGATTCCGCCGGCGATAATCTACTGGGCGGAGACGACTTCGACATGGTGCTGGCACAGGTCGCACTTCGCAACGCCAACGTGATGCCCGCTTCTCTGAGTGATATGGAGTGGCAAGCGCTGATCGAAGAATGCCGCGTTGTTAAAGAATCGCTGAACCCCAACAGTCGCAACGTTGTAGTCACCGTTGGTGACATTCCGATCTCGTTTTCCGTCAAGGACTACTACCAGGCTGCAACTCCGCTTGTTGAACACACACTGGAGGTCTTAAATTCACTCCTTTCCCCCACAGAAAACGGTGGCGAACGCGTGATTCCAGAGGACGTTGCCGGTCTTTATGTTGTTGGTGGCGCTTCTGAATTCCCACTAGTCTCGAGGGTGCTCCGTCGTCGATTTGGTCGTCGCGTCCATCGTTCGACTCACAACGCCGGCTCGACGGCTATCGGCCTTGCCATTGCGGCCGATGAACAGGCCGGATACACCGTGTCAGAACGTCTTGCGCGCGGGCTTGGCGTCTTCCGTGAATACGATTCGGGCGCATCCCTCTCCTTCGACCCGTTACTTACCCCCGATGATCGATGGACACCGGGCGAAGACACCCTTGTTGTTCGGCGTTACATGGCTGCCCACAACGTTGGCTACTACCGCTTTGTTGAGTATCGCAGCGTGGACGAGCAGGGCGTTCCGCGCGGTCAGGTAAGCCCAGCCGGCGAAATCATCATGCCGTTTGATCCTGTGCTACAGGGTGAAGACGTTGACCTGAAACATGTTTCGGTTGAGCGCACTGACATCGGGCACCTTATCGAGGAACGCTACCGAGTAGATGAGAACGGAATCGTTGACGTTGAAATTGTTGACACTGAAACCGGTTACACCCGGTCTGCGCGCCTGGGCTGAGCGACAAGCGATCAACGAAAAGAGGGGCGGTGATGAATAATCACTGCCCCCTGACATAGGCGATGACCTATGAAAGCAAAGCTTTAGGAAATCGAACGGAGCTTACGCTTGCGAAGTTCTGCCAGTTCATCAACGTGGTCGCTCAAACGTTCAATAGGAAGCTCAGCAAGAGAGCCTTCAACCTCGCGCCACACGCGACCAACGGCAATGCCGAAAACACCCTGACCACCCTGAAGAAGGTCAATCACCTCATCCGTCGACGTGCATTCGTAGACTGACGCGCCGTCACTCATCAACGTGATGGATGCGAGGTCGTCCACTCCCCTGTTCTGGAGTTGCGAAACTGCTTGACGAACCTGCTGAAGAGAAACGCCGGTATCCAGAAGCTTCTTGACGATCTTCAAAACAAGAATGTCTTTGAACGAGTACAGGCGCTGCGAACCTGAACCTCGTGCGGCACGAACGGAAGGCTGAAGGAGACCAGTGCGAGCCCAGTAGTCGAGCTGGCGGTAGGTGATGCCAGCAGCTGCACATGCGACGGGACCACGGTATCCAAGGCCTTCACCGTCAATGCCTTCAAGGGGATCACCGAAGAGCATCGCTTGGCGCGATTC
The DNA here is from genome assembly GCF_030216865.1 of Pauljensenia sp. UMB6358. Taxonomy (NCBI): domain Bacteria; kingdom Bacillati; phylum Actinomycetota; class Actinomycetes; order Actinomycetales; family Actinomycetaceae; genus Pauljensenia; species Pauljensenia sp. UMB6358. The sequence continues at coordinate 243,603 of NZ_JASOMS010000001.1, read as the reverse complement.
GGCCTCGTATGGTTCGGCGCTCACTAGGACTCCTGCAATAATGAAAGACGTATCAGTTGATGGTGATACCACGCTATGCGTTATTGAACGCAAGGTCAATGACACGACCGGCGAGCCTCAAGTTCAACTTGAACTTGAGGGTTGAGATCCCCTCTTAGAGAATCTGACCAACAGAGATTCGCAAGAACTCTCTGTGCAGGTCAGCAATGATTTCGGCAGATTCAGTCACCTTCGCGTTCAAACGTTCATTGTCAGATGAACGTCCACGCGAACGAGTAGATTGAACAGTCTGATCAATCACGTCAGAACAACGATCCGCACTGAGTTTCACTGCACGCAACAGACGAATATCGAATCCTTGGGATTCAAGAGTGGCAACGTGTCGCACAATCTGCAACGAGCGCACTGGGAAATAGCCCGCAATGTCAGGGGCAATCAATCCTGCAGAAGAATAACGTTCCAGCGTTGAGATATCGACGCCGGCCAGATCGGTCAGTTCCCTAGCCGACAGATAGGGAGAAGACGGCGTGACGCTAACGCCCTCAGAAGAAACGATACGAGGCCGCCTGACTGCTTCAACCTGATGACCCGCATCAAGGGCGCGCAGGTGCTCACCGATTACTCGAAGAGGAGTAAAAGAGTCGCGCTGTTGTGTCAGAACATAACGCATACGTTCCACATCGGTCTGCGAGTACTTGCGATAGCCCGACTTCGTACGCGCAGGAGTGACCAACCCCTGGTCATCGAGGTAGCGAACCTTCGACACAGAGATAGCAGGAAACTCTTTCTTGAGTTCCTCGACGACTCTACCGATCGAAAGAACCGGGTCCCTGGACGCATCGTGTGGCCACGGCCCCGTAATACTCGTGTGTTCAGCCTCAGAGCTGAACTGTGCAGCCTGAGAACTCATGCTTGCAAGGGCGAAGGCTGGTATGTCAGGCGATACTTTCCAATCTGGACCTCGTCGCCAGCGTTTAAACGAATGGAGTCAACGCGCTCCCGATTCACATACGTGCCGTTCAACGAACCGGAATCACGCACAATATGACCGCCGTCTTCAGCCTTGAACTGGCAATGCTTACGGGAAACGGTCACATCGTCTAAGAAAATATCGGATTTCGGGGAACGACCAGCATTCGTTACCTCACTGTCGAGAAGGAAACGAGCACCCGAGTTCGGGCCACGCTGAACGATCAGCAGAGCAGAACCAGCGGGAAGTGAATTCACCGCTTCCTGGTCGCGTGCAGACAACACAAGAGGAGCATCAACTTGCTCTTCAACCGGCGAAAGTCCAAAGATGGAAGTTGCGGTTGGATCGAAATCGTTAGTGGATTCCATGATCTCCCCCTGTGATAGACGCATTCATTACCCTCAATAGTCTAAAGGGTACAGGGCAAACGTACTTACTCGTCAGAAGATTTGGACTCTTCTGACGTATCAACCACGGCGTATTGAGGCTGAGGCACAGAAGACACAGAATCAATCGAAATGTGCCCAACCACTGAAACCGACACATTCGCGTCCTTTGCGCGCATCTGGGCAGCCGAACCAGCTTGAATCTCTAGAGCAGTCGCGATCGTCTGACCCTCGCCGATCACATGCCAATCATACGGTTGCGACAAGACAACGCCATCGACCGCAATCATATTATTGTCAGACGTAAACGCGCTCCGGGTGGAAAGACGCACGCCGTTCAACTCGATTGCCTCAGCCCCGGCATTACGTAACTCCCCTAGCGTCATCACGAACTCGGTAGCCGTTAAACGATTCGCTTCATCACCGATGTGTATGAGCACCCCGGGTCCCTCGACAGGAACTCTGCCTGCATTGATCTGAGCGAGCTGATTAATCTTCCGAGCCGTCTGAGCCGCCGCTTCTTGCTCCGACTCGTTGGCTTCAATCTCGGCAACCTGCTGTTGCAAAGCAGAACGCTCCTGACGAAGGTTATTCTCCTGAGAATTCAGCTCAGAAAGCAACGCAACCAAGTCTTGTTCGCTCAAAGCTTCCAAGGGATCTTCCCGTTGAGCACGAAGGGTTGTCACCAGCGCAAAACCAAGAATGAAACAGATCAGAACAAGGACAAGGTGAATCGTGCGCGGAACGGCAAAAAGAGCTTGAACAAACTGCGCGCGACCCGGCTTCATGTCCTTTTCAGTGGACGCAACCTCGTCCCTTCGAGAAGCTCCATGTCGCCCATGACGCGAATTCTTCGAATCTAAACTCATGGACTTTACGCCTTAAAAATCAGACGACGAATCGATGCTGTATTCGAAAAGATACGAATACCCAACACGACGATGACGGCCGTCGTAATCGCGGACCCCACGCCAAGCTGAGTTCCCAACCACACAAGCAAACAGGCAACAACGACATTCCAGAAGAACGACGTGATGAACACGCGATCATGGAACACCCCTTCAAGCCAAGCGCGTGTCGCGCCAAAGAGAGCGTCCAAGCCCGCGATTACCGCAACCGGCAAGAACGGCTGAAGCCAAACCGGAATCGTCGGATCAAGGAAAAGTCCCAAGATAATGCCAGCCGCTAGGCCAATGACAACAACCATGACTATTCTCCTTGGGAATTCGACGCTACCGCATACTGCGGAGTACGGACATTAAGCGCTGGCATTTGAATTTCGGCGGTGCCCGCAGCCGAGATTTCAATGCCGTTCATTGACTTCGCAGTTGAAAGAAAATCACCTGTTGACCCGCGCACAAGACCAACGGACAGTGTGTTCGCATCTCCGATAGCTCTCACCTCGTACGGAGATTCAACGGGAGTGACGTTCACAAGAATTGCCGAACCAGCAGTACGAATAAACGTGCCTGGGCCAATTCGTAGGTCATTGATTGAAATTGCCTCGGCTCCCCCAGCCCAGAGGGCATTCACGATCACATTCAAGTCAATGTCGCGGACCTGACCTCGGGACCCTTGTGCCAGCGTTTTTGCTGATGACGAGTCCTTGACCGTGACCGTAATTCCCGGACCAACCACGGGTTCCATTGCATTCGTCAGTGCAACCGAAGGATCAACGAGGACCTGAGGAGCTGTCGACGACGCAGCTTGGTTGACGCGGGTGGACAACGATTGAACGTTGTCCTGAAGTGAAGCCACGACGCTTTGACTAGATTGTGCCTGATCGCGAAGGCTTTGAGTAATGTCAGCGTCCTGAGCGGTACGCAATGACATCACTGCGATTGTGAGCGTGAAGCCGAGCGCCAGCGTGAAAACAAAAGCGATCGGGCGATGCCACCAATGTTTGGGATGCTGAGTATCGTCATAGCTTTCGTACCCAACATCGAGCGGATTATTCAGCAACGAGGTCAGCAACGACATCGACGTAGCAGGATCATTGCCTTGCGCCGGCGAAGAAGACGTTGTGTGCGTGTTGTATTCTTGCACGCCTACATCCAGGTGCGTTGTACGTTAATTGCACGAGATGCGTAATCAACATGCTCAATGAGAAGACGTCTTAACGGCCATGCTGCATTCTCGTGTTCGCCGAGCCAACGATTCACCCGATCAATATGGTCCTCGACGCTTTCGGGGCTGTCGGCATAAACCGGGAGCGAAAGAAGGCCCTTGATGTAGCGAATCGACAGGGCAATCGAGTGCGTATTCCAGAAGTATTCAAGTGAGCCAAGACCGCGGTCAATGAAGCTTGAGCCTTGCCACGAGGATGCAGCAAATCCGTCGAGGATTGCGCTCAGTGTGTCGTTTGCGATCCCGTCAACGAAGAGTTTCGACCACGAGGCCTCACGTTCTTCTTCGTACGGCAGAGCTGCAATTGCGCGTTCTGATGCGGTCTTTGCTTCGCCTGTTGGGGAAGTGGCGAGCCATGCTTCAATACGATCGCGTCCGATCGAACCAGAAGCAGCAATGACAGTACGAGCTGTCCAAACGATCTCGCTGGTCAAAGTATTCGCATACGATTCCACGGTCTGACTAATCGCGGGATCATCGGTCATCGGATAGGTAAAGAACAGGGTCTTTAACCATGCGCGACCACGATCCGTGGCGTGCTCACGCGACAGACGTAGCGCAAGCCTTCCTACCGTTGTCGCAATCGCGGCACGCTGTTCCTTTGGCACGTAGGTGCCCAGGGTAATGCGACCGAGCTCCAACAAGCGATCCGCAAGTGTCTCGTCGACTTCGTTTTCTGCATGACGGAATGCTGCAAGAGCGAAGTCACTGGGGTTCAAGCGGCAGTCACGGACACCGTTGAACAGGGCACCCCACACGACGCATCGCGTCATCAGGTCGGGACATGCCGAAATGAAGGCAAGCGCATTGGATGCTGAGCGATCGTCGAGGTAGGTGACCGCATACGTCAGATCGCCGTCATTGACGACGAGTAGATCCATATCCGTAATACCGGCTGGTTGGCTAAGAAGCCCCGCGGGATCAACCTCTTGGGATCGACCTTCCATTGTCAGCTCAAAACGATGCGTCATCTGAAGCTGATCGCGTTTCATCGCCCACGTTGTGACATCGAAACGATGCGGGCGAGTCGTATCTGACTCAGACTCATCCGTGATCTGGAAATTGGTGACGCTACCAATACGGGAGATATCAAAGTGAGGAACGAGTTTCGAAGGACCGGAGGTAGTAAGCCACGTGGACACCCAGTGGGATAAGTCTTTGCCCGTTGCTTCCTGCAAACAGTCGACGAGGTCCTGGAATGAGGTCGATCCGAAAGCATGGCGTTGGAAGTAAATTCGCGTGGCTTCAAAGAAGGCTTCTTCGCCGACGGTTGCTACCAACTGGTTGAGTACCGAAGCGCCCTTGGCATAGGTGATGCCGTCAAAGTTGGTCTTGGCTGCGCCAACGTCGGGAATGTCAGCAATGATCGGGTGAGTTGTAGGCATGAGGTCTTGCTCGTAGGCCCAGATTTTGCGACCTGCAGCAAATGTGGCCCTCTCCCCCGTGTACACGGTTGCTCGGCTTGCTGCCAGGGCACCCTGATTCTCGGCGAATGACTCCTTCAACCAGAGGTCGTCCCACCATCGAGGTGTCACAAGATCCCCAAACCACATGTGGCACATTTCGTGAAGAATCGTGTTTGCTCGACGCTGACGCTGGGCGAAGGTCGGGGTGTCACGTGAGAGGTATGAGTCGTTAAAGGTCACGCATCCCGGATTCTCCATGGCTCCCAAGTTGTATTCGGGAACGAAGATCTGATCGTACTTGCCCCAAGGGTATGTGATGCCATAGTGCTGGTGGTAGAAGTCCAAGCCAGCGCGCGTAACGGAAAGAATGTCGTTGGAATCAATCGCTTGAGCCAAGCTTGAACGGCACATCAAGCGCAGTGGGACGTCAATCTTCTGACCGTCGTTTGCTCCCCCACTCCACGTACCTCCGTCAATGACAGCCCAGTCACCGGCAACGACGGCGGTGATGTAGCTGGACAACAGGCGCGTTCGAGCAAAGACATGTCGTGTGCCGTTTTCAATGGGTTCGGTATGTAGCTCTGCTCCGTTGGAGGCAACAACCCAGTGTTCCGGTGCATCGACGATGAATGACCACTCGGCTTTCAAATCTGGTTGGTCGAAGCATGGCCATGCGCGGTGAGCGTCTTGGGGTTCAAACTGCGTGTACAGGTAAACGCGTCCATCTTCTGGATCAATGTATCGATGCAGACCTTCACCGGAGTGTGAATACGGGCACCGCGCCTGAACCTCAACCGTGCACTCAGTATCGACGGGCAGGCCACTGAGGGCCAGACACTCGTCATTTTGCGTGATCTCTCGCGCCTCGCCATTCACACTGAGCCGGGTAACCTGGCCTGCGATGTCGACGAAGGTGGAATCCGCGTGGGAAGTCAGGGTGAAGGTGGACGTAACCACAAACTCGGTATTGTCTTGGCTATCCCCACCGCGCACATCAAGATTGACCTTCATCGTCGAAAGGTCGATTGCGTGTGAACGTTGACGGGCTTCATCGCGGGATAGGACGTGCATAACCGTAGTTTACGGCGCGTTCTTAAACACTTCGAGAAGCGATTGTAAGCGTTTCGCTATCCGGCGCTACAGTATGAGGCATGAGCTCAGTCGTAGATATTCGCCCCTCAGTTGTGCCACTTAGTGTTCCGATTGCGCTGGCCAACGTTGGTTCCTATTCAGTGTGCGACGCCTTGGGAAATCCTCTCAGGGATCCAAACGGGCTTACCATCACGGGCATTACCGTTTCCTCGAACGACTGCGAAGAAGGCTGGGCGTTCGTCGCTATTCCTGGGCTCACCCAGCACGGAGTTCGTTTTGCCCACGCGGCAGCCGAGGCTGGTGCAACCCTCCTTGTCACGGATAGCGAGGGAGCGAAGCGAGCAATCGATCAGAAAGTCGGACTGCCGATCGTTATTCTTAAGGATCCTCGTCGATGCGCAGCGACTATAGCCGCAACTCTCTACGGCCAGCCTGCGACAAAGTTGAAGACGATGGCCGTGACCGGCACAAACGGGAAGACCACTACGTCGTTCCTCATGCGTGCAGCTCTGGGCGTTGAGTTTCCGAATCCCTCCATCTGCGGAACCGTCGAAACACGCATCGGTAACCTACGTTTCCGTTCCGATCAGACTACGGCTGAATCCCCTGTCATCCAGCGCTTCCTTGCCCAAACACTGGAAGAAGGACTTGGCGCAGCGGTTATTGAAACAAGCTCTCACGCTCTGAGCTTCGAGCGCGTTGACGACATTGTGTTTGACGTTGTCGGCTTCACGAATTTGCAACACGATCACCTCGACTACTACGGCGACATGGAGAGCTACTTCGTCGCGAAGAAGTCGCTGTTTACTCAAGAACACTCACGACGCGGTGTTGTATGCGTCGATGACGAGTGGGGCCAGCGTCTTGCCCGCGAAGCTGAAGTACCGGTGACAACCGTTGCCGCGCTGAGCTCGAACGAAGCCGAGTGGCACGTTGAAAATACTCACCCCGACCGTTCGATCGGTCGCACGGTCTTTACGTTGGTGGATCCGAATGGCGCAGGGCATGATGTTGCAATGCCGATTCTTGGTGAAGTGAACGTTCAGAACACTGCCGTCGCCATTGTTGCTGCCGTTCAGCTTGGCTATGACGTGGATGCAGTCATCGCCGCCATTGAAAAGGCGGAGCAGGTTCCAGGGCGCATGGAAATGATTAATCCCAAGCCTCATAATCAACCACTCGTCATCGTCGACTACGCCCATACTCCCGAGGCTCTTGAGTGGACTCTGCGCTCAACAGCTGAGCTGACGAATGGAAAGCTTCATATCGTATTCGGTACCGATGGAGACCGTGACGCATCAAAGCGTGAATACCTTGCCGAAATCGCGGCACGAGAAGCTGACGTCTTGTGGGTGACCGACGAAAATCCACGTACTGAAGACCCGCAGTCTATTCGCGACTACCTGTTGCGCGGTATTACTTCGGTACGTCCGGACATGCACGATGTAACAGAAATTAAGACGTGCCGTCGCGATGCAGTGCGCAAAGCAATCTTGGCAGCCCAGCCAGGTGACACGGTGATTATCACCGGCAAAGGCTCGGAGTGGTATCAAGATTTCGAAGGCATTAAACACGAGTACAACGATGTTCCCGTATCGCGCGAAGTGCTCTACTACGACGTTCGTTCGCACATCTAAGAACGTGTGAGATTGCGCGTGAGCGCAAGGCTGACACCGCTTATGGGTGTGATGCCACGTAAGATGAACGGGTGAATGACGAGAACCTGAATCAGGACCTAGCCGCCGAAGAAGAATCTGAGCTACGCGCTCAGCACATGCGAGCTTCTCTTGCTCAATTCGAGCTTGACGAGGACGATCTTGCACTGATCGACGGTGAAGCTTCTTTCGATGAGCGTAAAGAAGAACTCGCCGGTCTACCGGTTCTCGCCATCGTTGGACGCCCGAACGTCGGCAAATCAACGCTGGTCAACCGCATTATTGGTCGTCGCGAAGCTGTCGTTCAGGACACTCCCGGTGTTACTCGCGACAGGGTCTCCTACCCCGCCGAATGGGCAGGTCGCGACTTCACAGTCGTCGACACCGGTGGTTGGGAAATCGACGTTAAAGGTCTAGACCGTTCGGTTGCTGAGCAGGCAGAAATTGCCGTTGATCTTGCCGACGCCGTCGTTCTGGTTCTTGACGCAACCGTTGGCGTCACCGCTTCAGACGAACGCATCGTTACGATGCTTCGATCAAAAGGCAAGCCGGTGATTCTGGCAGCAAATAAGGTTGATTCTCCTCAACAAGAAGCCGACGCCGCTTACCTGTGGAGCCTCGGAATGGGTGAGCCCCACCCGATTTCTGCACTCCACGGCCGCGGTATCGGCGACTTGCTGGACACCATCATGGATGTTCTGCCCGATGAATCCGCCGTGGCAAGCGCACTGCCTCAGGGGGGGCCTCGTCGCATCGCACTTGTTGGACGCCCGAATGTCGGCAAATCTTCTCTGCTCAACGCGCTCGCGCAAGCCGAACGTGTTGTCGTCAACGAACTTGCTGGCACGACCCGCGATCCTGTCGACGAACTCATTGAGCTTGATGGGCGCCTCTGGTGGTTTGTTGACACCGCTGGTATTCGTCGCAAGATGCACCGTACGACCGGTGCTGATTACTACGCGTCGATTCGCACCCAGGCAGCAATTGAGAAGGCGGAAGTTGCTCTTGTCCTCTTCGATGGCTCCCAGCCACTGACAGAACAGGATATTCGCGTCGTTCAGCAGGTCGTTGATGCTGGTCGTGCACTGGTGATTGTCACGAACAAGTGGGATCTCGTTGACGAAGACCGCCAGAACGAACTGAAGAACGAAATCGAACGCGAACTTGTCCAGGTCCAGTGGGCTCCGCGAATCAACGTGTCCGCTCTGACCGCGTGGCATACGAACCGAATTACGCGTGCACTCGACACGGCTCTTGCCGGTTGGGAAACGCGTATCCCCACAGGTCAGCTGAACGCGTTCCTCGGCCAACTCGTTGCCGCCCACCCGCACCCGCTACGTGGCGGTAAGCAACCTCGTATTCTTTTTGGCACGCAGGTGTCATCACGTCCCCCGCGTTTTGTCCTGTTTACAACGGGTTTCCTTGACCCGCAATATCGCCGTTTCATTGAACGCCGTTTGCGTGAGGAATTCGGCTTTGAAGGAACTCCGATTCAGATCGGTATGCGCGTTCGCGAACGCCGCCGCAAGTAACGGGCACTGAACCAACTCGTTTTACACGTCAACCCTGTGGATAACTACCACGGGGTTGACTTTGTGCATAAAGTCTGTTTCGTACCATTCGCTGTTGAGCTCACCCAAGGAGTAATGATGCTTCACTGGACAACACTTTCTTCCCCCATTGGCGACCTGATGCTCATCAAGTCTGGCAAAGGCATCGTCAGAGTTGCCTTCGAATGCGAAGACTTCGCCACAGTACGACGTAATGTCGCACACTCGTTGAATGATGAGATGGTCGAAGACAGTAAAGAACTGTTTGAGGCCATCGATCAGATTGAAGAGTATTTCGCTGGCCAGCGTAAGACTTTCGATCTTGCACTGGACTGGTCCCTGATCTCGGGATTCTATGCGCGCGCTGCCCAACAATTGACGATGGTTCCCTTCGGTACGACATTGCCGTATTCAGGCCTGGCACTGCTTGCAGGTAATAAGAAAGCTCATCGCGCGGCTGCGTCAGCCTGTTCCCATAACCCGTTGCCTATCCTTGCTCCATGCCATCGGATCACGCGAAAAGACGGATCATATGGTGACTACGCTGGCGGGCGCGAAGCCAAAGAGTACCTTCTGACGTTTGAGAAAGAAATTGACGCAAAAACCTATGTCCCCCAGCCCGTACTCAGGCCTCGCTATGTCGGGATTCCTGCTCCAGCGTCAGACTAAATACACCACCATGAAATTCGTTTGGGGGTGTCATCAATGACGATAACACCCCCAAACTCTGCTGTAGCACACGAACGCTGATGATAGTCAGCGCTCGGTTCGAGCCTTCGGGTAGCGATGGTCCTTATTTCCCCACCACGGCATGTATGACACATAACCGTCAGCTGGAGGGTTTGGAGAATCGGGTTCGAAGCCGAGTTCTGCTGGGGTTTCAGGAATGCGATCAACAAGGAAGTACTTGTCCCTGTCATCGCAGTGGGTGCGAACGATCGTCTTGAATTCACTGAGCTCGGGGTACAAAACACCGGTGATCGGATTGCGGCGGTAGCGAACGATCTTGTAGAGCCAGTAGACGAACAGGGCAACGTTCGCGATCAATGCAAGGACTGCACAGATGATGTTCGCGTTCGGATCCATCGTGGAGAAGTTAAAGGTGGAGTTTGGTGGAACGAGGATTTCCGGTAGCAATGTGTTCATAGAAATCCAGAACACTAACGTGAAGCACCTGAACCAAATCCACTGGCCCTTTGCCCATGTGAAGGCGGGAATGGTACATGCCAGAAGAAGGGCTGCTGTGCAGTACCAGGTGTAGTCAGCGAGCGAGTTGTAGAGGAAAGCATGGTTCCACAGGTCGTAGGCAATAACCCACGGCCACACCATGTCAACCCAGATCAGGCCACGAACCTTCTGCTTGCCTGGCGATGTGGCGATGATCTTGCCTAGACCGGTAATTGTGATGATGTTGAGCAAGCCAGCTGCCGCGCTGATCAGGTTCCAGTAGCCACCAATAGTTCTAAAACCGGTTTCTGGATCAATACCGATATGGCGAGCGGAAAGATTCGACGCGACTGCTTCGTACCATGCTTGTGAATGGAGTTCGGCGGTCACGCCCCTGGCTTCCGGAAGGCCCGCGATCATATCGAGAGTGTGAGTGTCATTGACATGTTTCAGGCACTGCCAATCTGCTCCGCACGCATAGTAGGTGTCCGCGTTGAAATAGATGGTGAGGTCACGGATATTGGCTTCCATGATGTTGACTGCGAGACCGATCCAGAGTGCAACACCCAGCCAAATAGCGTATTTGTGCGCCTTTTGCGGATTTTTCTTCGCATAGACAAGGACGGTTCCGGTCATTGTTGCAGTAAGGATCATGATGGCGTATTTGCCGAATGGGAACCAACCGACCATTGGTGTGCCGTGAATCCAAGCATAGGGCATAAGTGCAATGCCACCGATCGTCCAGATAACGAAGATGGTCCAGTTCCACCGCCGGTTGATCTCAGCAACAAGCATCTGAGCGACGAATACCGCTAGCCAAAGTGCATAGACCTTCGGGGAGCCAATTTCCCACAGCCAAAGTGACTCCATCAGTTTCCTCCTTGAAACACAGACGGGATAGTAGTTATTCAGCTAGTCTAGTGAACAAGAAAAAACACGGAGCGAGATTGCCCCAAAGAGGGATTTATAATTCCGCAGAAAGTTCTTTTTAGCAAAGACGCTTAGGACTTTTGGCCGGGATTTTATTTATCTCCTCCACTTGCCCACAACTGGGCCTTGACGAGAGGAAGAAAAATGTCAAAGAATTCGTCGAAACGTGGCCTTCGCACCGCTATCGGTCTGGGGGCTTTAGGGGTCCTGAGCGGGATGTATGGCTTCAGCCAGCTCAGCGGCAAAGCAACTCCGGAAGAACAAGCATGGCGTTATCCGGGCGACGATTTAATCGACGCAAATTACGATAATGGTTATTCTTCAACCTACGCTATTACAATTGAAGCCCCCGCTTACGCAGTATGGAGATTATTCAAACAAATCGGCGCGGAAAAGAGTGGTTCATTTTCTTCAGAATTCTTAGAAAGAACATTTGCTCGACTCCCCTTCTTTAATTCCTACGAAATTCAAGAAGAATTCCAACAGCCAGATTCCATGATGCCCGGCGATATCGCCGCCTTCGATTACCACGGAATGTCAATGGAATGGGCCGATATTGTCCCCGGCAAATACATGGTCCAGTGGGTCGACACCAAGAATCCGCCAAAGGCACCTGGCTCCTACGCATTCCGTTTCCCTGGAATGACCCACTTCGCAGCAGCATGGTGCTTCTACGTCGTTCCGCTTGAGGGCGGTCGCACGCGTCTGATCAATCACTGGCGTATCGGATACGAACCTGACTCAGTTGCCATGAAGGCCTTGAACTGGGTCAATATCGAGTTTATTGGCGGATGCATGACCCACATGCAGAACATCTACGTGAAGCGCGTTTTGGAGTTCCGTAAGAAGCAGCATCACACCGGCAAGTTCATGCGTGGAGTGCTTGGTGGCCAGTTCTTCAAGTCCGGTACTCCAGCTGGTCGCTACGACGGGACTCCCCTGTTCGACGAAACGTACACACAGTGGTTCCGATACGGCCGTAAGTCGCCTGCAGTTGCTGAGATTCGTATGCCCGTTACCGAAGATCCCAGCTGGCCACCAGTAGGACCGGGAACCCCATGGGAGCACGAGGTTGATGCCGAATACTTCGATGGATGGAGCGAACCCGCATTCGATTGGAACGAGCAGATCCGTCAGAAGATGGAAAAGACCTACTTGCCCAACTGGGGTAAGGAGGCCAAGTGATGGGTAACATCACGCCTCCCGACTATGCGACCCTCTTCTTCTTTGAGAAGGGAGAATGGTGGGACTATGTGATGTTGTTGATCGTCATCGCTGCCCTCGCATTCGCAGCCTGGCTTGCCCAGCGGAACATGTGGGTCGTTCTTGCTCTGTTCATCGTGGTGCCAGTATCGCTGAGTATCTTCTGGTGGCCTCATTCGACCGCTGGGACGAACTCCGCAGGCTGGTTCCCGATTGTGAAGCAGTATTCGGCTCTGCTTGGTAGCCTCTGCTTGGTTGCATTGCAGGTTTTCCCGAAGCTACGACACAACAAGTGGTATCTACTGATCCCCCCACTGTTGCTTAGCGTCAACATTGCCGAGGCTGTTGTTCGCGATTTCCAGTGCTACTTCATTCACGGCATTGATCCCTCTCAGGGAATGGTGACCTGGGGTGGTCCGTGGAACATCATGAACGGCATCGCTGGCATCTTGAACCTTCTCGCGATTTCCGGTTGGATCGGTATCTTCGTGTCGAAAGGCAAGGAACGGGGGCTAATCTGGGGCGATCTGACGATCGGTTGGATTATTGCGTACGACATTTGGAATGTTGCCTACGTGTACAACTGTCTTGCAGACCGAGCGTGGTACTCGGCAATCGCGTTGCTTGCCTCGTGTACGATTCCCGCGTTTATGAAGTTCGGTAAGGGCGCGTGGATCCAGTATCGTGCGTACACGCTGACGTTCTGGTCTGCGGTGGTGTTGACGTTCCCGCACTTCATGCAGGATTCGATGTTCGCTCACCGCAGTGCGCACAATCCATACGCGATGTTCATCATCTCGTTTGCTGCATTGGTTGCGAACATCATTGTGTTCGGCCGCCATGCCTATCGCATCGTGAAACTGCGTCGTAACCCGTTCAAGCAGGAGATTTACTCCGATACTCCGACCTACGTCGAATGGGTACGTGATCTTGCAACCGATGAGGACAAAGAACTGATCGCCCAGCGTATCGGTAAGACTCCCGCGGAAGTTGGGTACGTCAGCTGACGTTTCGGCTTACACGTGATGTGGCCGGTTGGGTGGCACGAGGCCGCCGAGCCGGCCACATCTGTGTGCTTTGAAATCGAACGAGATCAGAAAGAACGTCACAGTCATGTGCTCGGCTTCGTGAACGTAAGCAACGAGGCCGACCGCGATGGCTGAGATCAAGCGAGAAGAAAAAGCCCGGAATTGCTATTAAACAATTTCTGAGGAATCTCACCATGAGATTCAACATGAGATCGGGGAGGAAACGACGAAGCCCGGAACCTCAATCTTTGAGATTCCGGGCTTTTTGTCGGGCTAGCGGGATTTGAACCCACGACCCCTTGACCCCCAGTCAAGTGCGCTACCAAACTGCGCCATAGCCCGTATTCGGTTTTACTGTCGATTTTATCGACCTGACGATCATAGCCCACTTGTGGAATTAAATTCCACTTGGGAGCAGTCCCACGACAATAAAACGGCTTTTGTCACATCCTCGACACAAGATCAGCGTCGATCAGCTTGAGGATTTCCTCCACGACACCATCAATTCCCAGACCAGTAGAGTCGACGACATCTACGCCTTCGGCCGGTGTCATGAACTCAGAAACCTTGGAATCGGCAGCGTCTCGTTTGCCCACTTGGTCGCGGACAGACTCCAAAAGTTCGTCAGTGACCTTCCCGTGAAGTTCCAATGTGCGTCGACGGAGGCGTTCTTCCTCATCAGCAAGAAGAAGAACTCGCACGTCAGCATCGGGGCAGACAACGGTCGTAATATCTCGCCCTTCAGCAATCATGCCGGAACCGTTAGCGCGGGCCTCCATCATGCGTCGGCGCTGTTCGCTCGCCATCCACTTTCGAACCGACAGGTTCGTCGACACCTTCGGAATGGCCAACGCAATACGAGGTTCACGGATCGCCGCTGTCACGTCCGTGGCGCCGACATGGAAAACTGGGCTGACCGGATCAGAGTCCATGGTCAGTGGCATTTCGTCAGCCAGAGCGCGGACTCTCTCCTGATCATCAAGATCGATCTCACGATCAAGCGCATACCACGTGAGTGCGCGGTACATCGCGCCAGTATCGAGATAGCCAATGCCCAGACGTGAGGCAAGAGCTTTGGAGATCGTTGATTTACCAGACCCTGCGGGACCATCGATGGCGATAGTGATGCCAACGTGGCTAATAGCGTCGCGTCGAGAGTCATCAGTGAAAGTCATTGTGTCCTCCATACCCATGTTTCAGTTTGAGTAGTTGATGAGTCGCCATCCGCGACGTTCCAAGTCAGCCTCAGCTTCACCAACGCGCGCCGGATCAATCATGATTCGAGCTAAGCCCACCTGCTGACCAGCAGAGTGTTCGAGCACAAGGTCTTCAATGTTGATGTCAATCTCGCCAAGCTCGCTGAAAAGTCGGCCGAGAGCACCGGGCGTGTCGGGAATCAGCACCTCGAGTTCGCCGTAGCGACTGGGGGCTCCACCGTGTTTGCCAGGAATACGCGACACTCCCCTGTTGCCTGCTTCCATAACGCGGTTAACGGCTCCGACGATGCCACCGCGAAGGGGGCCGCGCTGGTTCGCAGCATCCAGGTGAACGATCAGATCATCGAGGTCACAGCGCAAAGCTGTAAGAATCGAGGCAACAGGTCCGGCATTACCGGCTAGAATCGCGGTCCACAGGCGAGGGTCCGAGGCAGCGATACGGGTTGTGTCACGTAGTCCCTGCCCCGCCAGGTTCATTGATTCAGAACGTGCCTCTTCAAGACGTGCGGCGATCAGGGACGACACCAACTGTGGTACATGCGAGACAAGCGCCACCGACTCATCGTGAGTCGACGCATCCATTTCGTAGGGAACAGATCCGACGTCAGTTGCCAGAGTGCGCACGGCGAGGACTGCTGTTGGATCCGAGGTTTCGTGTGCGACGACAACCCAGGGGCGACCGTAGAACAGGTCAGCATCGGCGGCGCCGGCGCCTGATCGCTCACGACCTGCCATAGGGTGCGAACCAACGTAGCGTGAAGCGAGTGTTGGATCGCCCTTTGCGGTGCCAGCTTCAAGCACCCCCTGTGCAACGGCCTTCTTTACTGAAGCAACATCCGTAACGAACGCGGACGGGAATCGTTGCAAGGCCCCGACTACGCAGACGTCTGCAACATCCGGTGGCGTAGCCACAACAACCAAGGCGGGTGTGACATCGCTGGCCTCGGAAAATGGGAAGCCAGCACCGATATCTTGCGCGAGGCGCAATGAAGTTGGTGAAGAATCCTCGAGATATACGTCGACACCTGCCGCGCGGAGATTCAATCCGAGCGAAGCGCCCAGCAAGCCCGATCCAATAATCAGGATCGGGCCGGTTGTGGCGATAGGCCGAGTGGGCATCAGAGACCCACGGAAGAGTACAGAGCGACCAGAGCGTTGCCCTTCACGCGACGTGTGGTGCCCGGTTGCAGGCGATCCAGGTGGATCGGGCCGAATGCGGTGCGCACGAGTTCACGAACCGGGAAGCCAACCTCGTCCATCATGCGACGAACCAGGCGGTTTCGACCTTCGTGAACAACGATCTCAACGGTCGTGATGTCACCGTAGGTGTCGACAACGCGGAAAGAGTCAACGGCAATCGGACCGTCTTCCAGCTCGATTCCGTCAAGCAACGTGCGACGAATGTAAGGCTTCACTTCACCGTGCAGACGGGCAACGTAGGTCTTCGGGACTTCGTACGAGGGGTGGGTCAGACGGTTCGCGAGTTCCCCATCGTTCGTCAGTAGCAGAAGGCCGGATGTGTCGATATCGAGTCGACCGACGTGGTACAGGCGCTCCGGGTAGTCTGCGATCAGGTCTAAGAGAGTCGGTCGACCTTCGGGGTCAGACATCGTGGAGACAACGCCGACGGGCTTGTTGATTGCCAGGACGATCGGCTTCGTGTCTGAGAAGAACACGCGCTCACCGTCAACGTGAATGACCTGCTTCGTTGGATCAACGCGCATGCCCTGGGAACGCACAACCTGACCATCGACCTGAACACGTCCGTCCGCGATCATCTCTTCGCCAGCGCGCCGCGAAGCGATTCCCGCCTGAGACAGTGCCTTCTGCAGGCGAATACCGCCCTCAATGTAGGGATCGTTCCTCACAGCTGTTCCTCCAGTTCGTCCAGCTCATCGCTGTCCGGCAAATACGGTGCCAAGGGCACCAGGTCATCCAGGGATTTAAAACCCATCTTTTCTAAGAATTCGCGCGTCGTTCCGTACAGGTGCGCGCCCGAATCTGTCTCACCGACTTCTTCGATCAGACCTCTAGCTACAAGCGTACGCACTACGGCGTCAACGTTCACGCCTCTAATGTGCGAGATACGCGACCTTGAGATTGGCTGGCGATAGGCAACGACGGCTAAAGTTTCCAGTGCTGCCTGTGACAGACGCGACTGCGCACTGCCCACAATGAAGCGCCCAACGAGGCTGGCCCAGCGCCTCGCGGAGTAGATTCGCCATGCTCCCCCAGTTTGACGTAGTTCGAAACCTGCCGTTCTCTGCCCGTTTTCTCCGCGGTACGAGGCCGATAAGGCGCAAAGGGCGTCATACACTGTTTGGGGATTGACGTGGAGAGCTTCAGCTAGGTCGCCAACATCCACGGGTTCTGGAGCGACCATCAGGATAGCTTCGAGCGGCGCGAAGAGTTCTTCGTAGCCTGACATTTCACCGGTATCAGTCATTGCTCGTCTCCTGTTCCCTGTCGAGGTGAGCCCCATATTCTGCTTCGTCAATGTCAATGTCTGTATCGTCAGTGCCCGTCCAGGTCAGGATGAGTTCTGCAAGCGGTTCGTCTTGAGCGACTTCGAGCGCACGCCTCCTAAACAGCTCGAGAACGGCAAGGAACCTGGAAATGACGACGGCGCGCGACTCGGCGTCCGCCACCAGATCGGCAAACGTAAGGCGAGAGTAGTGTTTCAATTTGCTTGCAACAACACGTGCTTGCTCGCGCACCGGAACGACCGGGTCATGAAGGTGCGTGGTGACCACTTCAGGCTCGACGGTTGTAAATGCGCGGACCGCGGCGTTGAGCAGGTCGTTCGGACGAACCTCCCACTTTAATTCTGGGAGGAGGGCTGCGAACTGGGGTTCAAGCGGAACCTGGCGAGGAATGTAGCCGGCGTTGTCATCCAATACTGATTCAATGTCAGCTGCCACCATTTTGAAAGCACGGTATTGCAACAGGCGTGAGAACAAGAGGTCGCGTGCCTCTAGGTCTTCAGATGCGATATCTGGGTCAGCTTCAGTTCGTGGTAAAAGTGACGCTGCTTTGATATCGAGAAGTGTCGCCGCGACGACCAAGAATTCGGTAGTACGAGACAGATCTGGAAAGATCCGCATATGAGCGATGAACTCGTCGGTGACCTCGGCCAGCGATATTTGAGTAATGTCAAGACGTTTGCGCGTGATCAGCTGAAGGAGAAGGTCAAATGGCCCCTCGAAAACGTCCAGGGTGACACGGAAATCATCTATCGCCCCCTGTTCGACTGCGCTGGGCTCAGGCGGCGTCACCACGGGCTACGACCTCACGTGCAAGACGACGGTATGCACGAGCACCGGGATGATTGGGCGCGTAGGTAATAATCGGCTCGGTTGCGACCGATGCGTCAGGGAACTTCACGGTACGAGCAATATGCGTGGTGTAGATAAGATCACCGAATCTCTCGTCGAGGCGAGCAAGAACCTCACGCGAGTGCAAGGTGCGCAGATTGACCATCGTCGGGATGATTCCATCGATCTTCAAACGCGGATTAATGCGGTCGCGGACAGTTTCAATGGTGTCCACAAGAAGGGCAACGCCTCTAAGAGCGAAGAACTCGGTTTCGACGGGAATAATCACGCCGTGCGCGGCAGTCAGGGCATTTACTGCAAGCAGACCCAGCGACGGCTGGCAGTCAATGAAAATCACGTCATAGTCGTCTTCAATATGACGGATGACGCGCGCCAGCGCGGATTCGCGGGCCACTTCGTTGACCAGTTGGACTTCTGCCGCTGACAGGTCGATGTTGGCGGGGATAATGTCGAGGCCGTCAAGCAAGGTGTGGCAGATAGTGGAGCGGACATCTGCTTTGGGGTCAAGCAACAGGTTGTAGATCGTGCAATCCATGTCCAAGGTATTGATTCCAAGACCAACGGATGCGGCACCTTGGGGATCAAGGTCGACGATCAGTACTTTTCGACCGTATTCGGCAAGAGCTGCAGCCAAGTTAATTGTGGTGGTGGTTTTGCCGACACCACCTTTTTGATTGCATACGGCAATCACCCTGGCCGGACCATGTCCGTTCAGGGGTGCTGGAATCGGAAAACCTTCGGTGTCATCTGCGATGTCACCGTTCAATGTTGGCTGCACGTCTTTCGTCACACCTCAATGTTAGTTCATGTTCGCTAGTTCGCGTGGGTGGCCTTCGCTCGCGGATGTGCCAGCTGGTAGACCTCTTTCAATGTTGTTGGTGTGACTCGTGTATAGATCTGGGTTGTTTGCACTGATGCGTGACCAAGCAGTTCTTGGACGTCACGAATCGATGCTCCACCTTCCAACAAATGCGTTGCGAATGAATGGCGCAAAGTATGGGGTGAAACGTCTTCATCAATCCCAGCCCTGCCTGCGGCGCGCTGGATTATTTCCCATGCGCTTTGACGTGAAAGCGCCCGGCCTCGTGAATTCAAAAACAGAGCGGGACTCCCCTGCCCGCGCTGGGCAAGCACAGGACGGGAGCGCACAATGTACGCCTCGATTGCCGCTTTCGCGTACGAGCCGAGGGGCACAATGCGTTCCTTACGCCCTTTACCAAAGAGGCGGATAACGGGAAGCTCTTCGTCAAGGTCAAGATCATCAAGTGCAAGACCGACACCCTCTGAAACGCGCGCTCCTGTCGCATAGAGCAATTCCAACAGCGCACTGTCGCGCAGGCTGATCACGTCATCTCCGACTCGGGCAGCGTCAAGCAACGCGCTCACCTGCTCAACTGACAGTGCGTGAGGAAGGTGACTCCCCTGTTTCGGCGAAGTAATGCGAGCGGCCGGATTATGAATGTCGGGGCTGGTCGCCGAAACAAATGTGTGGAAGCTACGAATCGCAGCACTTGCCCGCGCAATTGACGAGGCCGCCGCTGGCTTGCCACTCAGCGTGCCTGCGCTCAGGTCGGCGAGGTGACGTTCGATATCAGCAGACGTGATCGTTTTCAGGTCGCTCAACCCGTGACTTTCAAGGTCTAAGCGATAGCGCTCAATATCGCGTTTGTAGTTGGAAACCGTGTTGATCGACGAACCTCGTTCAACCCGCAAATAGCCAAGCCACTCGTCAATGTACTCACCGATTTCGCTCACGCACTCAGCCTAGTGGCACTCCGACCCTAGACCCGCAAATACCCGCCCTACGAACGCCCGCGTGTTCCCACACCGGTGGGCAGCCTCGTGAATCGAAGACGAGGGCGAGGCTCGAATGAGACACTATCGAGGCGTTGAGTCCATCTGCTCAGGTAGGCGCGTATCTGAGGGAGAACAATTGCCAGCGACACGTGCACATGTGAGCAGACTTTCCCCTCAACTGTTCGATTTTCTTTCGCTAAACTAGCAATCGTAAAAAGAATGCCCCAATGATGGGGCCTAACCCGGCTGGAGGCCGAAGTGACACTCAAGTGGGACGCAATTGATGACCGTGCAGTGACCACGGCAAAAATTCTTGCTGCAGACGCCGTTGAACAGGCAGGATCCGGACACCCAGGCACTGCGATTTCCATCGCACCGGCCGCATACCTGCTCTACCAGCGCCACATGCACATTGACCCGAAGGATGATCGCTGGCTCGGCCGAGACCGCTTCGTCCTGTCGGCAGGTCACTCCTCACTCACCCAGTACGTCCAGCTCTACCTAGCAGGCATCGGCCTCGAGCTCGATGACCTCAAGACCCTGCGCACCGCAGGCTCCCTGACCCCGGGGCACCCGGAGTACGGCCACACCAAGGGCGTCGAAATCACCACCGGCCCGCTCGGCACCGGCATTGCTTCCGCCGTCGGCTTCGCAATGGCATCGCGACGTATGCACGGCCTGCTGGATCCGGAAGCTGCCCTCGGCGAATCCGTCTTCGACACCAACGTCTACGTGCTCGCTGGCGACGGTTGCTTCGAAGAAGGCGTCTCCGCTGAAGCCTCCTCGCTTGCAGGCACCCAGAAGCTCGGCAACCTGACCCTCATCTGGGACGACAACCACATCTCCATTGAAGACGACACCAAGATCGCCTTCTCCGAAGACGTCCTAGCACGCTACGAGGCCTACGGCTGGCACGTCCAGCGCGTCAACTGGCTGCAGGAAGATGGCTCCTACACCGAAGACGTCGCAGCCCTCTCCGAGGCACTCGACGTTGCCAAGGCTGTCACCGACAAGCCGTCCATCATCGCAGTTCGCACCCTGATCGGCTGGCCGACCCCCGGCAAGACCAACACTGGTGGCATCCACGGCTCCAAGCTCGGTGGTGAAGCACTCTCCGGTCTCAAGGAAGCCCTCGGAGCTGACCCGGAGAAGATGTTCGACGTCGACGTTGAGGCAGTCGAAGCTGCACGTGCGAATGTTGCCAAGCGTTGCGCCGAATACCGCAAGGATTGGGACGCACGTTTCGAGGCATGGAAGGCAGCGAACCCCCAGCGCGCAGAGCTTCTTGAGCGTCTGCAGTCCGGCAAGCTCCCCGAAGGCTGGGAAGAAGCACTGCCGACCTTCGAAGCTGGCAAGGCAATCGCAACCCGTGCAGCATCGGGCACAGTCCTCAACGCGATCGCCGAAGCTGTTCCGGAACTCTGGGGTGGTTCTGCTGACCTTGCAGGTTCGAACAACACCTACATGAAGAGCCAGCCCTCCTTCCTGCCTGAAGGCGCATCCTCCAACGCATTCCAGGGCAACGAATTCGGTCGCAACATACACTTCGGTGTCCGCGAATTCGCCATGGGCGCCATCATGAACGGCATCGCAGCCGACGGCCTCACCCGCCCCTACGGTGGCACGTTCTTCGTGTTCTCCGACTTCATGCGTGGCGCTGTCCGCCTCGCAGCCCTCATGGATCTGCCCGTCACCTACGTGTGGACGCATGACTCCATCGGCGTTGGCGAAGACGGTCCAACCCACCAGCCAATCGAGCACCTCGCTTCCTACCGTGCAATCCCGAACCTCGCAGTGATTCGCCCCGGCGACGCAACCGAAACCGCAGCTGCATGGCGGGCAATCCTCGAGCAACGTCACCCGGCTGCCCTGGTTCTCTCCCGTCAGAACCTGCCGAACCCGGCACGCGGCGAAGGCACCGAACTTGCCACCGCTGACGGCCTCGCCCATGGCGCATACGTGCTCGCCGACACCGAGGGCACCCCGGACGTCATCATCATGGCTTCCGGTTCCGAGGTCTCCGTGGCACTCGAAGCACGCGAAGCACTCGCGGGTGAAGGCGTGAAGGCTCGCGTCGTGTCCGTGCCCTGCCTCGACTGGTTCGAGCAGCAGGATGCGGAATACCGCGAAGAGGTTCTACCGTCGGCCGTCAAGGCTCGCGTTAGCGTCGAAGCAGGTATCGCTCTGCCCTGGTACCGCCACCTTGGCGATGCGGGTCGCGCAGTCTCCATCGAACACTTCGGCGCCTCGGCACCCGGTGACTTCCTGTTCAAGGAATACGGAATCGATGCGGACCACGTTGTTGCGGCTGCTAAGGAATCGATCACAGCTGCACGGTGAAGCCACCTTTTAGTTAAGGTGTAACCCGCTGAAATACAACGGACGTAGCCACAGGGGAACATCCTCTGTGGCTACGTCCGTTTATATAGATAGCTGTGCTGTTCCGGCTTAGTCGCGTCCGGCAAGCTTCAACAATCACATAGCGCTGGGGCGTGCCTTTTGGTACGCCCCAGCTACTTGAAATATTCGCATTAGACGGGAGCTTTTAACTCCCTCATCCCCTGGGTGTCTAACCCGCATGAATGAAACCAACGGTTCGTATGCAGAACCTGAGGCGAAATCGTAAGCAAATCCATCACGGCATCACGCTTTCTTCCATGCCAAGGTCAGCCTTGAATAGAAGCATCTTCTACACATTTTCATAAGATCAAAACTGAGTTGTGGATGGCAACCGCCTACTGGTGTCATGGAATCCCGCGTTCGATTTGCTATCGCAAACTGTCAAAATAAAATCCAGAAGACACTCAGAATTCTCTAAATATTTTGCCAGATTTGGCAGTTATTTATAGATAGTCATTTTGACACGTCGGTTTTAGGGAGCATGTTTAACCAAAGAACAGTTCTCTAAAGTATGAGTAAAGGAGAGAACTGAGTGTCTAAACCTTCACGAATCGTGGGGCTTGATGTAGCGCGCTCACTCGCGATCATCGGAATGATAGTTATCCACATGGCCTCGCTACTTTGGAGTACCAAAGTAATGCTCTCTGGCCTACCTGCATCATTATTTGCCGTCATCGCCGGCGCGACGATGATGATTATTGGACGAAACTACACCAGCACCACTTTCTTGCGGCTGATAGCCCGAGGCTCTTTAATCATCCTCATCGGCCTGGCACTACTGCCCGTGGGCGGACAAATCCAAGTGGTCCTCATCGTAATGGGCCTGGTAATGATCCTAGTTTCCTGGATACCCGCATTGGGAACGTGGTGGAGGCTCGGTCTATTTATTGCCGCCACAATCGCCGCAACAATCGTGTACGCCCCCATCGGACTGCCACAGATTTATCCGCTATTGGCATGGATTGCATACTTCATCGGTGGCATGCTTCTTTTCGATGTGTACCTGCGCGGCCGACTACAGCGCACCCCCGATGCGAACAGCACCCCTCACACTCGACTGAGCTGGATCGTAACCGCTATCAGCGTTGTCATCGCTGGTATCGGCATCTACTTCCGATTTGACCCAAACATTCCCAGCTGGCTCAGCTTTACCGGTCACACCGGCGTCGTAGGCGAAATTATTCTCGCCGTTGCCGTTGCAGCCGTAGTGATTCACCTGTGCCTGATTGTAGGAGACCACTCTCGAATCGTGGCCTATCCTTTCGCAGCCATGGGAACAATGTCGCTAACCATTTACATTCTGCACATTCTTACCGCTTTCTACTGGCAGCAAAACGTCGCGTTACATTCCACTGTGTCAGCAATCGGTTTCATCGTATTTTTCCTCATCGCAGCCAGCCTGTGGAAGAAGTTTGTAGGACAGGGTCCTGCTGAGAAACTCGTTGCCACCACGATCAAGGCCATTGTTCCTTCTCAGAAAGGGAATTAACCGTGAAAAAATCACTTTTTTCGGTCGCTGCCATTGTCAGCGCCACCCTGCTCATGACTGCCACTCCGGCTCTCGCACTCGAATACGGCGAGCCGGCGCCAGAAAATGCGGAAAGCAGTTCCGTTGCCGCGCTCAAAATGGGCAAAATCGGTAGCTTTGGTGACTGCACGGGCACACTCGTTGCCGACCAGTGGGTACTCACAGCCCGCCACTGTCTAGAGTCAGTCAACAATGAAGGCACCCAGGCACGCATCGCTGGAAAGGTCTACAACGCTGATTCCTGGGCTCTTTCGCCCACATCTGACGCGGGGTTACTTCACCTGACTGAGAAAGTGACTAACGCAACCCCCGCAAAAATCTCCCACGATATTCCAACCCCAGGGCAGACGGGAACTCTTTACGGTTGGAGTAGCAGCTCGTCAATGGCACGATCTGGACAGCTACCAATGGCCACAATGGTTGTCAAAGAGCTACTAGGTGGCGCGCCTTCCGGTTCTGACACGCCGAGTGCTCCCGAAACTCCTTCCGATTCCACGGCACCTACCGGTGCTGATGCGTCTACAGAGACTGCCCCGCCACAGGCTCCACAGTCAAAACCTGGAATGACAGAAACTGGCCAAACCGAGTCTAAGCCTGAGGGGATGTCGGAAGGCCCAGCCGACAACTCCATACAGCCTAGGATCGAAACCTCTATCTTGGATGTGCAGTCAGTTTCTGGAGCTGGCATGCAGGGCGGTGACTCTGGTGGCCCGTTCTTTGTCGACGGAAAGCTTGCGGGACTTGCTACCGCCGCTGGAACTGCCAATGGGGATCCGGACCTTCCCTCCCCTAGTGCTGCAATCACCACAGTTGCAGGCGCCGCCGAATGGATCGACAACATTATCTCTGGCCGCGACACCCAAAGCGTTCTCACTGCAGAAAACACTCCTGCACCGCCAGAGAACATTCAAACCAGTAGCGATAACATTTGGGGCTACCTTGCGATCGCACTCGTAGGCCTTGCTGTGGGAGCAATCGGCTCACGTATCCGCAATGCGCGCCAGTAAGGATTCCTACTGGACTGTCGAGCGAATAGCATTTCACGCCCCCCAAATGATCTACCCGCTCGTCCGAGAGCTGGCCGCGACCGGAGCCCGGGTTCGGGTGCCGGTCGCGGTGACGTGCCGGCTACTTGGCTTCAGTGAGCAGGCCTACTATCAGTGGCTGAAAGCCTGAGATCCGCGCGCGAGGTCGAGGAGGAAGACCTCATCGGGGCGCTGCGCCAGCTCCACGAAGACGACCCCGAAGGCGGCTACCGAGTTCTGCCGATGATCTGCACGACCTCGGCTACAAGATCAGTGAACGGCGCGTGTGGCGACGACATAAACCCCCGGACTCAACCAAACCTTCAGCAGACCCCTACGACGAAAGTGGCGGGTTAATCCCAACAGGAATTGTAGCTGCCCGTTGGAATTAACCCGCCTGGAGGAAATCCACCCGTCGCTAGTGCAAAACCAGGTGGCCGTTTAGGCGTTAAACGCCTGCTCTATGCGCTCGTGCGCGGCCCAGATCTGCTCGGGAAGATTCTTGAACTGTGCAAGGTGTTCGCGGCGGTAGCTCATCTCCTTCTTCCACAGTTCGGCGTCGATGGAAAGAATCTTATCCAGATCGGCGTCGTCACCTTCGAAACCATCAAGATTCAACTCTTCCTTTTTCGGCAAAATACCTACTGGCGTTTGCACGCCCTCAGCGCGTCCTTCCTTAACATCTAGCAGCCAAAGCAGTGCCCGCAGGTTGTCGCGGTAGCCAGGCCAGAGGAAGTGACCGTCTTCCGGATCACGTTGGAACCAGTTCACGTGCGCAAAAATGGGCTGCTCCTTCGCGGAACCAATTATCTTCAACCAGTGGGCCGCATAGTCCCCTTCGGGGTAGGACATAAAGGGGCGCATCGACATCGGATCGTAACGCAGCACGCCCTCCTTGCCCTCGGCCGCGAAAGTAGCCTGGGCGCCCAGGGTCAAGCCGTCGTAAACGCCCTCGGTTAGGTCGGTGATTGCCCGGATAAGCGGCTCCCGGTCCTTTACTCGCCCGCCAAAGATGATGGCGTCAATTGGCACACCTTGCGGTTCTTCGTAGTCGGGGGCCACGTTGGGCACGTTAGCCAAAGACGTGGTGAAGCGGGAATTGGGGTGTGCCCACTCGTCGCCCTTGGCCTCGGAGCGCTGCCGATCGGCCGGGCGGTCGGAAATCTTTTCACCCTTCCAATCCAGCCATCCGGTAACATCTTCGGGGTAATCCGGGGTCTTACCTTCCCACCACAGCTCTTGGGTTTCGGGGTTGTAAGCGACGTTGGTGAAGAGCGTCTTAGAGCCTTCTTTGATGGCGTCCATGGCGGTGGGATTAGACTTCCAGTTGGTGTCCTTTGCCACGCCGAACGCGCCGTATTCGGGGTTCATGCCGTAAATCTTGCCGTCTTCACCAACGCGTAGCCACACGATGTCATCGCCGTAGAAGTAAACTTCGTAGCGCTCACCCAAGGCGTCCGGGGCTAGCATCATAGCGAGGTTGGTTTTACCGGAAGCTGAGGGGAAGCCGCCGCACACATAGTAGGTGTGATCCTTGAGCTTATCCTTAATCCCGATCAGCATGAACTGTTCGGAAAGGAATTCCCCGGAAGTCCAGCCGTCGTAAGAAGCTTGGCGCAGACCGTGGGCGATCTTCCCAAGTAGCGCGTTGCCACCGTAGGAGGAACCGAAGTGCAAAATTGTGCGTTCGTCGGCTACCGTGGCAAACAGACGCTTATCCTTATCGGTGCCCTGCCCCAAGTTCTCCAGGTCGCCGGTCACGTGCACTGCACGCACAAATTGTCCCGAATCTTCCAAATTGTTCAGGTGTTCTACACCAACCCGGGCCATGCGGATCATGTGAAGAACCACGGTGAGGTTGTCGGTAAGTTCCACCCCGCGAGCCCACTTTTCTAGCGGCGCTTTCGGCGGTGCCATCAGGTAGGGCACCACGTACATGGTTTTACCCCGGGAGGCGCCCTTCATGCTTTCCAGCTGCCGGGCAGTTACTTCCGTGGCGTCGTGCCAGTTGTTGTAGATTCCGGCTTCTTGCGGCTTGTGAGTGGCTACGACGGTGCGTTCCTCGCTGCGCGCCGTGTCCTTGTAGTAGGAGCGGGAGTAGTAGAGTCCCTCGCCCGCAGGCGCGATCTCACCGGTGTCTAGGCCTTCGGCGATGAGCCGATCGTCATCCTTTGCGGAAATGACTTCAATGGCAGCGGGTTCGGTAATTCCAGCCCAGTACGCTACGTACTCAGTTACTGCAGGATTTTCCAGTCCGGCATCGCTGAGGATCTTGGCAATGTTATCCATATTCATCTCTCCTAAAATTTCGGGTATCCGAAAATTAAGTTCAGCATACCTGAATTTTTGAAGCGAATTTGGACTTATGTCCCGCCTGGCAGAAATCCCGCCTGGAAGAAATATGGTTTTACATCGGGATAATCCTGGGTCTGCTGAACCAACAGGAAGATCATAGAAAGCCAGTAACCGAAACCTGGCTCAATCCGTGCTCGGGTCTACGAAACACGGGCGTTAAAAGTGTACAGCTCCGTTAGGCCGTGTACTGGAGGGCTATGCGATCTTCCGGATGACGATCATTCAGATAGAGGACGGCCAGGAAGAACCACTCCGCTGGTTTCATCAAAAACCACACAGCATCAGCCGCCCACTGCGATCTGATCAGCTTGGCAATCGGGAAGCCATACGTGTCATATAAGCGCCGAATAACCCGATGGGTTCTGGGCACACGCTCTTCCAGCATCTGCTCAAACGCATTTGCCACAAGCAACTGGCGATTGACAACTACCGGCCGTCCATGACGCAATCCCATGCGAATCGGCTTTACCACCGTTCGGTGTCCGCCAGCCGCCACGGTGCACAGGTAGTGTTCGTCAAAATACACGTTTTGCGGGGCAACCTGCTGTGACAGGTTCCAATCACTGGTCTCTGTAAACGCCCTCACCACTAAGCTCGGCGATTGGCCAAACAAAGCTAGAATCCCGACCAGCACGGCAAGCAGCGGGAGCGCCGCTACAAACCCCAGAAGGGGCCAGCGTTTCGCATCAGCCACCATTGCATCCAGTGTGCTCAATATCGAGGAGCCATCAATGCGGCCTCGTCTGTCTTCATCAGCTTCGTAGGCTCGAACTTGGATCGCAACTATTTTCACCACAATCGCAAGAACAGCCAGCAAAGGTAGAACTAACAGCGCGTCTAGGCGCTTTTCAAAGGTTGTGATCTGAATAGTCCACGCCAGGCCGAACGCGACGCCCAAGTAGAGCCCCGCAATCGCAATCACAACTACGAGGGGCGGCAACTGCTTGGCCTCGTTGAAGCGCAAAATGAGGAACCCGAATACGAACAGTAACGAGATGAACAGCACGTGTGGCCATGCCCGCGTGTAAATCGGCGCATGAGTTTGATAGTTTGCCAGCTGAACGTGCCAGTCCGCAGTAGGCACAACCTCTTTGAAGAACCCTAGGTATCCGAACTCATAAACCGCTAAGACACACAGGGTCCAAACGTCCAGGCCTGCATCGAGAACCGGCAGGTCCTTACCACTCCCCGCTTTGGCCGCACGGATTATTTGGCTGACAGTCAGCGCTACTGGGTAACCGACCACGAGTGCGACGAGGGCTCCTCCAACCAGAATCTGCCCGAGAATCTGACTTGCGCCTGAAGGAGGTTGGGATACGAGGGAGGCAATCGCTCCGGTGATTCCGATCAACAGAGCCAAAACGATTCGCGAAAAAGAGGGGTGCTTGCTGGCGTAGCGGTACAGCTTCACTTGTCCTCCTCTCCTGCACAAAACACGATAGCTCGTGTGCGGCACAGGTGGGTTTTTGGTTACGGCGATGACACACGTTTCGGATACTTTGACGTGATTGTGACGAATCCACCTTTTGGCAGCAAGATCCCCATTAAGGATAAAGCCATTCTGGAGCAGTTTGAGCTGGCTCATATCTGGCAGCAGGATAAGAAAAATAACATTTGGACGATGACCGAACGCCTGCAATCATCTGTTCCTCCGGAGATATTATTCATCGAGCGCTGCACACAGTTCTTAAAGTCGGGCGGTCGCATGGGTATCGTGTTGCCGGATTCTATCCTCGGCTCTCCCGGACTTGGATATATCCGAGAATGGCTAATCCAAAATCATCGCATCATTGCCAGCATTGATTTGCATGCGGATACCTTCCAACCACGAAACGGAACGCAGACCTCTGTTCTTTGAAGGGACCAGCTTTTTGAACAAGCCGGACTTCTATCAAAAATGCTGGAGCATGTGTTTCTGAGCAAACAAAAGAAGGCGCGGCAAGATCCAAAACCGCTGATCGATAAGGTCGCCAAACGCTATGGGATCTATGCGAACATGCTGGTTGATACGCTTGTTACGATGGACAAGCAGAGTATCAAAAATATTGTTTATGATTGCGGACATATCCGCTTGCCACATTTATCGGAGGATACGCAACAAGATACCATCTTTTCTTATGGGGATAAGGATCCGAATGTCGGACACGCAAGAAGAAGCATCAAGAAACATTATCCCAAGGCAAAATTAAAAATCTGGCAAGGCTATGGACACTGCGAAGAAATGACACAAAACACAGAGGCCTATATGGCTTTTGTAAAAGGATGTATGGATTAAGGAGAATATGGGTTTATGGATACCCTTCGAGCAATACTGGATGGGGTAGCTATCGCTGCTATTTTTAACGGTGCAGTCGCAAGTTTGGTGCTTATAAATCCAAGATGGTTTTTTGACTCTTATCCTAAAGCCATTCAAAAGGCAGCTCCTTTACCCATGACAAAGCAAGAGAAAAAAATAAATCTCATATTAAGCATCGCTCTCACCGGGATGTGTTTTGTTTATTCAGTTGTAAGCCTTTTGCATTCAAAAACTTTTGGTTTTTGGAATTTATTTTGGATGAGCTATATTCACTGGAGCATCTTAAATGCAGGAGATTTTTTGCTGCTAGATTGCCTGTTATTTCAAGGTAAATATAAGGAAAAAATTGTTATTCCCGGCACAGAGGGCCACAAGGACTATAAATTTAAGAATTGGATGAAGCGCTTGGCTCTTGCGGAGCATTTTTTGTTCGTGCCATTTTTATTGATACCAATCGTAGCTGTCGTTCAGGCGTTCGTTGTTGAATTTTTGGCAAGTTGATGAGCAATCTGAACCTTTTAACGATTACTGACACTTTTTAACGATTGCTCTCCGAGGGTACGAAAATCGGAAACAGGCATGATGGAAAGAGAGATATATAAAAGCAAAAAATCATACAAAAACTGCCACGAATGCGGGGTGTGACCGATGTAGTCTTCGACTTGGCCGAAGCGCTCTCCCCCAGCTTCCCACTCGCAACGGAATTGCTCAATTTCTCAGTAGTCGCAACCAATGAAGTTCCACCACATAACGACGCTCTCTTTGAAGAGTTCGCCACCGACAAAGAACACTCGCGCGGTGGGCATCCCGGTATGCGCGATACGGAGTTGGGTCTTGCCGACGCCCGTGTACACAAGGTGTGTGGGCTCGACGTTGATGCCGTCTGCCGAACAACGCACCGTTTTCGTATGAACAGATGCTCGAAATCGACCTTGATCCAGCTTCACCGGGTATCAGCGCTGAAGACCAGCAGGCGTTTTCCCGTTACGTACCGTTGAACCCCCACAAACAGGGCATGCCACATTAGCCATGGATCAACCATGACCCACACCGACCTGCCTAGCCGAACCTCTATAACCAAACCCCTGCTCAAACAAACCCACCCACGCCACCAACCGGTCATCAGTCAACTGAGAACCCGAATGCATACAAATCCCCCGGAAGAAAAACTGAATAAATCAGTCCAACTTCCGGGGGACAGATCACGCGCGGTTGGAGCCCAAACTTTCGAAAGACTAACGGGTCAGAAAACCCACTTTTGCATCAGACCGTAGGCAACGATGCACACGACCCACACGATCAAAATGCCGAGGGTGATTCGGTTCAGGTTACGCTCTGCAACACCGGATGAACCGGCGGTAGACGAAATGCCACCACCGAACATATCGGAGATACCGCCACCCTTGCCCTTGTGCATAAGGACCGTGAGGGTCAGCAAAAGGCTGGTCAGCACGATGAGGACGAGCAGGGTAATTTTGAGTGCGGTCACTGTTGAATCCGATTCTTGAATAGGCGATACACGCGTAAGCGCATCGCTGAAACGTAACTGTCGCTAGTCTAGCGGGTTAAAGCCCGAGGGAGCCAACCGGCAAGCCGGTTGACTCCCCCTTCAGAGCCAATTGTTAAGAATTGCTCAGGCGTAGAAGCGTGCCATCTCGGCGAAGGAATCAGCCTTCAGCGATGCGCCACCGATGAGTGCACCATCGATGTCGGGCTGAGCCATGAGTTCCTTGATGTTGCCCGGCTTTGCCGAACCACCGTAGAGAACGCGAGTTGCTTCAGCGGTGTCTGCACCGAAGTCTTCAGCCAGTGCTGCACGGATTGCACCGCAGACTTCCTGTGCATCTTCGCTGGTCGCGGTTTCGCCAGTGCCGATTGCCCAGATGGGTTCGTAGGCGATGACGATCTTGGCGACGTCTTCAGCGGACCAGCCAGCGAGTGCTGCGCGGATCTGGCCGAGGACGAACTCAACGTGGGTGCCGGCCTTGCGGATTTCAAGGGCTTCACCGCAGCAGAGGATCGGAGTCATGCCTGCGTCGAGGGTCTTCCGTGCCTTCGCACCAACGAGTTCGTCGGATTCGTTGTGGTACTCACGACGCTCCGAGTGGCCCATGACGACGTACGTACAGCCGAGCTTGTCGAGCATAGCGGTGGAGATTTCACCGGTGTATGCACCGTTGTCGTGGATGGAAACGTCCTGTGCACCGTACTTGATGCCGAGTTCATCGGCGTCAACGATAGTCTGAACGGTACGGATGTCAGTGAACGGAGGAATAACCAGGACCTCACACTTGGAGTAGTCGTGGTTGTGATCCTTCAGTTCCATTGCCAGGCCCTGGACAAGGTGATTGGCCTCGAGGTGATCGAGGTTCATCTTCCAGTTGCCGGCCATCAGCGGGGTACGTGTCATTTTTCAGTCCTCCAGAACTGCAATACCCGGCAGAACCTTGCCCTCGAGGAGTTCGAGGGAAGCGCCACCACCGGTGGAAATGTGGGAGAAGGTGGATTCGTCGAAGCCGAGGGTACGAACTGCAGCTGCAGAGTCGCCACCACCGATGACGGAGAACATATTGCCGTCAGACAGTGCCTGAGCAACTGCCTTGGTGCCTGCTGCAAATGCCGGGAATTCGAAGACGCCCATCGGGCCATTCCATGCGATGGTCTTCGCCGATGCAATTTTTTCGGCGAAGAGCTTCTGCGATTCAACGCCGATATCGAGGCCCATCTGGTCATCCGGAATAGCGTCGACAGCAACGTTGGTTGCCGGTGCGTCAGCTGCGAATTCGGGAGCAACGACGACGTCGACCGGGAGGATCAGTTCAACGCCACGCTCTGCTGCTTCGGCGATGTAGCCCTTCACGGTTTCGATCTGGTCTGCTTCGAGCAGGGACTTGCCGACCGAGTAGCCCTGAGCTGCAAGGAAGGTGAAGGCCATGCCGCCACCGATGAAGAGGCGGTCAGCCTTCTTCAGCAAGTTGGCGATAACACCGAGCTTGTCAGAAACCTTGGAACCGCCGAGGACGACACCGTAGGGACGCTCCGGGTTCTCAGTTGCCTTGCGCAGGGATTCGATTTCCTTCAGAACCAACAGGCCGGAAGCGGAAGGAACGAGCTTGGCGATGTCGTAGACGGAAGCCTGCTTGCGGTGCACAACACCGAAGCCATCGGAGACGAATGCGTCGCCGAGTTCTGCGTATGCCTTGGCCAGTTCTTCGCGTTCTTCGTCAACCTTGGAGGTCTCGCGTGCGTCGAAGCGGACGTTTTCGAGAAGAGCGATTTCGCCTTCTCCGAGAGCTGCAACGGTAGCCTTGGCGGATTCGCCAACAACGTCGCCTGCAAGGCTGACGGGGGCGTCGATGAGTTCGCCGAGACGAGCTGCGGCAGGTGCCAGCGAGAATGCCGGATCGACCTTGCCCTTCGGGCGACCGAGGTGAGCCATGATGATAACCTTGGCGCCAGCCTTGGTCAGCAGGTTCAGAGTCGGCAGTGCTGCGCGAATACGACCGTCATCGGTGATGACACCGTCCTTCAACGGAACGTTGAAGTCAGAACGAACCAGAACGCGCTTGCCACGCAGTTCGCCGAGAGTTTCGATGGTCCTCATAGAACCAACCTTTCATTAAAGGGGCGGAGTATCCGCCCGAAAATCGTGAGTACACAAGCGCCCGCACACCTCATAGGGGTGCGCGGGCGCAAGTGTTTGCTGCTCACAGCGTACGAGGTGCGATTCAGGCGAGCTTCGAGCCAACCAGAGCGGTCAGCTGGACGAGGCGGTTGGAGTAGCCCCACTCGTTGTCGTACCAGGACAGGACCTTGACGAGATCGCCGATGACCTTGGTCTCGGATGCATCGAAGATCGAGGAGTGCGGATCGCCGACGATATCGGTGGAAACGATCGGATCTTCGGTGTACTCGAGGATGCCCTTGAGTTCGCCTTCAGCAGCAGCCTTGACTGCAGCGTTGAGGGATTCAACGGTGACGGGCTTCTCTGCCTGGAAGGTGAGGTCGGTGAGGGAGCCGGTCGGGGTGGGAACGCGGACTGCGAGGCCGTCGAACTTGCCAGCGAGCTCCGGGAGAACCAGAGCAACAGCCTGTGCCGCACCGGTCTTGGTCGGGATCATGTTCAGTGCTGCTGCACGTGCACGACGGAGGTCCGAGTGCGGTGCGTCAAGGACGCGCTGATCGCCGGTGTAGGAGTGGATGGTGGTCATGATGCCACGAACGATGCCGAACTCCTGGTGGAGAACCTTGGCCAGCGGTGCGAGGCAGTTGGTGGTGCACGAAGCGTTCGAAACGATGTTCATCGTTTCGTTGTCGTAATCCTCGTGGTTCACGCCCATAACGAAGGTGCCGTCAACATTCTTCGCCGGAGCGGAGATAACGACCTTCTTGGCGCCAGCTTCGATGTGAGCTACAGCCTTGGTGCCATCGGTGAAGAAGCCGGTGGACTCGACAACGACCTCAACGCCGAGCTCGCCCCAGGGGAGGTCGGCCGGGTTGCGCTGTGCGAGGACCTTGATGGCCTTGCCGTTCACGATAATGGAGGACTCGTCGTAGGAAACTTCACCATTGAAACGACCGAGAATCGAGTCGTACTTGAGAAGGTGAGCGAGAGTCTTGGTGTCGGTGAGGTCGTTCACTGCAACGATCTCGATGTCCGCGCCCTGCTCGAGTGCTGCGCGGAAGAAGTTGCGTCCAATACGGCCAAAGCCATTGATGCCAACGCGGGTGGTCACTATTGTCCTCCTGCTTATGCCCTGCACGGGCACGTTTTCGAATGTGCAACCGGTATCCGCACTGTGCGAATCCGGCCCGCAGTTATCTGCGGTTCTAGCAAGATCCAATTTACACCCCACGGTGGTCTACGGCACCTTCAGTGGACGAACCCCTACGTGGCAATAATAACGTTCGTGGCTTGAGGTGGACTAAAGTCCTCAGTCGTCCTCGAGCATTTCGATCGTGAGTGCAGCTTCCGTATCCGGAATCCCGCGATCGTGAGCAACCTTGTCAGCCATGGCCAGCAGGCGACGAATACGACCGGCAACAGCATCTTTCGTCAACGGCGGATCCGTGTGCTTTCCCAGTTCCTCCAAGGACGCCTGCTTGTACTTCAGACGCAGAGTTCCCGCTTCAAGAAGATGAGGCGGAATGTCGTCGCCGAGGATTTCGAAGGCACGTTCTAGTCGGGCTCCCGCGGCTACAGCAGCACGCGCAGAACGACGCAGGTTTGCGTCATCAAAGTTCGCCAGACGATTCGCCGATCCGCGGGCTTCGCGCTTCTCTCGACGGTCCTGCCACGTCTTCTGAGTAGAGGAGGCACCCATCTTGCCAATCAGTTGTCCGATGGCCTCTGAATCGCGGACAGAGACGCGGTCCGTGCCTCGTACTTCTTTCGAACGTGCAGCGGCGCCCAACTTTCGCGCACATCCGACCATAGCAAGCGCAACCTCGGGTCCCGGGCATGTCACTTCCAGCGAAGTCGAGCGCCCGGGCTCCATCAGCGACCCACGCGCAAGGAACGCTCCACGCCAGACCGCGGCCGCTTCACCGTTCCCCGACGCTACTAAGGTGGCGGGGAGACCGCGTACTGGCCGGCGAAGAGAATCGACAAGACCGGTCATACGAGCAAGCTCGTCAGCCTTATGCACAACGCGAACAACAAAACGCTTACCGCGACGCAGCGAACCACCTGAAACAACGACAACCGTTGATTCAGCGTTGTAGAGCGTCTGCAAAAACAGGCGAAGACGGAGCGCCGCTGCGGGGGTATCCAGTTCTGCTTCGATCAGAATGTGGCCGGAAACAAGGTGCAGTCCACCAGCGAACCGCAGAATCGCAGCGGTTTCAGCAGCCATCTCAGACTGAGTTTGTGGCGCAACGCGCGCAAGTTCGTCTTTTAAATCAGTAGTTAGTGACACGTTCATTTCCTCAGATGTCGCTTCAGGGCAGCCAAGTCTCAGTTTTGCCGACTTCTCCAAGGAAGCCGTCAAACGCATCCCTCAGCGCTGCGGCAAGGCGGAGCGGGTCGTGGTGCGGTTGTCCATCACCGGTACGAACCTGTCGAAGTAGCACGCGAGCACCCACCCCCTCTGAAGCAACAATAAGGTCGTCGACATCATCGATGGCAGTTGGATCGGCAATAATCACATCCAGTTTGAAATCTGGAGCATAGTCGCGGATCACGCGAACATGATCGGCAGTGGTCATACGATCTGTCTCGCCACGCTGGCGCGATAGGTTCAAGATCAACGCACGGTGGGCATTGGTCGTCACAAGTGCACGGTGAACGTCTGGCACCAACACATGCGGAATCACGGACGTGTACCACGAGCCAGGACCAAGCAAAACCCAATCCGCCTGTTCGATCGCCGTCCCAACTTCTGCTGGAACACGCGGGCTTTTGGGAAGAAGACGAATATGTTCGACAGTTCCTGGTGCAACCGCCACCTTCGACTGTCCCGAAACCGTGTACTTACGTCCGTCATCATCCATGTCCGCTTCGATCTGGAGAGGATCGATGGACATTGGAAGCACACGGCCGCTCGCACCAAGAAGGCGCCCAACCCAATCAAGACCCTCAACCGGGTCGTCAAGCAACTGCCACAAGCCGGAGATCAAAAGGTTACCTAAAGCGTGCCCATTCAACGGCCCGGTTGTTTCAAGACGCGTTTGCAGGACATCGCGCCACGTCAGACCCCACTCGGTTTCTTCGCAGAGAGAAGCAAGAGCCATGCGAAGATCACCGGGTGGCAGGATCTCCATCTCTTGACGCAGACGACCTGATGATCCCCCATCATCGGCGACGGTAACTACCGCAGTCAGCGATCGCGTGATGTGACAAAGAGCGCGCAGAGTGACGGAAAGACCGTGGCCACCACCGAGAGCGACAACGGAAGGACCGGTTTCTCCGCGTAGTGTCCAACCTGCTGCATCGACGTATGACATTTACTCTCTCCCGAGGTCACGGTGGTGGACTCGGACAGGATAGCCGTTTTCACGAAGCCTGTTGGCAATCAGTTCCGCACATGCGACCGAGCGATGCTGACCGCCGGTACATCCCACGGCAATTGTTGCGAATGGTTTGAGCTCACTAATGTAGCCCTGAAGCATGGGGGCAAGCAGGTCCGCATATGACACAACGAACTGTCGAGCTCCGGGCTGATCCAGCACATAATCCGCAACCGGCTTATCGCGACCGGTCAGATGACGGAGTTCATCCACCCAGTACGGGTTCTTCAAGAAACGCACGTCAAGCACATGATCAGCGTCAATCGGGATTCCTCGTTTGAAGCCGAAAGATTCAACTGTGATTTGGAGCGGACGATCGCCCTCTCCCGCAACGACATCGCGGATATGACGCGTCAGGTCATGGACGGACATATTCGACGTGTCAATCACTTCATCTGCGATGCGACGAACGGGAGCAAGCATGCGTCGTTCGGCTTCAATGCCGTCCAGGATTGTCTTCTGCCCCTGCAACGGGTGTGGGCGACGGTTGGACTCGTAGCGTTTCACCAGAGTGCGTTCGTCTGCCTCGAGGAAGATAACCCGGTAGGCGACACCCATTTCTCTCATTTGATCCAGCGTCTTCGTCAGATCGGCAAAGAATGTGCGTGAGCGTACGTCAACGATTGCTGCCAGACGGTGGACGCCTCCGCCTGCCGGTGACATCATGCCAACCAACGCGGGCAACATTGAAGGTGGCAGGTTATCAACGACGTACCAGTCGAGGTCTTCAAGCGCTCTGCCTGCCCCGGTACGTCCAGCGCCAGATGCACCGGTGATGATGAGGACCTCGTTCGATGCTATGGGGGCAACGACCGGGCTGTTCATGTCAAGCAACGGGATGCCTGCAGGTACGGTTGGCGGGTTGTTATCGAGTTCGTCAGTCATGGTGTAACTATCGCACTTTTCAATTGTTTTCGCCGGGTAGCGACGTTGCTTCAACAAGCGTGATAGCGTCGGCTCCTCGATTTGCGCGCTCGCGTGCCAGGTCGCTGCTGGCACCGCTTGCCAGAACAACGCCGACTCGACGACCGGCTCGTGTGACGGGCTTGCCGAATATTCTGACTCCATCGGCCTTGGACAAGGCTTCGGCGACGCCTAGGTATTCGGGGTGTTTGAGGGGTTTTGTTGATTTGATGACTGCAGATGCACCCGGTGTGCGTAGCGTCGTATCGATGGGCAGGCCGAGGATTGCGCGGACGTGAAGCTCGAACTCAGACTGTGCTTGGGACACCATAGTGGTCATGCCAGTATCGTGCGGGCGTGGGGATAATTCGGAGAACCAGACGTCGTCGCCCTTGATGAAGAACTCGACGCCAAAGAGGCCGAGAGCAGGCGATGCTCCGTTGGATGCCAATGCGTCTGTTACGAGCTTCGCCATGGCCTGGCAGCGCTCAAGCGCCAGTGGCGAAATCGCTGCCGGTTGCCACGATTCAACATAGTCACCGTTGACCTGTCGGTGTCCGATGGGACTGCAGTAGGACGTTTCGACCGATTCGCCATTCCACCAGCGGACGGTCAGAAGCGTGATTTCGCAGTCGAACCGTACTTCTTCTTCGACGATAACTTCACCAGTTTGAGAGCGGGCGCCTTCCTGAGCCGCATTCCAGGCCTCATTAACCTGTTCCTCGGAGGTAATGCGGGACTGTCCGTGGCCAGACGATGACATTGTTGGTTTGATGAAAGCAGGCAGGCCGGTGTGATTCAGTGCCTCGCGAATATCATCGGCGCTTGAAGCAAAGCGGAACTGAGAAGTGACAACACCATCGAGGCTCGCAGCAAGGCCACGAATGCGATTGCGATCCATCGTTGCTTGGACGGCAAATGCGTTGGGCACGATACGCGTGTCCTGATGCGTTGCTTCAAACTTTGCCAGTGCGTCAGTGGCGATTGCTTCAACTTCGGGGACAACAAGGTCTGGTTTCACCCGGTCGAGCAACGCGAAAAGCTCGTCATCATCCGACATATCGAGAACCGCGTACTCGTCGGCGACCTGCATCGCGGGAGCTACCGGGTAGACATCTACAGCAATCACGTATACGCCGTAGCGTTTCAGACAGATTGTGACTTCTTTTCCTAGTTCTCCGCTACCCAGCAACAAAACGCGACACGGAAGATGAAACGCCGGCGTCATAGTGTGCTCCCCGTTGGTGAATTGAGTTTTCTTCAGGTTAGTGGACCAAAGCGCGCGTGTGCGGGTGTGCTCACGTTTGACTCGGGCGACTGAACGAAAGTATCACGAGGCCGATCAGGCGTGTTCGGACTGTGGATTCAGTGCTTCGAGGATCGATTGAGCAAGCACTGAGCCAATGCCGGGCACCGAAGCTACTTCGTCGACGCTTGCTTCGCGAAGCTTTTTCACTGATCCGAATCGCGTGAGTAGCGCTGATTGCCGCGCGGGGCCGACGCCTTCAATGGCGTCAAGGGCGGACCTCGTTAGTGCTTTCGTTCGACGCTTACGGTGCTTCGTAATTGCGAATCGGTGGGATTCATCGCGCAGGTACTGCAGCAAGTGGAGGGCAGACGAGCCGCGCGGGAAGATCATTGGAAATTCGTCGCCGGGAATCCAGACTTCTTCAAGACGCTTAGCCAATCCCACAAGAGGAATGTCGACGCCAAGATCATCGAGTGCAGTACGCGCTGCATTCACCTGAGGCAGACCACCGTCGACGACCACAAGGTCGGGCCGATAAGAAAACCTGCGTGGCTTTCCTGTGAGTGAATCAATCGGACCGGACTCGAAGGCGACGCCCTCATCGTCTTCACCGGCAACCCCTGCTTCTTCTGCAAGCAGACGGGAGAAACGCCTGCGCAGAACCTCGTCCATCGCGGACGTATCATCGGGGGTACCGTTGCCATCTGTGCCTCGAATATTGAATGTCCGATAAGCGTCTTTACGCGGAGCGCCGTCTTCGAAGACGACCATGGAACCGACCTGGTGGGTACCCATGGTGTGCGAGATGTCGTAGCACTCAATGCGCAACGGGGCAGCATCCAGTCCGAGGTTTTCAGCCAGTTCTTCAAGTGCTTGGGAACGAACAGTCAGATCGCCTGCTCGCTTGGTCTGATGGAGTTCCAGCGCTTGGCGAGCGTTCTCACGCACCGTTTCCATCAGCTGGGCTTTCGGACCGCGCGAGGGCACGTGAATGCGCACGGACGCCCCTCGCACTTCACTCAGCCAGGACGCAATCATTTGCTTGTTGTCCGGCTCGATCGAGACGAAAACTTCGTGCGGAATCGCCGACGTTGGAGTGTGTGCGATGTCGTCAACCGACTTCTTTTTGACCTTCTCGCGCCTTGTCGGGGTGCTCGGATCAGAAGGAGGAAGCTGCGAGTAGACCTGTTCAAGCAAACGAGCCATCAAGACCTGCTCATCTGCACCATCGACGCGATCGATCACCCATCCTCGCGTGCCACGGATACGACCACCACGAACGAAGAAAACGTGGACAGCAGCATCGAGTTCATCAGCAACAAGCGCGAAGACATCAGCGTCTGTACCATCATCGAGGACAACAACGTTCTTTTCCAGAACGTTCTCAATCGCTTTCAGGTCGTCGCGGGTCTTCGCGGCAGTTTCAAAGTCAAGGTTCGCTGCGGATTCTTTCATCCGTTCTTTCAACTCACGGACAATGGGACCGGTCTTCCCCTCCATGAAATCGCAGTAATTCTGCGCAAGCTGACGATGATCTTCTTCGCTAATCGCACCGATACAGGGAGCAGAACACTTGTCGATATGCGCCAGAAGACAGGCTCGCTTTTGGGCTTTCGCACGCTGAAAAACTCCCGGGGTGCACGTACGCA
The DNA here is from genome assembly GCF_030216865.1 of Pauljensenia sp. UMB6358. Lineage (NCBI taxonomy): Bacteria > Bacillati > Actinomycetota > Actinomycetes > Actinomycetales > Actinomycetaceae > Pauljensenia > Pauljensenia sp. UMB6358. The sequence continues at coordinate 203,327 of NZ_JASOMS010000001.1, read as the reverse complement.
CGGGGTAGATACGTGAGAGCAAATCGATCGTTTCACGAATCGCCCACACCTGCGTATACGGGCCGTAGTAACGCGTTCCGGCACGTTTCGCCTGACGCGTGACATGAACGCGGGGGTATCTCTCCCCCATGGTCACAGCCAAGTAAGGATAGGACTTATCGTCCTTAAACATGACGTTGAACTGTGGATTAAACTCTTTGATCCACGTGAATTCAAGCGTCAGGGCTTCAATTTCGCTACGAACAACGGTCCATTGAACGTGCGTCGCCGTAAACACCATTTGGCGCGTACGAGGGTGAAGATTGCCTGGATCCTGGAAATAGTTCGTCAGACGATTACGAAGGTTCTTTGCTTTACCGACATAGATAACTCGACCGTCTTTATCGGAAAAACGATAGACGCCCGGTGACGAAGGAATATCACCGGTTTTCGGACGGTACGTTGACGGGTCGGCCACCTGAATAGTGTACGTACCTGGGTGCGCGTATGCCGACGCAGAAGATGATGATGGACAGCTGCAGTAGCCAGAAGTGACGGGATTGGCGCCATTTCAGCGTTTGTTTCACGGTCAGAAAGAACGAGGAATGAAACACCATCTTCGACCGGAACGTCTCGCCACGCCAGAACGCGCAGCCCCTCTTCACGAGCAATCGTTTCAACCGTTGCCACTGCACGCATCGTGTTTATTCGCCGGATCATAGAGACCACTGGCGCGTTGTTCACGCACTCGAGCACTCATGATGTCTTCTCGCGTCGAAAATGCATCTATTCCACAATTGCAAAGTAATAGTAAACACTTGTGGAAAGAACGGGCTCATCTTGGAGAATTCACGCCACAAACAGGACAAATGCGCCACATTTCGGACAATCTTTTTCGCGCATGAAACGCTATGTAATACCATCTATTTAGCGGTTGTTTGGCAAAGTTTTTACCAAACGTCTTGGCATCAACGCATTAATAACGTGCGATGGAAGGACACCTTATGTTCACCACCTCCGAAGAGGTTGTTTCGTTTATTACTGAACAGGACATTGAATTTGTTGATGTTCGCTTCTGCGACGTTCCCGGCGTCCAGCAGCACTTCACAATTCCTGCACAGGAGTTCATTGACGACGCCCTTGAGAATGGTTTGATGTTCGACGGATCGTCCGTGCGCGGTTTCACTGCTATTCACGAGTCTGACATGAAGCTCATCCCCGACATCACGTCAGCATTCGTCGACCCTTTCCGCGTCGCCAAGACTCTCGTCGTCAATTTCTCGATCGTTGACCCCTTCACCGACGAGCCCTTCTCTCGCGATCCTCGTCAGGTTGCAGCCAAGGCTGAGGCCTACCTACGTTCCACCGGTATCGCTGACGAATGCTTCATCGGCGCCGAAGCTGAGTTCTATCTCTTCAACGATGTCCGTTACGAGGTCAAGCCGAACTCAACGTTCTTCAAGGTTGACTCCCCCGAAGCATGGTGGAACACAGGCCGGCAAGAAGAAGGCGGCAACCGCGGATACAAGGTTGGCGTTAAGGGCGGCTACTTCCCTGTTTCACCCCAGGACCAGTACGCGGATATCCGCGATGAAATGGTTCGCAACCTTGCCGCAGTCGGCCTGAAGATTGAGCGCGCTCACCACGAGGTTGGTTCCGGTGGTCAGCAGGAAATCAACTACCGTTTCGCAACCCTGCAAAAGGCTGCGGACGACATGATGAAGTTCAAGTACGTCATCAAGAACACCGCTCTTGACTTTGACCACACGGCAACCTTCATGCCGAAGCCACTGTTCGGTGACAACGGTTCGGGTATGCACACCCACCTTTCGCTCTGGAAGAACGGCGAGCCGCTGTTCTACGACGAACGAGGCTACGGTTCACTCTCCGACACTGCTCGTTGGTTCATCGGAGGTCTGCTTGAACACGCTCCGGCACTGCTTGCTTTCACGAACCCGTCGGTCAATTCTTTCCGTCGCTTGGTTCCCGGCTTCGAAGCCCCGATTAACCTGGTGTACTCGGCGCGTAACCGCTCGGCATGTATCCGCATTCCTGTTACAGGTACGTCCCCGAAGGCGAAGCGCGTCGAATACCGTGTCCCGGACCCGTCGGCCAACCCGTACCTGTCTTTCGCGGCCTGCCTGATGGCCGGCATCGACGGCATCAAGCGTCGTATTGAGCCTGCTGCCCCAATCGATAAGGATCTCTACGAGCTTCCGCCGGCTGAATACCAGGACATCACGAAGCTCCCGAGCTCACTCGAAGCAGCCCTTGAGGCCCTGAGCAACGACCATGAGTTCCTCACTGAAGGCGACGTCTTCACCCAGGACCTCATCGACACATGGCTCGACTACAAGGAGGCGAACGAGGTCGCTCCTATGCGCGTGTACCCACACCCCTACGAGTATCACATGTACTTCGATCTCTGAGCCGAGTACTTGAGGGAGGCCCCGCTCATCCGTTTTCGGATCGGCGGGGCCTTTTGTCATACACATTGTCATACACACCACCGCGCGAATCGTGAGCAATCAAACGCCACCCAAAACCGGAGGGTCGCACACTAGTTGAAGGAGATGTAGGTAGGCTCAAGTTAATAAAAGAATTGAAATAAGTTCGCGACCACGGGAGGAATCCATGAAAAAGCTACGCGACGGCTCATTCACAGTGAAACCAAAGTTCAAGGTTGGGGCACACGAATCAGTATCCTCACTCTTGATTGCGCGTGCTCAGAAGCACCCCAAACAGGTCGCCGTCGAACAGCGCACTCCCGTTGGTCTTCCCCAACCGGTGACCGCCGAAGAGCTTCTTGCTCAAGTCAACGATGTGGCTCGCGGCTTGATCGGCCAGGGCATTCACCCCGGCGATGCCGTCGCGATCCTTTCATCAACCTCGTATGAATGGATGCTACTGGACTATGCCATCCTGTCTATCGGAGCTATCACCGTTCCCATTTACGAATCAGACTCTGCTGCTCAAATCGAACACATCCTGACCGACGCGAAGGTTATTCAGGTCTTCACCCAGACCAGCCAGCAGGCGGAACTTGTGGAAAGCGTCCGTACTCCCAACGTTCGCTTCATTGATTCCATTGACCGTGGCGCCATGCGCAATATCGCTACAGCTGCGCTCGGCATCGAGGCTTCAGAAGTTGAAGCACGCCGTATCAAAATCAAGAGCAGTGATCTGGCAACCATCATTTACACGTCGGGAACAACCGGCATGCCGAAGGGTGTCTGCCTGACTCACGCCAACTTTGTCGGCACAGCCTACGCAACTCGACAGGTACTCGGAGCGGTCATTGACTCCCCCGACACCCGCCTGCTTCTGTTCCTTCCCGTGGCACACGTACTCGCTCGCTTCGTCATGCACGTGGTGATCTCCGGCCAAGGAACACTCGGATTCTCCCCCGACATTAAGAACCTGCTTCCCGACATTGCCTCATTCAAGCCCTCCGTGTTGTTGGTTGTCCCGCGCGTCCTGGAAAAGGTCTACAACTCCGCAGCCGCGAAGGCCGGTAAGGGCATTAAAGGCAAGATTTTCTCCTGGTCCGCCAAGCAGGCAAGGTCGTGGGCAACTTCGAAAGAAAAGACGCTTGGCCCATCGCCGTTGAAGCGCGTGCGCCACTCGGTTGCTGACACTCTGGTTCTGAAGAAGATTCGTGAGATCCTGGGCCCGAACCTGAAGTACATCGTGTCCGGCGGAGCCCCGCTTGCATCGGATCTTGCACAGTTTTTCGGTGGCCTCGGCCTGAAGGTGCTGCAGGGCTACGGTCTTTCTGAAACGACCGGTCCCGCATGTGTCCAGCTACTGAATAACCACCCGTCTGGTTATGTCGGCCCCGTTCTGCCTGGTAATTACGTCAAGATCGCTGATGACGGCGAGATTCTTCTGAAAGGCGTTTCGGTGATGTCGGGGTACTACAATCTCTCCGACGCGACCGCAGACTCTTTTATTGACGGATGGTTCCGTACAGGTGACCTTGGCACCGTGGATAAGAACCTCGGAGTATCAATCACCGGCCGTAAGAAGGAATTGATCGTCACCGCCGGTGGAAAGAATGTTTCGCCCGAGGTCCTCGAAGAACAGCTGATCACCCACCCGCTGATCGCACATATTGTTGTCGTCGGTGATGCTCGCCCCTACATTGGCGCGCTGATCACCCTCGATTCCGATATGTTGCCCACATGGCTGAAGAATCACGGTCTTCCGATTGTGGACGCCGCACAGGCTGCGGATATGCCAGAAGTACGCGATTCCTTGGAGAAGGCAGTCACGCGTGCAAACAAAAGGGTGTCGCGCGCAGAGTCCATTCGGCGGTTGAGGATCATCGATCAGACGTTTACGGTGGAAAATGGATATATGACTCCGTCGCTGAAGCTTCGTCGCCATGCTGTGATCAAAGACTTCGCTCACGAGGTCGACGCACTCTACGCCGAAGGGCAAAAGAAATGACATTGATCCACGTTGACGCATCAACATGGGATAATCCTGCTACTCGCGTAGCCGATCCTGACTGGAACCTGCCCAAGATGATCCGACAGCGCGCAATTGACCACCCGAATCAAGTGGCGATTGAACGCCGAAACGGCGTTGGTCAGTGGCGTCCGATGACGATCAATGAGTTCGTTCGCCGTATCGACGATACGGCACGTGGCATGATCGGCCTTGGCCTGCAACCGGGCGCGCATCTTGCCATTCTTGCGCCCACGTCGTTCGAATGGGCGCTTATTGACCTCGCAGCGCTCAGCTGTGGCGCAGTCACGGTTCCGATCTATGAAACAGATTCTGCAGCACAGATCGAACACATCCTTGTCGACTCTGAAGTGACGATTGTTGTCACGGCAACAACGCAACAGGCAGACCTTGTCCGTTCGGTTGCACGCGATAACGTGACCATCATGTCGCTCGATAAAGGCGCCGAGCGCACAATTCTCGCTGCTGCTAAAGGCGTGAGGCTCGAACAGGTCAACGAACGCCTTGAGCTCCGTAAACTTCACGACGTTGCAACGATCATCTACACCTCGGGGACAACGGGTCGCCCAAAGGGCATTGAGCTGACGCACGGAAACTTCATTTCTTCTGCCATTCAGGCCTACGACTTCCTCCCGGACCTCATCAATTCTCCAAAGTCGCGCTCACTGCTCTTCCTGCCCGTCGCGCACTCTCTGGCACGCTTCGTCATGTACGCGTTGCTTGGCGGTCAGGGACGCGTCGCGTTCGTTCCGGATATGCGTAACCTGCTGACGGACATTTCGACCTTCAAGCCCACTATGCTCCTTGTCGTGCCTCGTGTTCTGGAGAAGGTGTACAACGCTGCAACCGCGAAGGCCGGTGGCGGTATCAAGGGCTCGCTTTTCTCATGGGCAGCAAACCAGGCGAAACAACTGTCGCATGCGACCGCATACACGAAGGCTCCTGAAATCGAACAGACCTCGGCCGTAGGCGCTCCGACCAGCCACACAACTCAGATTCCTTCAGCGTCTGCAGCCCCTTCTCCCGGTCCTTCCTTTGCGTTGAAGTCTCGCCTACGTGTTGCCGATGCTCTGGCTCTGCGCAAGGTGAAGTCAGTGCTTGGCCCGAACCTCCACACGATCATTTGCGGTGGCGCTCCCCTGGCAGCTGACCTTGCTCACTTCTACCGTGGCCTTGGTATTACCCTTCTGCAGGGCTACGGTCTGTCGGAGTCGACTGGGCCGATTGCCGTCGAATGGCCCTCGGACTTCCCGCCGGATTCGGTGGGCTTCCCCTGGCCGGGTAACACGATTCGTATCGATGACGACGGTGAGATCCTGATGAAGGGTGTCAGCGTCATGAAGGGCTATCACAACCTGCCGGAGGAAACTCAAGCCTCCTTCGTTGATGGCTGGTTCAAGTCCGGTGATTTGGGTGCTATCGACGAAACGGGCCACCTGCGTATTACGGGCCGTAAGAAGGAATTGATTGTCACCGCGGGTGGTAAGAATGTTTCGCCCGAGGTTTTGGAAGATTCCTTGCAAACACACCCGTTGATTTCGAGCGTGGTTGTTGTCGGTGATGCTCGCCCGTACATTGGAGCACTCATCACCTTGGATGCTGAAATGCTCCCGATGTGGCTCGCATCGAAGGGACAGGATGTTGTAGATACAGCATCTGCTGCGAACCTTCCGGTCGTGCGTAAATCGCTCGAAAAGGCGATTGCTCGAGCGAATGAAAAGGTGTCGCGCGCAGAATCGATCCGCCGATATCGCATCGTCAACGCCGAATTCACAGTCGAGAACGGCTACATGACCCCGTCCCAGAAGCTGAAGCGCAACGTCGTTCTGCGCGACTTTGCCCACGAGGTCGATGCACTCTACTCCGACACAACTCAGAATGGAGACGCGCGATGACCGCTACAGTATCGTCCGATCGCCCAGTCGCTCTGGTCACCGGTGCCACTCGTGGCCTCGGACATGCGATTGCCGTTGAACTGGCGAAGACGCATCACGTCATCGTTGGCGGACGATCAGCCGAAGCAGTAGGTCGCGTGGTCGACGAGTTGGGTGATGCTTCCCCCTTTGTCGCCGATCTGACGAATGAGGACGAGGCCGCCCAAGCTCTTTCGGACGTGTTGGCCACAGTGGGGCGTCTCAATGTCCTCGTCAACAATGCTGGTGTTGGCAAGAAGGCGACGCTTGATGACACGACTCGCGACGATTGGCGCTGGGTTTTGGAAACCAACGTCATTGCTGCCGCTGACCTGACACGGATGTGTCTGCCGAAGCTACGCGAGAATTGCGGCACGGTCGTTGTCATCAACTCCGGTGCTGGTGTGCGCATCTATCCCTCTGATGCTGCGTACACGGTCTCGAAGTGGGCATTGCGTTCTTTCACCGATTGTCTGCGTGAAGCTGAACGTGGCCGGGTTCGCGTTGTCGCTATTCACCCTGGACGTATCGATACTGATATGCAGGTCGCTATGCAGGCTCAGGCTGGCAAGACCTACAACCCTGATGATCACATGCGTGCTTTTGATGTTGCGAAGACTGTGCGTCTTGCCGTCGATATGCCAGCCTCGACGAATGTCGACGAGCTACACATTCGAACGACCGAAGCGAAGAAAACCAACCCGTCTATCTGAGTTTCTTCGCTACGAAACCCTCATAATACCGGAGTACCTGATCCACAGCCTGAGAGTCCCCGTCACGGGCGGCGTCAATCACCGAAAGAGGAAGAAGCTCCTTGCCCTTGTAAGTGGGTTTCTTCATACCTTCAACCTCCCTTCGGCATGAGTGCGGCCAACTTGATCCGCCGCTCGGTCAATGATTTTGCCCTTCGCCGCTGAACGGCGCTGCAAGACATTCCAACAAGGCGGCCAACCTCCTGATCCGGCAAGTCCAGAACAAAATGCGGAATCAAAATACTCTGCTCCTGAACGGACAAACCGGCGAAGGCATCAGCCACAAGCTCGTTTTCGATATGCAGGTCATACCCGTGGGACGAGAATGTAAATCTGTCACTGGGGTAATGATCTACAACGCAGAGCTTGTCCATCTCCATTTGTGGAAGGTCGCTGAATGACAGTTCCCTGTCACGGCGCCTCTGCATTTCCCGGAGGTAGTCGATTGCCTCATGGTATAGTACAAGCTTGCAGTAAGCATCAAACTGGCACCGCTCGCCATAGTCATTGCGGGGGATCACATCCATCTTTCCCCCCCCTTTCCTGGGGGAATGAGGTGGGTTTCTCCCTTTCCGCTAACAAGGCGAACGCAAAGCCGCTCGCTACCCGCTAAAAGCCTCCTTTTTGAAAATTTCTTAAAAAATTTTTTCGAAGTGGGCTTGTCTTCGGAAAACAGCAAAAGCGCCCAGCAAGTCGCAATGGACCTGCTGGGCGCAGAAATGTTTTATAAAGATGATTGCTATACATGGTATAGTTCATATCCAAAGCCGTACAACTCCAACGGAGGGGCTACGCTTTTTAACTGGTGCAGATCATGGATACTGCGAAATAAGAAGAAGGATACGGCAAATTAACCTCCAATCGGCTACCGCGCCCTTGCAGGTCATCAGCGGCGGCTCTGAAAATCAAAGCCGCCGCTTCATACGCGCATGAAAATATGTCTGCTCTGCTCTGTCTTTGAGGTTATCACTTAACCTATCGAAGCCGGAGCAGGCAATACAAGCCAGCAAAGAAACCGCGATCAGGCATCATCCAATAAATTTCTCAACTCTACGCATAACTGTTTCTTCACTGAACGAAAGTAAGGAACATGGCAAGCGCGACAATTCCCACCATCAGCAGCAGCCAAAAAACGCTGATTGCAGTTGATACAATATTGATTATACTGCGGCTTTCCCTGCTCCGCACACATACCACCGAAAGAATCAGGCCCAGCAGGACAAAAGCGATATTGGCTCCGGCCCAAGCGGTTCGGACTCCGTCCGACAGCGAAAGGTGCAGAAGCGATGGGGCAAGAGCCGCCAGCGGTAGGATGCTCACAATGAGCGCAGCGATACTAACTGGTTGAAGTTTTTTCTTTTCCATAGTTTTACCTCATTTCTTTTTTCCCAAATTGGGTGACAGCCAGCGCGAAAAACAGGCCAAACACCACAATCGCGCACGGCAGGAACGGAAACACCGAAAAAGCGGCGTCGGAAGTTTCTGCTGTAAAGTCATGGAGAGAGCAGGAAACGAGATAACCGCTGTAACAGTACGGGTAGGCGATCCACAGCGGCGTATTTGCAACCAATACACCGGGAATCACAAGCAGCAGATTTAATCCAACAGAAAGAAGCGGTTTTTCAAACAGCACAGTGATGGCCCACATAGCCGCAATGCACGGCAGCATAGTCAGAAACAGCCCCAAGCACCATTTCAGAAGATATAGGATCGGCAGGGTTTCTGTTACTCCCATTGTCTGTGTCGCAATCAGCCCAGCGATTACAAATACGACAAGAAACACCACCATCTCCATAAACAGATAAAAGGTAAGCACACAGAATTTGGCAATGGATAATGCGCAGCGGCTGACCGGTAGCGCCAGCATTTTCAGAATCCCGTTATTTCCTGTTTCTCGTCCTGCGATCATCACGCAAACCACGATCATGCTGAATGGAAGCAGATAGTAGGCGTAAACAAGCGCACTTTGAATAAACATGGCAGGCCACGCATTGGTGTATTCCGGTGTAAAGTAGTTGCTCAAACTCGCAACCCCGGAAACCACCACCAATAAAGGTGCAATGAAAATCAGGGGTACGATTTTGGAGCGTTTTACTTTCATAAACTCGATTTTGAGTAAATCCAAAAAGCTCATTTCTTATTATCCCTCCTTACTCGTAGCGCCTGTACTTCGCCAGCCACAAGCCCACAGCAAGGAACAACAGTGTTTCCACCAAAGCGACAAGGGCAACCGTCGAATCAGGCTGGGCGCTCTTGGCTACTGCTGGTTTCAGAATAATCACAACAGGATGCACCAGCAAAAGCGTCAGTCCCGAATTTGCAAGGGCCATACCACTCAGAAAACCGGCAACACCAATTCCAAGCGGCACCCACATATTTTCAAAGCGCGAGGAAATCAGCAGCATAAACGACAGTACCGGCATGGATGTGAGAAAAGAGTATCCGGCAAAGCGTACCAGCGTACCCATCTCAAATGCTCCGTCCGGCAAGTCCGTCATTCCGATCTGTGCAAGTGCCAGGTTTTGCAGCACGATTGCAATCAAAAACATGACCGTCAGAATCAGAAATTTGCACAGATACATGGTCGGGACGCTGACGGGAAGCATATACATCTTCTTTACGGCACTTCCCTTAAATTCCATGTTGTAGATCATGCAGGTAGCAACTACGATACCGAACAGATTCAGCACCATAATCATGCCGTAGAGCTGGGTCAACAAGACATCCATCGGGGCCAGCGGCAGATTCAGAAGCGTGTCTTTCCGCACAATGAAATCGACAAATGCGCAGGCGGCTCCCAAGACACCAACGGCCAGCAGCACGGGAATCGCGCCGGTTCGCTTTTCTTTCCGAAGTTCGATTGCCAGCGTTTTCATAATTTTGCCCGCTGCTTTCTGTCCATGTTATCTTTCTCAACCATAGAAAGGAACACATCTTCCAGATTGTTCGCAGCGAAGCCGGATTGCAGGGCGTATTGACGCAGATCATTCATGCTTCCCTCAAACAGCAGCCGCCCGTGGTTGAGAATCCCAATGTCATCTGCAATCAATTCGATTTCAGACAGCATATGGGACGAGATCAGCACCGTGCAGTCGTAAAGGCTGGGCAAAGATTTTACCAGATTGCGGATTTCGTGGATACCAGACGGGTCAAGACCGTTTGTGGGTTCGTCCAGAATCAGAATCGGCGGACGCCCCAAGAGCGCCCCGGCAAGGCCCAAGCGTTGCTTCATTCCCAGCGAATACTGTTTTGCCAGCCGGTCGCCAAACTCGGTCAGCCCTACCAGTTCCAGAGCATCTTCCACATCAGCTTTCGGCAGTCCCAAAATGCGGCGGATAATGTCAAGATTTTCCCGCCCGGTGAGATTTGCGTAGAAAGATGGCGCTTCGATGAAAGAGCCGATCTCTTTGAGAATGGCAATCCGATCCTGCGGAAACTGTTTCCCATCAATGGTAAAGCTGCCTTTTGTGGGAGCGGTCAACCCCAACAGCATTTTCATGGTAGTGGATTTGCCTGCCCCGTTCGGGCCAAGAAAACCATAAATGCTGCCCTTGCGAATATGAAGCGAAACATGATTGACCGAAGTGAAGTTCTTATATTTCTTGGTCAAATGTTCCGTTGTAATGATATAGTCCATAGAAACATCTCCTTTCGATGCTTCTACGGTACAACTTCAACCTGACATCTACATTCTCCCGTCCTTACTTTTACCTTACTTTTTGAGGATGCCCTCCGCAGACTTTAAATCCTTTTTTATAATACTTTCGGGAGGTGACGCTATGGACAACTCTTTTCTGCATCGAAAGAAGCTCTTGCTTGTAGACGATGAGCCGGATCTGCTGAAAATGGTATCCGATATTTTAAGCGATGCCGGTTTTGAAACCATACTTACTGCCGCAACAGTAAAAGAAGCCATACTAATGACAGAAAAAGAAAAACCCAACTTGATGGTTTTGGATGTCATGTTGCCAGATGGGGACGGCTTTTCCCTGATGAAGCAGCTCCGCACTTTTACAAATGTGCCAATCATCTTTCTGACCGCAAAAGACGAAGCAGCAGACAAGCTGGCCGGTCTTGGCCTTGGAGCAGACGATTATATTTCAAAGCCGTTTATGCCGCAGGAGCTATTGCTGCGTGTCTATGCGGTTTTGCGCCGAACTTATAAAGAGGACAGCCCGCGGGTTTTCCTGGATGGATGTACGATTGATTTTAGCCGGGCAGAGGTCAACAAAGGCGGCGAGATTATCCTCCTGACCGCAAAAGAGCATACCCTGTTGGAAACGCTGGCCCGCAACGAGGGAAAGATTGTTACGGTTGACGCTCTTTGTGAAGCATTATGGGGCGACAATCCTTTCGGCTATGAAAATAGCCTGAATGCCCATGTACGGCGGATTCGGGAAAAAATTGAAGCCGATCCCTCAAAGCCCGTTTCCCTGATTACGATTAAGGGGCTGGGTTATAAACTGATTACAAGGAAGTGACGCCTTGAAATCTTTTGGCACCTATATTTCAAAGCACTTGGTGTCTTTCGCTGCATTTCTTCTGATCCTGGTAATTGCCAATGTCGTTCTGTTTGGCGTGACTTTCTATCACACAGTTTCAGAGGATTACGGAGAAGCGTCCCCGCGCGCCATGCTTGAGCTGACCTCTACTGCGGCTACCATAGAGGGTTTGCCCGATTACGCAGAGCAGAAATTGCGCCAGTACAATATCTGGGCCATGTATCTAACGTCAACGGGCGAATGTTTCTGGCGGCTCGATGTGCCACAAGAAGTGCCGCAACATTACAGCATTCAAGAGGTAGCTTCATTTTCCAAAGGCTATCTGGAGGATTATCCCGTTTTTGTCTGGAGTACAGAGGATGGATTGTTAGTTTTAGGGTATCCAAAGAATAGCTATATGAAGCTCACCAGCAACTACTATTCCATGGAGGCTATTCAGAAAATTCCCCTCTATGTGATAGGAACGTTGGGCATGGATGTGCTGTGCCTGTTTTTGGCCTACTATTTTTCAAAACGCAGGATCATCCAGAACACGGAACCGATTGTAGATGCCATTGAAACATTGGCCGATGGCAAACCCGTTTCTCTCCATATTGATAGAGAGTTATCCGAAATTGCGGGCAGCGTAAATAAAGCCTCTCTGATATTAAGCAGGCAAAACGAAGCCAGAGCCAACTGGATCAGCGGGGTCTCTCATGACATCCGAACTCCGCTTTCTATGATTATGGGCTATGCAGACCGGATCGCCGCAGACAAAACAGCCAGTGAGGGGGTAAAAGAGCAGGCTCTGATCGTGCAAAAGCAAAGCGCTAAAATCAAAGAACTCGTGCAGGATTTGAATTTAGTGTCTCAACTGGAATATGAAATGCAGCCGCTTCACAAGGAGAAAATACGCCTGTCTAAACTCCTTCGTTCCTATGTGTCGGAACTGCTCAACTCCGGGATTTTGGATGCCTATACGGTTGAAATTGAAATTACGCCAGAAGCAGAAAATGCCAGGCTGGAATGTGATACCCGCTTGATTTCACGGGCAATCAACAATCTTGTGCAGAACAGCATCAAACACAATCCGGGAGGCTGCGAAATTCGGCTTGATCTGGAAAATGCACATGATGGTCTTACGCTCTCTGTTGCAGATAACGGAGTAGGTCTGTCTCCTGAAAAGCGACAAGACCTAGAAGAAAAGCCACACTACATGGAAAGTATAGATGAGCGTCTGGATTTGCGGCATGGGTTGGGGATTTTGATTGTTCAGCAGATTATGGCAGCACATAAAGGCACAATGCAAATCGAAAACGTAGTGCCACATGGATGTAAGACGATATTGACATTTTCGAATTCTGATTAGTTCACAGAAATATGAAATATAAAGTTTAAGAAAACTGCATATGACATCATTCCACGGGCAATCTATGAAATATAGAATGTATGTGGGTGATGCTAAATAGCAAAAGTTAAAGACTGCCCTGGCTTTGAAACCTTCGGTGCGGATGTAAAAGAAGCACGGAAGGCGAAGAACCTTGCACGAAAAGATTTAGCCGAAAAGGTGAATATTGATACCAGGTATCTTGCCAACATTGAAAACGAGGGTACGATCCCCAGCCTGCCGGTCATCATACAGCTTGTAAAAATCTGCGGCCTGTCGATGGAGAGATATTTCAATCCAGAGGTCATGCGAGAGAAAAGCGAGCTGCGCCAGCGGGTCGGACAGAAGTTAAAGCCCTGCCCAGAACAGTATTTTCCTATCGTGGAGGGTGCCATTGACGGGGCCTTAAAAATTGAAAAGCCGAATGAAGAAACGGAGGGTGTCTGAACATCCTCTGTTTTTCTTATTTTGCGGGCATTTTAAGGTTTCCGAAATGCTTTATAAGTAGGGATAAGATACGGTAGCAAGCACAGCAAGTGAGTACCCACTTGCGAAATTTCTGCTTGTTGGGATAATTCCAAACCCTTATGCGGAAGGTCGGCGGCACATGGCAAGTCGAAAACGGAATATTCAAATGAAATTTTATGTCACGGAGGATAAAAACGGCTCATAGACAAAAATGAGCCAGTTACCGACACGCAGATATGGCGCCTACCTCCGAAAGGTGGCGATTGACGGGTATATCACCTATACGGACACCGCAGATATCAAGGCATTTACCAAAGAGCTTTCCATCATCGGTCGGAACATCAACCAGATCGCCAAGCGGATCAATGCCGGAGGCACTGCGTATCAGGCCGACATGGATGAGATACGGGAAAGGCTGGACGAGATATGGCAGTTACAAAGACGCATCCTATCAAGTCAACGCTGAAAGCAGCCATTGACTATATCTGCAACCCGGAGAAAACGGATGGGAAGCTGCTTGTATCCGCCCATGGCTGCGCCGCCGAAACCGCGGATATCGAATTTTCCTGGACCCGCCGCCACTGTTACTGCCCGAACTTGACCGGACAAAAGGGGGTCGCCGATCAATCATGATCGGTGCCCCCTCGTTATGCTCGCCTATTCGCAGATCAAAGGAGTAGCAGAAGCATCGTCCTTACTTCTTCTTGGCTCAGACCTTCTTCTTCGCGACAGACTGGTTCTTCGCACTCGCAAGAATATCTGCCAGGAACTCACCGGTAAACGACCCCTTCACCTTCGCAACTGCTTCTGGTGTTCCTTCAGCAATGACGCGACCACCACCGGAACCACCTTCGGGGCCCATATCAACGATCCAATCAGCGCACTTAATGACGTCCAGGTTGTGCTCAATGACGATGACCGTATTGCCTTTGTCAACCAGCGATTGCAAAACCAGCAGGAGCTTGCGAATATCCTCGGAATGTAAGCCGGTCGTCGGCTCGTCCAGCACATAGATCGTTCGTCCAGTCGAACGACGCTGCAGTTCGGAAGCGAGCTTCACACGCTGTGCTTCGCCACCCGACAGTGTTGTTGCCGCCTGCCCCAATCGCACGTAACCCAGGCCAACCTCGACAAGGGTATTGAGATGTCGCGCAATCCTGGAGATCGGCGCGAAAAACTCCGCCGCTTCAGACACCGGCATATTCAGAACGTCTGCGACTGACTTCCCCTTGTAAAGAATCTCCAAGGTTTCACGGTTGTACCGTGCACCGTGGCACACTTCGCAGGGAACGTACACGTCAGGCAGGAAGTTCATTTCGATCTTTAACGTGCCGTCGCCCTTGCAGGATTCACAGCGTCCGCCTTTCACATTGAAGGAGAAACGGCCCGGACCGTAGCCTCGTACCTTCGCTTCCTGTGTTTCCGCGAACAGCTTACGAATCGCATCCCACACGCCCGTATACGTCGCAGGGTTCGAACGTGGCGTACGACCGATCGGCGACTGATCAACGTGGACAACCTTATCGAGATGCTCGAGGCCACTCATTGAACGGTAACGACCTGACACAAGGCGCGCACCGTTCAAACGCGATGCCAGCGTGCGGTACAGAATCGAATTCACCAGCGTGGACTTTCCCGAACCGGACACGCCCGTCACAGCGGTAAAGGTGCCGAGAGGGAACGAAACCGTCACATCGTTGAGGTTATGCTCGCGTGCACCCTTGATCGTCAGCATGCGCTCGGGATCAACCGGGCGACGAGTAGCTGGCACTCCGATGGAACGACGGCCCGACAGGTAGTCGCCAGTCAGTGATTTCTTGTTGTTCTTCAAGTCTTCCAGAGTGCCGGAGTGGACAATCCAGCCACCCGTTTCACCGGCGCCTGGACCGATATCGACGATCCAGTCAGCGGCTTCCATCGTTTCTTCATCGTGCTCGACAATAATCAGCGTATTGCCAAGGTCGCGAAGACGCTTCAAGGTATCGATGAGCTTGCGATTGTCACGCTGGTGCAGACCGATCGACGGTTCGTCGAGCACATACAGGACGCCAACCAAACCGGAGCCAATCTGCGTGGCTAGACGAATACGCTGCGCTTCGCCGCCCGACAGTGTTCCGGCACCACGTGACAGCGTCAGATAGGTCAGGCCAACATCGACAAGGAAATCGAGGCGAGCACGAATCTCCTGCAGGATTGGCTTGGCAATCGCCTGCGAACGCTGATCCAACTCCAACGCATTGAGGTGTGCGCGGGCATCTGAAATCGACAGGTCAGACAGTTCAGCAATCGATAGATCGCCCACTGTCACCGCAAGAACCTCGGGACGCAGACGAGCCCCCTGACACGTCGGACACGGAACCTCACGCATATAGGCGTTGAGCTTCTCCGACACCCATTCCGATTCGGTTTCCTGGCGCTTGCGCTCAACGTAGGTGACGGCACCTTCGAAGCCCGTCGTGTACGAGCGTTCGCGTCCCCATCTGTTGCGGAACTTGACCTTGACCTCGTAGTCCTTACCAAACAGGATGGCTTCGCGGACGTTGTCGGGCAGGGCCTTCCACGGAGTTGTCATCTCGAATCCGAGTTCACCGGACAAGGACTCCAGCAGGCGCTTGTGGTACTTGAAGTTCGAGTTCCACACGATCACCGCACCGTCGGCCAGCGACAGTTCCTCGTCGGGAACCAGTAGGTCAGGATCAACTTCAAGTTTCGACCCAATACCCGTACAGTCTGGGCAGGCACCGTAGGGAGCGTTAAAAGAGAATGTACGAGGTTCGATTTCTTCCAACGCTAGCGGGTGGTCGTTCGGGCACGAACGCTTTTCCGAGTATCGGCGACGACGATCAGGATCGTCCTCGTCCAAGTCGACCATGTCAATAATGACGAGGCCATCGGACAGACGGAGAGCTGTTTCTACCGAATCAGTAAAGCGCTGGCGCATACCGGAACGCACCACGAGCCGGTCAATGACGACCTCGATCGTGTGGCGCAGTTTCTTTTCCAAAACCGGAGCGTTCTCGAGTCGAACCAATTCGCCGTCGATGATCGCACGCGTGTAGCCGGACGTCTTCAGCTCATTGATCAGGTCCTGATACTCACCCTTGCGTCCACGCACGACCGGCGACAGAACCTGGAAACGCGTTCCCTCGTCCATGGAACGCACTCGGTCCACAATCTGCTGGGGAGTCTGCGCCTGAATGCGTGCGCCACACTTCGGGCAGTGAGCGATCCCCGCACGCGCGTACAGCAAACGCAGGTAGTCGTGAATCTCAGTAATCGTGCCAACCGTGGAACGCGGGTTGCGCGATGTCGACTTCTGGTCAATCGAGACCGCGGGCGACAGACCCTCGATGAAATCGACGTCGGGTTTGTCCATCTGACCGAGGAACTGGCGCGCGTACGACGACAGAGACTCCACGTATCGACGCTGGCCCTCTGCGAAGATCGTATCGAATGCCAACGATGACTTACCGGAGCCGGAAAGTCCCGTAAAAACAATCATTGTGTCTCGAGGCAACTCGAGGCTGACATCCTTCAAGTTATGCTCGCGAGCACCAGAAATAACTAAAGATTCATGCACCCTAACAGTCTACTCGGCGCCGAGTTCGAATGTCGTACATGTGTTCCATCGTCAAACGGCAGTTTAACTGGCATTATGAGGCAATGAGCCTCTACATGATCGAATACACCTACGACCATTCACTCGAGTCGTTGATCCAGTCATTCAGGCCCGCTCACCGCCAGTTCCTGCGAGACCTGCATTCACGCGACATTGTGGTGGCTTCCGGCTTCCTGCGTGATAGGGGAGAAAATGATGCGCTGATTATTCTTCGCGCCAATTCGGCTCAGGATGTTTTCAAGATCCTCGCTGACGACCCTTTTGCTCTTCAGGGGTTTGTCGAAACCTGCAAGATTCGCGAATGGGTGCCGACGATCGGCTTCGGGGCCGAAGGGTTCGATACGGAATTCCCCTTTTCGTAAGAGAATTGACGAGGCCTGGCGTGGCGTTTCATATGCAATCACCGCCCGTTGCGCCTACCGTTGAGTCATGGCTTACTTTGCAGTGACTTACGTTTATGACCCTGCCCAATCAGCGCTGATGGACGAGGTTCGTCCCAAGCACCGCGCATTCTTAACGCAGTTGAAGGACGACGGATTTAACGTGGCCTCGGGCCCCGTTACCGGCGGTCATCCGACGGCTCTGCTGATTTTCGAAGCTGAGAACGCCGATAAGGTCGCGTCACTTCTTGATGAGGATCCGTTCAAGGAGGCCGGTGTCATTCGTGAACGTATCATCGGCGAGTGGAATCCGGTGATTAACCGCTTCTGATTGTTCAGTACAGTGTGGGAGAACGTTTTGGCGTTCTCCCACACATGCATGTACGGCATCTGTTAAAGCTCGCGCCGATGCTCAGAATTGCGCTGTGTCAGAGGCACCGATGGCCTCTGCATGAGCGTGTTGACGCTTGTGGTACAGGCGGTGGCTGGCTTCAATCAAAAGTCCGGCACCGACTCCTGACACCCCGATCACAAGCCAATGTTCGTGCGTGGGCCAGCTGAGCGCTAAGAAGGTGCGGATGGTGGGAATGGAGACTCCCATGAACGCTCCGAGCGCCATGAGGAGCACGAGTCCACCACGCCAGCCTAAGAGCGGACGAGCGGTGACCGAGACTAGCCAGAGCGCACCGACAATCAGCGAAAGCGTGGCAATGGTCCTCGCGTACTCATCTCCAGGGCCCACGATTGCGTAGCTACCTAGCGCTGCCAGCGTCAAGGCAATTCCTGCGGGTAGCGCTAAGGCAAGTGTTCGGTGCAGGAACCCAGGCACGTAACGCCTAGCATTCGGTGCGAGAGCAAGGAAGAATGCGGGGATGCCGATCGTCAGTGCATCGATGTAGGTGAAGTGACGTGGAAGGAACGGGTATTCCCACGCCATCAGAGCACACGTCACAACAATCAACGCCGCGTAAACGGTTTTGGCAAGGAAGAGAGCACAAACGCGTTCCATATTCGCAATGATGCGTCGCCCTTCGCCCACCACTCCTGGTAATACAGCAAACTTTGAATCAATCAAGACGATCTGCGCAACAGCCTTCGTTGCCTGAGACCCGTTGCCCATCGCGATTCCAAGGTCGGAATCTTTCAGAGCAAGGGCATCGTTCACTCCGTCGCCTGTCATTGCGACCGTGTGTCCATTAGCCTGCAGTGCCTGGACCATCGCGCGCTTTTGCTCCGGCGTCACACGCCCGAACACATCCGTTTTCTCAACGATCTGGCCGAACTCATCTGACAAAGTATCTACGGGGAGAGTGCGCGCATCCGTGATGACCAAAGGCTTCCCGTCAGGACGACTCAAACCCGCTTGGCGTGCCAGAGCGCCAACAGTCACCGGATTATCACCCGAAATCACTCGAACGCGGACGTCTTGGCGAGCAAAATATGTCAGCGTATCGGCTACGTCTACACGCAAGTCTTCTTCCAAGACAATGATGCCCACAACGCGTCGTGTGTCTGGAAGCAAGTAGTCACCGGAAGAGGCGTCGAATGCCGTTGCCTCGTCGCACTCTTGGCTACGAGCCAGGGCAACAACGCGCAAACCTTCCGCCGAATACTCGTCGATGAGCTGATCAAAGTCCCCGGGTTCTTCCGAAGAACGAAGAATCTCCGGAGCGCCCAAATACCAGCTGCCACTCGTAGTCCCACACGCTGACCACTTGCGAGCTGATGAGAACGGAATCGCCCAATTCACCTGGCCTAGATCCGCGTCGGAATAATAGTCGTCAATCGCCTGCGCTGTTGCATTCGCACGATTGGCGCTCAGAGCTTTCAAAGCGAGCGTGGCCTCATCCTCCGAAACATTCGCACCAATGCGAAGCGTGCGCACCCGAATATGGCCTGTGGTGAGAGTGCCCGTCTTATCAACGCAGACACTGTCGACTCGTGCGAGGACTTCCACCGCGGGCAGTTCTTGGACAAGCACTCCCCTGCGCGCCAACGTCGCCGAACCGATCGCGAAGTTCATTGAAGTCAGGAGCACGAGGCCCTGTGGAATCATTCCCACAACGCTCGCGACCGCCAACACGATCGCTTGGTTCCAGGCCGCATCAGTGCCGGCAATACGGGTTTGCGACCACATGGTCAGCACAATCACCGGAATGAGTAGCGCGGAAATGACACGCAGAACCTTGTTGATACTCACCTGAATATGCGAAATAGTCCGCGTGTAGACGCGAGCTCGGCGAGAAAGATCCTGCGCGTATGTCTGTGCTCCCACCGCGTGGGCAACCATGAGTGCACTACCAGCAACGACCGAGGTTCCTGCAAGAACCTGATCGCCCACTTTCTTCTTGACGGGTGTTGATTCACCGGTCAGTAGTGCCTCGTCAACCTCGAGGCCCGAGGATTCTTCAACGACGCCATCTGCGCAAATCTGCGTACCCAGTTCAAGGCACATGACATCATCAAGCACAACATCCTTGGCCAGGATCTCTTGAGTTTTTCCACCACGAATAACCAACGCTGTTGGAGCATCGACGATTGCGAGTGAATCAAGAGTCCGCTTCGCCTTCAATTCCGAAGCAATGCCGATAATCGCGTTGATAATCAGCACTCCCCCGAAGACAACATCCTGAGGATGCCCAAAGATGAGCACCAGCACCGCAGCACTGATCAGGATCGCGTTAAACAGCGTGAGAACATTCTCGCGAATAATCGAGGCAATCGATCGCGAGGTCCTTTGGCGAACATCATTCGTTTCACCGCGTGCAACGCGTTCTCTCACCTCAGCGTGCGTCAGACCGGAGAGTGTTGAAGAGTGCGTCATTACGTCCTTCGGTGTGGGCGACGGTTTTACGTTGGACGGGTACGTAAGCCCCGTCGGGGCAACGTGTCAGTCAAAAGTACGAGCGGGCTTTTCCTTCTCCAGAACGTGGGTGTCTGGAGCGTCCTTTAACGCCATCGAACGGCTCTTCAGCAACGATGTCACGACCGTCACCACGATAGTCACGATGATAAAGGACAGGGATGGAAGGATTCCGATTTCCGGTGCCCAGTGAATGCCTTCGCCTCCGTTAAGGAACGGAAGCGTATTCTCGTGCATCGCGTGGAAAACCAGTTTCATTCCGATGAAGGCAAGGATTGCTGCCAAGCCGTAGTTCAGGTAGACCAGTCTTTCCAGCAGACGTTCGATCAGGAAATACAGCTGACGCAGACCAAGCAGAGCGAACGCGTTCGATGCGAACACCAAATAGGGTTCATGGGTCAGGCCGAAAATTGCCGGAATCGAGTCGAAGGCAAACATCAGGTCAGCAGTGCCCAGCGCGAAGACCACCAGGAGCATCGGCGTCAGGTACGTGCGACCACCGTGGCGGTGCAGGAACTTGTCACCAATGAAACCGTCGGTCACCGGGAAAACACGACGCATCAGTTTGACGAAGGAATTCTCGTGGTATTCCTCCTCTTCGTGTTCATCTTCTCCGCCAACACCTTCACGTGCTTGCGAGAAGGCGGTCCAGAGTAGCCAGGCGCCAAAGATAAAGAAGATCCACGTGAAGCGTTCAATCAGCGCTGCGCCAACAAGAATGAAGACGAGGCGCAGAACGAGGGCGATGATGATGCCGGATAACAGTGCCTTCTGTTGATAGTTACGAGGCACCCTGAACGACGACATAATGATGATAAAGACGAACAGATTATCGAGTGACAGAGCTTTTTCTGTCAGAAAGCCAGCGTAGTATTCGCCGGCAAATTGGCCACCGTAGACGCCCCAAATGATGAGGCCAAAGGCAAGACCAAGAAGAACGTAACCGATCGACCACCAGGTCGATTCTTTAAGAGTCGGAGCGTGCGGTTTACGGACGTGGCCAACGATGTCAACGGTAATGAGGGCAAGAATTGCGACGGCCAGACCAAACCAGCCGAGGGCGTGAACATGCACGGGTGGGAACCTCTCTGAGGTACGAGCAACTATGGTGAGGTCTCTTCCCACCCGATGTTCGGGCTGCTGATCCGAGCGATGCTCGTGTCCAACGCCGTGGTGACGAACCAGCACTTCGTGGGATTACTCCCCTCGCGAACTAGTCTACCTAGATCGCGCTACGATACCCCGATGAAAAGCCAGTATGTGGAGAACCTAACGAGATTACCCCCAAGCGGACGCTTCAGCTCTCACTACTGAGCTGCCCTCATGTGGCGCAGTTCCTTCTTCAGATCCTGCAACTCATCGCGTAGACGCGCAGCGACCTCGAACTGTAGGTTTTCGGCGGCTAGCATCATCTGCTTCGTCAGGTCTTCGATCAATTCTTCAAGATCTGCTTGCGCTACACCCGCGAGGGTGAGTGCATCAGGCTTCGAACGAGCAGACGCTGATTTTTCCTTACGGTATCCGCCGTCAAGTAGCGTGCGCGTATCAACTTCTTCACGCACAAGCATGTCGGTGACGTCAGCAATCTTCTTACGCAGCGGCTTCGGGTCGATACCATGCTCGGTGTTGTAGGCAATCTGTTTCTCACGACGACGTTCAGTTTCGCTGATCGCAGCTTCCATAGATGGCGTGATGTTGTCGGCATACATATGCACTTCGCCCGATACGTTACGTGCTGCACGACCGATCGTCTGGATCAGCGATCGGGTCGAACGCAGGAAGCCTTCCTTGTCCGCATCGAGGATCGAAACAAGGGAAACTTCCGGTAAATCCAGACCTTCACGTAGCAGGTTGATGCCGACCAGGACGTCGAAGTTGCCTTGACGCAGTTCTCTGAGCAACTCAACGCGACGCAGGGTATCGATGTCAGAGTGCAGGTACTCGACACGGACGCCACGGCGAGCGAGGTACTCGGTCAGGTCTTCCGCCATCTTCTTCGTGAGCGTCGTGACAAGAACACGCTCATCCTTTTCGACACGCTCGCGGATCTGTTCCAGAAGATCGTCAATCTGTCCCTTCGTGGGCTTGACGATAATCTTTGGATCCACCAGACCAGTTGGGCGAATCACCTGTTCCACTACCCCATCGCTTCGTTCAAGTTCGTAGTCACCCGGGGTTGCCGAGAGGTAGACTGTCTGGCCGATGCGTTCAACGAATTCGTCCCACTTCAACGGTCTGTTGTCCATTGCTGAGGGCAGTCGGAAACCATGATCGACCAGGGTACGCTTGCGCGACATATCGCCCTCGAACATGGCACCGATCTGCGGAACTGTCACGTGCGATTCGTCGATGATCAGGACAAAGTCATCGGCAAAATAGTCCATCAGCGTATGGGGCGGAGTGCCGGGACCTCGTCCATCGATATGACGCGAATAGTTTTCAATGCCCGCGCACGATCCGATTTCTTTGAGCATTTCCAGGTCGTATGTGGTGCGCATGCGCAGACGCTGGGCTTCAAGTAACTTGCCTTGGGATTCGAACCACGTGAGGCGTTCTGCCAGTTCTTCTTCAATCGAGGCAATGGCTCGCTTCATGCGCTCTTCGCCGGCAACGTAATGGCTGGCCGGGAATAGATAGACGTGATCGACTTCGTTGATGACGTCACCGGTCAGGGGATGCAGGACTGCCAGCGAATCGATTTCATCCCCAAACATTTCGATGCGGATCGCCAGCTCCTCGTACACTGGGATGATTTCGATGGTGTCGCCACGAACTCGGAAAGTGCCTCGCGTGAAAGCGACATCATTGCGCACGTACTGCATGTTGACGAAGGCGCGAAGAAGGGTGTCGCGGTCGACGATCATGCCACGTTCCAGCTCAATCATACGCTCGACGTACTCTTGTGGAGTACCCAAGCCGTAGATGCACGACACGGAGGCAACGACCACCGTGTCACGACGGGTCAGCAGGTTGTTCGTCGCCGAGTGGCGCAGGCGTTCGACCTCATCATTGATCGACGAGTCTTTCTCGATGTATGTATCCGTCTGCGGAATATAGGCTTCCGGCTGGTAGTAGTCGTAGTACGACACGAAGTACTCGACAGCGTTATTAGGCAACAGTTCGCGGAATTCAGCGGCAAGCTGGGCGGCAAGCGTTTTATTCGGCTCGATAATGAGCGCCGGTCGCTGAATCTGCTCAATGAGCCACGCAGTCGTTGCGGTTTTACCCGTGCCCGTAGCGCCGAGGAGAACAATATCCTGTTCGCCGTCATTCAGACGCTTGACCAATTCTGCGATTGCAGTCGGCTGGTCGCCCGATGGCGTGTAGTCAGAGACAACCTCAAACGACGCTTCTTGCCGCACAACTCGTTTGCTCACAGTCCTACCGTAGTCACTTTGTCAGACTCATGCCGATTGAGGACCTATCGCCTGCTCGTGATGTACGAGGCCGGAATCATCTGCCGGTCGGACTGCCAGTTGTGCCCGAGTGTGTCAGCCATTGGGCATGAACTGTCGCAACCAGACGGTGAAGATCCACGAGCGAGCCGGTGTTGGTTATCCAGATGTGGCAGATCGCACGTCGTTCATCACTGTTCGCTTGGGATGCGATTCTTTTCCGGGCCTCGTCAATCGTCATCCCGCGGGCTTGTAGACGGCTCAGGCGCATATCAAGCGGAACATCGACCATGATCACGGCGTCAAACTGGTCTTGCATATGTTGCTCAGTCAGCAGAGGAACATCGTAAAGAGCAATGTTCCCCGGTTGGGCGCTTGAAAGAATCTGGCGGGAACGCTCAGCAATCAAAGGATGAGTGATTGCTTCCACTGTCTTTCGAGCACTGGCATCGGTGAAGACCTGCTGGGCTAGTGCTCCTCGATTGAGAGTCCCGTCATCATTCAAGATGGCGTCGCCAAACACTTCTTCGATACGACGAAGACCGACGCTTCCAGGTTCGACCACTTCACGTGCGATGGCATCTGCGTCGGCAACGACCGCGCCAAGACTCGCAAACGCAGTGGCAACAGATGACTTTCCAGAGCCAATTCCACCGCTCAAACCGACGAGCAGTGCGCGGTCTGTTGGAATGACGAAAGAACGAAGAAGGTCAGCATATGCGCCTCCCATGTGAATCTGGGTCATGATGCATTCCTAACAGCTATTACGATCCGAGCGACTTCATCCTGATCCGTTGCAATCGCAACGCTAGGAAGATCCTCAACACACCTCAATATGAGTCATAGCTTCATTGTCCTATATGAGTCGACGAGCGACTAGCGTCCGATATTCTTCAACGTCCATACAGGCTGGAGAATGCAGTCATAGGAGAATCATTCGACGCGTGGTGTGAATAAACGCGTGTGCCCCACGAACACAGTTCGTGGGGCACACGTTCATCACATCAGAGCCGAGGCTCTGTGATCAGTTCAGTTTCCGTTCGTGAGCTTCTCACGCAGAGCTGCGAGAGCCTCATCGGAAGCGAGGGTACCAACGGTCTCCGGCTCGACGGAGGACGAGGAAGAGGTGGCCTCGGGAGCAACCGGAGCTGCTTCGGCGTCTTCTTCCTGTGCCTTGACGACCTGAGCCTTGTGGGCCTGCCAGCGTGCCTGCGCTTCGGCATACTGTGCTTCCCAAGCCTCACGCTGTGCCTCGTAGCCTTCCATCCATTCCTGGGTTTCCGGATCGAAGCCTTCGGGGTACTTGTAATTGCCGTCTTCGTCGTACTCAGCGGCCATGCCGTACAACGAGGGATCAAACTCTTCGGAGGTCGGATCGATGCCTTCGTTTGCCTGCTTGAGCGACAGGGAGATGCGACGACGTTCGAGGTCGATATCGATGACCTTCACGAATGCGTCGTCGCCAACCTTGACGACCTGATCCGGCAGCTCGACGTGACGCTGAGCAAGCTCGGAAATATGGACGAGGCCTTCGATGCCGTCTTCGACGCGGACGAATGCGCCGAATGGAACAAGCTTCGTGACCTTGCCCGGCACGACCTGACCGATCGCATGGGTACGGGCAAATGCCTGCCACGGATCTTCCTGGGTTGCCTTGAGGGACAGGGAGACGCGTTCGCGATCCATGTCGACGTCGAGAACCTCGACGGTGACTTCCTGGCCAACCTCAACGACCTCTGACGGGTGATCGATATGCTTCCAGGAGAGTTCGGAGACGTGGACGAGGCCGTCGACACCACCGAGGTCGACGAACGCACCGAAGTTAACGATCGAGGAGACGTTACCGGTACGAACCTGACCCTTGCCAAGAGTGTGGAGGAAGTTCGTGCGAACCTCGGACTGGGTCTGTTCAAGCCATGCGCGACGCGAGAGCACAACGTTGTTGCGGTTCTTGTCGAGCTCGATGATCTTCGCTTCGATCTCACGACCAATGTACGGTGCGAGGTCGCGGACGCGACGCATTTCAACGAGGGATGCGGGGAGGAAGCCACGAAGGCCGATGTCGAGGATAAGACCACCCTTGACGACCTCGATGACGGTGCCGGTAACAACGCCATCTTCTTCCTTGACCTTTTCGATCTGGCCCCAGGCGCGCTCGTACTGTGCGCGCTTCTTCGACAGGAGCAGACGGCCTTCCTTGTCTTCCTTCTGGAGGACGAGGGCTTCGATCTTGTCGCCAACAGCAACAACATCGTCAGGGTTCACGTCGTGCTTGATGGAGAGCTCGCGAGAGAGGATAACGCCCTCAGTCTTGTAGCCGATGTCGAGGAGGACCTCATCGTGGTCAACCTTGACGACAGTGCCCTCGACGATGTCGCCATCGTTGAAGTACTTGATGGTTGCGTCGATGGCGGCAAGCAGATCTTCGGTCGAGCCGATGTCATTAACCGCGACCTGCGGCGTATTGGTGGTCATGTAGTTGTGTCTCCGAAACGGACTGAATAGTAGGTGTACAGAAGTGGCGAATCGGCATTCGCGTACACGAGTGCCAAGACACCGCTAGTAAGTCTACCAGTTCATTAACGCGATCTTTTCCACTGTTTGGTGGATAAAAACGTGGTTTCGGTCGCGTTTATCCGTTACGGACACACATGTGATCACCCATTCACCTAGTGGGCGGCGGCCATCCAGTTCGCTCCCACTCCCACTGCGACATCCAAAGGCACCTTCAATTGGACTGGCGAGCTCATCTTGTCGCGGACAAGCTCCTCAGCCTGCTGACGTTCTTCCGGTGCTATTTCAAGTAACAATTCGTCGTGGATCTGGAGCAGTACGCGTGACTTCATGTCAGCCTGATGCAGAGCGTCGATGAGGTTGACCATCGCAATTTTCACGATATCCGCTGCACTCCCCTGAATCGGCGCATTCAAAGCAGCACGTTCGGCCATCTCGCGGCGCTGCCGGTTCGATGAGGTCAGGTCGGGCAGATAGCGCCTACGACCGAACATCGTTTCCGTGTAGCCATTGATCCGAGCCTCGTCGACGAGCGAATTCAGATAGTCGCCTACCCCCGCGAAACGTTCGAAATAGCGGTCACGCAACGCGGCTGCTTCGTGGACCGGAATATGCAGTTGTGCGGACAGACCGTACGAGGACAATCCATACGCGAGACCATATGACGTGGCCTTGATGCGAGAGCGTTGCTCACCCGTCACGTCTTCAACGGGCGTATCGAAAACCATCGCAGCCATCGTCTTGTGCAGGTCCTCGCCGGTAGCGAAAGCTTCGATCAAGCCCTCATCTCCCGACAAATGCGCCATGATGCGCATTTCAATCTGGGAATAGTCGGCGCTCATCAAAGACTCAAAGCCGGGGCCAGCAACAAAACCGGAACGGATCTTCAGACCATCTGGACTACGAGCTGGAATATTCTGCAGATTCGGGTCCTTGGATGCCAAACGGCCAGTTGTGGTAACAACCTGTGAGAACGTCGAGTGAATGCGCCCATCGGGGTTGGTGGAGGAAATCAGCGTGTCCACCATCTGCTTCAATTTGATTCGATCACGGTGCATCAGCAGCGAGTCAAGGAATACGAAGCCCGGACCACCCGAATCTCGCGTCTTTTCGCGCAAGTCAGCAAGAGCTTCAGCGTTCGTCGTGTAGCCGGTCTTCGTCTTCTTCGTCTTGGGAAGATCGAGGACCTCGAAAAGAATCCTCTGCAGTTGCTTGGGACTGGAAAGATTCACATCTTCACCAATCACATCAAGAGCACTCTTGCGGGCCGCATCAACTTCGAATCCCAGTTGCGTCGACTGGGAGCGCAACTCGTCACTATCAACGGCAATACCTGTCGCTTCCATCTTCGCCAAGACCCTAGATACGGGAAGCTCCATCTGTGTCAGCAAGTCCAGTTCACCGTTATCCGCTAAAAGCGCGCTCAAGGTCTTCCACACAAACGGCAGGGAGTAGCAGATACGCGCGCATCGTTGAATACGTTCTTGAATCTCACCGCTGCCAACGATCTCGAAGAGAGCGTCCGTCTTCTTTTCTTCTTCGGGCAACTCAATGTTGAAATAGCGGTTCAAGATTTCTTTGATCTCGACGTTCTTCGAATCGGGGCGTGCAAGATAGGCGGCAAGCTGAACGTCCTTCGAAGGCCAGGCCATCGCCCACCCGTGTCCTGCCAAAGCGTGAGACAAGGCTTTAGCATCATGAACGACGTGCGAATCGCTGTGCTTCAGGACCTTCACTAAAGCCTGATCCTGCACCGGAGAGAGCGTGGTCGGGTCAATGACAAGGACGCGACTTCCTGCGCTTAACGCAAGAAGATCGATGTGTCCATGAGCAGGGATCCCCTCCCCGTCGGCCCAAATCGCATCAATATGGCCGACCGAGCGCGCCCAGCCGGAAATGTCAGTAGCAGCGGAAGCGACCGACACCGTTAAGGGCGCCGTCCAAAAAGCCTGGTCGGCCTCGTTCCCCGATTCTTCTACTGAGTCATCGCCTACACTGACCGCAAGCACCTGGTTACGCAGGCGCCCAAACTCCAACGTATCGAACAACGCAAGCAATTCAGTCTTTTGAGTAGCCCCGGGGACAAGATCCCCCAGCTCAACCCCCAGGTCCAGATCCGTGAGCAGACGATTCAAACGACGATTACGCGCAACATCATCGCCATGTTCGCGCAGAGCCTCGCCACGCTTCCCCTTCACCTGATCAGCATTCGCCATCAGGTTATCGAGGCCATCGAACTCGTTAATCAGCTTTGCCGCTGTCTTCGGTCCAATACCGGGAACGCCGGGCAAATTATCGGAGGTCTCACCGACAAGAGCCGCAATTTCCGGGTAACGGAACGGTGGGACACCGTACTTTTCTTCAACAGCAGCGGGCGTCATGCGCTTCAAGTTCTCGGTCGACGCACCCGGATAGAGAACCGTCACATTCTCAGTCACCGTCTGGAAAGAATCCCTATCCCCCGACGCGACCAAGACACGCATCCCGGCTTTCTCACCACGGTGAGCAAGCGTCGCCAAAATATCGTCGGCTTCGTAGCCGTCCTTGCGCAGGGAACGAATACCCATCAGTTCCAAAACCTGGCTAATCAGTTCAACTTGGCCTTTAAAGGGTTCCGGCGTCGCATCACGCGTTCCCTTATACTCCGGATACTCCTCGGTGCGGAAAGAATGGCGCGACACGTCAAACGCCACAGCAACATGGGTCGGCTTTTCCTCTTGGATCATCTTCACCATCATCTTGATGAAGCCGTACACCGCATTCGTATGTTGCCCCGAATGTGTCACGAAACGGTCAGCCGGAAGAGCATAGAAGGCACGAAAAGCCATCGAATGGCCGTCGATAATCAGCAAAGTGTCACTCACACATGTAACCCTAGAGGTATGCATGGACAAACCGCACGACAAACCGCGCCCGATCCTTCCCACAATGGCGGATTCGTGGGCGCACATTGGCCACATTCCCTGATGGAAGCCATGCGAATGGACGTGTTAGAACATTCGCCCGAAAAAACAGTGATCTTAATGCCCGTCGAAGGAAACACCCAGTCAGCTGGGATTCTTCACGGTGGGGCAAGCGCAGCGCTCGCGGAAACCGCAGCATCATTTGCTTCCCAGATTCACGCTCGTAACGTTCACGGCGCCGATCGCGGGTTCGCGGTGGGCACTGAACTGACGATTTCCCACATCTCGTCGGTTTCTACCGGTCGAGTGATCGCGACGGCAACGGCTATTCACCTGGGTGGTTCATCGACAGTCCATCTTGTTGAAATAAAGAACGAGGCCGGGAAGCTGATTTCGTCGGCGCGCGTAACGAACCGGATTATGGCGCGACGAGCTTGATGGTTCCCAGCACACCACGATCAGCGAAATGAAAAGGGCCACGGTAGTACGAAAACTACCGTGGCCCCCTTTGCACGTACCCCGAGTGGGATTCGAACCCACAACAAGCCGGGTTTGAGCCGACCGCCTCTGCCAGTTGGGCTATCGGGGCGTCGCCGTAATCGGCGCCGTTTAAGTTTATGATAGAGCTAGGAAACCTACAAACCGAGGATCAGTTATGACCACTGAAGTTCAAAACGAACCACGCCGCGTTCTTGTCGCAGAAGATGAGGGCCTGATTCGTCTGGATATCGTTGAAACCCTCACTTCTGCCGGATTTGAGGTTGTTGGTGAGGCCGCAGACGGTGAAGAAGCCGTCCAGCTTGCACTTGAGCTCGAACCTGATCTCTGTGTCATGGACGTGAAGATGCCCCGCATGGATGGCATCACCGCCGCTGAAAAGATCCTTCAGGAGCTTTCGTGTGCTGTCGTCATGCTGACCGCGTTTAGCCAAACAGAGCTTGTTGAACGTGCTCGCGATGCGGGCGCAATGGCGTATGTTGTGAAGCCCTTCAGCCCCGCGGATTTGATTCCTGCCGTTGAGATTGCCCTTTCGCGTCATCAGGAAATCGAATCTCTCGAAGAGGAGATCGCCGATCTTTCTGACCGTTTCGAAACGCGTAAGCGCGTTGACCGCGCGAAGGGCCTGCTGCAGAAGAACATGGGCATGACCGAGCCCGAGGCCTTCCGCTGGATCCAAAAGACCTCGATGGATCGTCGTCTGTCAATGCGCGAGGTCGCTGACGCTGTTATCGATCAGGTTGACGACTAAACCCGAAGGCTGACACAAACGGTGGCGGGCAGTTCTTTCGAACTGCCCGCCACCATGAGTGTGTACTGGTCACAGCTACATCACCGTTTGAGTGAGGCCACTGCACCGTTCAGATCATGCTGCTTCAATCAGCTCAAGGCCGAGGAAGTCAGCTGCGCGTCCACGTGAACGTGGGTTGGAAAGATCTGAAATTGCGCGAGCAATACTCACATCAATCATTTCGTCAAACCAAGGCTTGACTGCATTGGCCAGCTGGTCGATATCCAGGTTGTTTGCCTGACGATTCAGTGCCTGAGAATGGACTGACACAGTCCGGGTACGCGTATTCATTTTTCTTCTCCATCATTCATTCATCAGACCGTATGCAGGTATGCGCGTTGTTCGCGCAGGCAACCTCATACGGTAGGTCGTATGTGCCGAAAGCTTTCTTAAATACCCTCATCGGCATTCTTACTCGCCGTGGCACTCCCACTACCCTACACGATTTCGCGTAGTCCGCCATCGGAAGCGCCCCTTCGTGTTGCACGCCATGAAGTCCCTAGTCCATCACGAACAATCAAAGCGTCCGTGTCACGAATAAAAATGGCCAGACTACCGAAGCAGTCTGGCCACCTTTCACATGCTGGTGTCAGCGAAGTCCGCCACCGATTGAGTAGTCGACTTCATCGCCCACCTTGTGCAAGCGAAGCATGTTCGAGGAACCTGCGGTCCCCGGTGGCATACCTGCAACGATCACGAGTTCGTCACCAATTTCAGCGAGGCGCGACGACTGCGCAACCTGGTCGACCTGCCACACCATGTCATCGGTGTGACGGACCTCAGGAACGCGGTAGGTCTGAATACCCCACGTCAATGCCAGGCGACGACGCGTTGATTCCAGCGGAGTAAATGCGAGCATCGGAATCGGGCGACGCAGACGCGACATCATGCGAGCCGAAGCACCGGACTGAGTGAAGGTCACCAGGTAGCGAGCATCAAGATGCTCAGCAATCTGAGCGGCAGCTTCACAGATGACGGCCGCACGGTCGTTGACGAAGAAACCAGTCAGTGCGGCGATCATTTCGCCACCGTTTTCTTCGGTGGACTCGATAATACGAGCCATCGTGCGAACAGCTTCGATCGGGAACGCACCCACTGAAGTTTCGCCGGAAAGCATGACCGCATCGGCACCGTCAAGGATGGCGTTTGCACAGTCAGAAGCTTCAGCGCGGGTCGGGCGAGGATTCTTAATCATGGAATCCATGACCTGGGTTGCGACGATCACCGGCTTCGCAGCACGGCGAGCCAGTTCGATGGCGCGCTTCTGAACCAGCGGAACGGACTCGAGTGGCATTTCAACGCCAAGGTCACCGCGGGCAACCATGATCGCGTCAAACGCATCGACGATTTCCTGGAGGGCTTCGACAGCCTGCGGCTTTTCGATCTTGGCGATCACCGGAAGACGACGACCGTATTCGTCCATGATCGCGTGGACATCGTTGATATCCTTTGCATTGCGGACGAACGACAGAGCGATGAAGTCTGCGTCGTTTTCCATTGCCCAACGCAGGTCCTCTTTATCCTTCTCGGAAAGAGCAGGAACGGACACTGCGACGCCGGGAAGGTTCAACCCCTTGTGGTCGGAAACTACGCCGGGGACCTCAACCTTGGTGATGACGTCGGTATCGGTGACCTCGACAACGCGGACTGCGACGTTTCCGTCGTCAATCAGCAGGCGATCGCCGGGAGCACAGTCACCAGGCAGACCTTTGAAGGTCGTACCAACGAGTTCCTTAGTTCCAGGCACGTCGCGGGTTGTGATGGTGAACGTGTCACCAACAGCGAGGACCTGGGGCCCTTCTTCGAACGTCTCCAGGCGAATCTTCGGGCCCTGCAGGTCAACGAGGATTGCAATGGCACGCCCTGAAGTCGCGGAAGCACGACGGACCTTTTCAATAACAGCTTCGTGCTCTGCAGCCGTGCCGTGTGATCGATTGATTCGGGCAACGTCCATACCGGCGTCAACCAGTGCTTGGACTTGCTCCGAAGAATCAGTGGCAGGGCCGAGAGTACATACAATTTTTGCTCGACGCATAGCCCAAGTCTACCGTGATTGGGCGTCAAAACTCTTATCCTGGGATTCAATTTCAAGGTGATCGTTCCCATGTTCAGCGATTTCCGAAGCATTTTCGCCACTTTCAGCAGGCACGAAGCGTTCGTCGCCCTGCAAGATAGTGGATCGTCCCAGTCTCCCGGCAACGAAGTAGACAACGAGGCCTAGCGCAAAAATGGCGAGCGATGTCCATACGTTCAGGCGCACTCCGAAGAAGGTGTGAGCCGTGTCGATGCGCATCATTTCAATCCAGCTTCGTCCAAGTGGATATGCGATCAGGTAGAGCGCGAACACCTGTCCAGAGGCGAAACGGAAACGACGATCGCACCACACGATGATTGCCGCCATCGTCAGATTCCACAGGCACTCATAGAGGAATGTTGGGTGAAACAGGGTTCCCGAGGCAAAACCATCGGGCAGATGCGCGTCGTCGATCTGCAAACCCCATGGCAACGTCGTGGGGCCACCGAAAAGCTCTTGATTGAACCAGTTCCCCCAGCGACCAATGGCCTGGGCGACCAGTAATGCTGGTGCAAGCGAATCAGCAAGCGGGCCAAGGCGCTTCCCGGAACGTTTCACTGCAATCCAAGCGCCGACTGCGCCCAGAGCGACACCGCCCCAGATGCCCAAGCCACCTTCCCAGATTTGAATGATTCGAGCCGGATCACCGTTTGGACCAAAGTAGGCTTCGGGTGATGTGAAGACATGGTACAGGCGAGCTCCGATAATACCGATCGGGATCGCCCAAAGGGCCACGTCATACATCAGTTCAGGGTCACCGCCACGTTGTGCGTAGCGCTTGGCCGTCCAGTAGACGGCGATAAACATGCCGATAACGATGATTAATCCGTACGCGCGTAGCGGTAGCGGACCGATGTACCAGACACCCTGCGACGGCGAAGGGATGGAGGCGCTGATCACAATCGGGCTCCTTTCACTCCTGAAACCAAGTCGTGAGCACGTTCTTCAAGAAGACGAAGGCCGCGGTCAATTGGCTCGTTAAACAGTGTCTTCACCAGTGCGGAGCCCACGATAACGCCGTCGGCGTACGCACCGATTTCTTTCGCCTGCTGGCCGTTCGAAATACCAAGACCAACGCACACGCGCTGAGCCCCGGCATCTCGCGTGCGTTCAACGAGGTCCTTGACGTGCTCTCCCACGGATGCGCGAGCACCGGTAACCCCCATTGTCGAGGCAGCGTACACCCAGCCTTCGCTATGCGCACTGATCAGTTCCAACCGGCGCCTCGGAGACGAGGGGGCGACAAGGTACGTGCGCTCCAAGCCGTATTCTTCTGCGCTTGCTTCCCACTGCGCCCCTTCTTCTGGAGGAAGGTCGGGGGTAATCAGACCGGAACCACCCGCAGTAGCAAAATCACGGGCAAAGCGCTCCACCCCCCACCACTCGACAGGATTCCAGTAGGTCATCACCGCGGTGGTCAGTCCATAACTGGTCAGTTCTTCAACAGCTCGAAACAGATCTTCAAGGTGAGTACCGTGTTCAAGAGCAGCAACTGTTGCCTTCTGAATCGTGGGTCCATCCATTCCTGGATCGGAATAGGGGAAGCCCAGTTCTAGTACGTCAAAACCACAATCTGCAAGGACTTTGCCCGCTCGAATGGAATTATCAACCGACGGAAAACCAACGGGAAGGTATCCGATGAGAGCTGCGTCGCCTCGTGAATGAGCTTCGTCGATGCGATGCCCAGCTTTCAATTCTTTGCTCACTTGCCCGCCTCTTCATCATCGTCCAACTGGGAAATGCCAGTCGAACCGGCACTGGGGTCAATCACTTGACGAGTCGCATGACCCAAGTTGAACCACTTCGATGCCGTGTCCACGTCTTTATCTCCGCGTCCCGACACAGTGACAATGGCAATCGGACCTTCACCTTCAGCAAAGGGACCGCCGTTTTCGCGAACCTTCTGCGCGGCCCACTGGCGGATACCTGCAAGAGCATGCGAAGACTCAATTGCGGGAATAATACCCTCGGTGCGCGATAGCAACCGGAAAGCATCCATCGCATCGGCATCGTTGATGGGAATGTAGCGAGCGCGACCGATCGCAGCGAGCCACGAATGTTCGGGGCCAACACCCGGGTAGTCGAGACCCGCCGAAATCGAATGTGATTCCTTCGTTTGACCGTCTCGTTCTTGAAGCAGGTACGTGCGGGCTCCGTGAAGAACACCGGTTTCATTCGCGGTAATCGAAGCGGCATGGCGACCGGTCTCAACCCCGTCTCCACCAGCTTCGCACCCGAGTAGTTCGACATCGGGATCGTCGAGGAATGCGGTGAAAGTACCGATTGCGTTCGAACCACCACCGATACATGCGCAGACGATGTCCGGCAAACGGCCTTCCATTGCCAGAAGCTGTGCTCGAGCCTCATCACCAATCACTCGCTGTAAATCACGAACAAGTTCCGGGAATGGATGAGGACCAGCCGCGGTACCGAAGATGTAGTTGGTTGTAGCTTCGTTCGTCACCCAATCGCGGAATGCTTCATTGATTGCATCCTTCAGAGTCTTCGAACCGGATGCTACGGCGACAACTTCCGCCCCAAGCATCTGCATTCGAGCAACATTCAGTGCTTGACGTCGAGTATCTTCTTCGCCCATGTAGACGGTGCACTCCAAGCCAAGAAGCGCCGCTGCAGTGGCGGTCGCAACACCGTGTTGCCCGGCACCGGTTTCAGCGATGACTCGGGTTTTGCCCAGTTCCTTCGTCAAAAGAGCTTGGCCAAGCACGTTGTTGATCTTGTGCGAGCCCGTATGGTTCAAGTCTTCGCGCTTCAAAAAGACGCGCACTCCCCCAAGCTCGCGGGAGAAACGAGGCGCCTCGGTCAGCAAAGACGGACGACCCGCATACCCAACAAACAGGTCACGAAGACGCTTCTGGAACGCAGGATCGGGCCATAAGCGCTTCCACTCACGTTCAATAACCTCGAGTGGTCCCATCAATGATTCGGCGACAAACCGTCCACCGAATTGGCCAAAGTAGGGGCCTTGAACGTTTGACAGTGCCACGTTACTTCTCCTCTAGAGCGGCGCGAACGCGCGCCTTACGGTCGGTCAGGAGAGCCGGATGAGAGCCGGCACATACCATGTCACGAATGGAGGACAACGGATCACCGCTGGTCACCAGAGCCTCTCCGACGAGAACAGCATCAGCACCCCACTTGGCGTATTCGAAAACGTCGTGGGGGCCTCGTACACCTGACTCCGCGACGGCGACAACGTCAGCTGGAATCACATCAATCACCTGGTTAACGGTGTCGCGGTCAACTTCAAGGGTCTTCAGATCTCGAGCATTGACCCCGATAATCCGTGCTCCCGCTTCGAGCGCTCGCAACGCCTCAAGACGCGAATGCGTTTCAACCAGAGCATTCATCCCCAGCGAATGGACGCGTTCCAGAAGCGAGACAAGTGCCGGCTGTTCAAGTGCGGCGACAATCAAGAGGACGAGGTCCGCTCCATGTGCCCGCGCCTCGTGAATCTGATACGGAGTAACAATAAAATCCTTGCGGAGCACTGGAATATCCACTGCGGCACGCACTGCATCAAGGTCAGCGAGGGAGCCAGAGAAACGACGTTTTTCCGTTAGAACAGAAATGGCGGTTGCGCCACCTTCTTCGTAGATCGACGCAAGACGCGCAGGATCAGGAATATCAGCAAGAGCGCCCCTTGACGGAGAGGAACGCTTCACTTCGGAAATAATCGATACGGCGCCTTCGCGTTCCTTGAAGGCTGCGAATGCGTCATGGGCATCGGGGGCACGCAGTGCACGTCGCTTGATTTCGTCCATGGGGACGTGGGCCTCGCGCAAGGCAAGATCTTCACGGACACCTGCGATGATGTCATCTAAGACTGTCATGATTGCGCTCCTTCGCCACTACCGTCGTCAATTCGATGCTAGTGGGTACTAGCAGAGATACTGAAATGGGCTCATCATGTGTGCTCATACGTCACCTCGCTGACCGATGACTGCACCAAGGTCACCGCCTTCTTCGAAACAGGAACGCTTCCCCGTGTGACAGGCAACCCCAACCTGGTCCACTTCGATGAGCAACGCATCGCCGTCACAATCAAGACTGACAGCCTTCACAAACTGGAGGTGTCCGGACGTATCACCTTTGCGCCAATACTCTTGGCGACTTCGCGACCAGAAGGTCACTCGCCCTGTCGTCAGCGTCCGATGAAGAGCCTCGTCATCCATCCACCCAAGCATTAAAACTTCACGGGTATCCCACTGCTGAACGACAGCAGCAACAAGACCGGCAGAATTACGCTTTAAACGCTGAGCAATCGAAGGATCTAAAGTCATTCATCTATCTTGACACGAACAGGTCAACACGACCTCTGCCGTTCATTCTCCGGCTATAACGCCATCGCACACATCGAAGCGACCGGCCTCGTACCCTCAAAAAGAATGCGGTCAACTGCGTAGGCGAAAGAACCGCCTACTGCCACTGAAGAATCGCACCCCAGCCGATATACCCACCGGCAGCACCAAGAATCAGCCACGGTCCAAGAGGTATCCGCGCCCCGGTCCCTGCATTGCCGACGACCAATCGCCACAACGCGGCGCCACCGGCCAAAACGAAGGAAATAATCAAACCACCGTAGGCAGCTTGGATACCAACGCACCCAAGCAACGCTCCAAGGACAGGAGCAATCTTCACGTCGCCAAAACCGACACCGCCCGGGATCCTAGAAAGGATCCACAAGGGAACCGCCCAAATTGCCATCGACAGGACAATACGCACGATCACTTTCACGGGCGTTTCCGAGTGGAAAATCATGCCGAGCGCACCGAAGGTCACGCCGATCGCCATCGTAGCCGTGTATGCGTTGGGAAGCTTGTGCGTTCGAGCATCAACCAAAGCAGAGAGCGCCCCGATCATCGCAACCGACACAATAGCCGGTGCCGACGGTTTCAGTTGCAGCGTCACAATCGTTGCAGCCCCAAACAAAGCGGAGGTCCACACGATACCCGTGCGCTTATACGGTGTCAGCGTCGCTTCAATGAAATATCGGCGTTGGACGCGCCAGCCGTAGCGCCACAGCCAATAGATGATGATCAGCCATGTTGCGAGTGCTAACGCAAGCGACAAGTCCTGGACCGTTGTTGCTTCACGGACGCGCAGAAGACTTAAAAAATCGCTCATTGATGAATCACCTGACGCATCGCCTTCACATCAGCGTTCTTCCCCGTCATTAGCTGAACCTGAAGATGCGCT
Source organism: Pauljensenia sp. UMB6358 (assembly GCF_030216865.1). Lineage (NCBI taxonomy): Bacteria > Bacillati > Actinomycetota > Actinomycetes > Actinomycetales > Actinomycetaceae > Pauljensenia > Pauljensenia sp. UMB6358. The sequence goes on along the minus strand of NZ_JASOMS010000001.1, from coordinate 165,621 downwards.
TGATGAAGAAGCATCTCGACACCGTAGACAACGCACGCGCCATTGGCTTCATACACCTGTACAAGCTGCGTGTCACGAGGCGAATAAATGACATCAAGCAGACACTGATCGGTTCTCGGGCTCAATTGCTTGGCAATATCATCGCCAATATGTGCGGGCAACGTAGAGATGAGGATGTCTGCCGAAGCGATCTCACGCATCACTCGTTCATGATCGCTGAAAAGAACCTGGTCAATCTCAACACCCAACCGCGTTGCTGCCACAACAATCGAACCCGGTCCGCCAAAACGACGCGCGATCACAGTTGTGCGAGTGATACCAAGCGTGCCCAAGGCTGCAAGGGACGAGGCCGCCGTCGCTCCACTGCCCAAGATCACTGCAGAATGCGGCGCATCACACCCCCTGCGCGCTCGAGCCTGATCGATAGCCATCACGATCCCGTGCACATCGGTGTTAAAACCGGTCAACACGCCTGCCGATGGGACAACGGTATTCACACTTCCAACCGCTTGGGCCAAAGGATCGCAGACATCAATCAAAGACATGATGTCCTGTTTGCACGGCATGGTCACGGAAAGACCGAGGCACCCTGAATCGAGCGAGGAGAGGAAAGACGGCAACGTTTCTTTCGTGACCTCGATTGTGCGGTACGTCCAATCAGAACCCACGCCGACAGAATCCCACGCTGCCCTGTGCAAAAGAGGCGATAGTGAGTGCTCAATGGGTGAGCCGATTACGCCAGCCCAACTCATTGTGTCAGCACTTCCCGGGGTTAGCTTCGCAGTAGTCCTTGAATTTCTTCTGATTGGCTTCGTGATCGGCCAGCGTTGAAGCAAACACTGTCTCACCCGTATCCAAATCAATGGTCACGTAGTACAGCCAGTCGCCATCCGCAGGATGCATCACGGCCTTGATTGCTGCCTCACTGGGCTGAGCGATCGGGCTCGGAGGAATCCCCTTATGAAGGTATGTGTTGTACGGGTTCTCATCCAGCAGATCGGAAGCGGTTGGTACGCCACCGGTTTTACCAACTCCGTAAAGAACCGTTGAGTCCATTTGGAGCAAGCCATGAGTCTCGTTTTCAGTATCAGCAAGGCGATTTTCAATCACTCGAGCGACCTTGGGCAGGTACTCGTCAAGATTCACTTCACGTTCGAGAATTGAAGCCTTGTTCAAAACAATTTCGCGCTGGTCTTCAGCGACACCGGCACTATCGAGCGTGGAAATCGTAGTGGCAACCATCTGGGCAACCAGAGTCACCGGAGTATCCGAAGACGCCACTTCGTATGAACCCGGAGCAAGCCACCCCTCAACGTTTCCCCCAGCCACATCGGGCAAACCAATAGCGCTGGCATCTTCAAATGCTGCGGTGACATCATCAAAGCTGAAATCGGTGACAGATGAAATACGCTCGGCAATTTCTGCCTTGGTTTGACCCGGAGTGACAGTCACCGTGTTATCAGACCTATTAGCGTCATCAAGCAATGCGGCAACCGCATCAGACGCCCTCATCTGCATTTTCAGCGTGTATGTGCCCGGACGGATCATTGTGGCTGCTTTATTCGCGTCATACGAGCGGATAAAGGCTGCAACGCTCTTGACGACGTCAGCATCAACCAGTGACTGACCGATTTCGGCACCTGTTTCGCCGACATCGATCGTCACTTCAACAGAGCCTGAACCCGGACCTGGATAGTCATCGTCCAATTGCGAGAAGGAAGATGAAGGCGCGGTCAGTTGGCGTACGGCATACACTGCTGCACCGCCAAGGAGAGCAATAACGATTGCCAGGATAATGAACGCGCGGATACGACGATTACGCTTACGACGGCGGGCTCGACGACGTTCTACTTCTAGGCGCCGAGAACGCATGCCGGTCGTTTCACTACTCACGGTTCCAAAAAGAGGAAGATCATTCGACTGTGGCGTTGCGGGCGGTGTCTGCGCGCGCTGGTGCGAAGCCTGAGTGCCTGCTCGTCCCTGTATATCTCGTCGTCGAGGAAATGGAGGGCGTTGCGAGTTGGGCGTCGTCACGAAAGATCCTTCCCTTCAATGATGATCTCGACCCCTGGGGCTCGATCGCTCATTCGTTCCGCTTCAAGTGCTTGCTCAAGAATGATTTGAGCAGCCACCTGATCGACAACCGCTCGGTGTTCCCTCTCTGGAACGCCTGACTGTCGTAAGCGCGCATGCGCTTGATTTGAGGATAGCCTCTCATCAACCAATGCGACACGAACATGTGGCCTAGCTAGCTTAATTCGTCTGCCGTAGCGCCGAGCGCCTTTTGCTGAAATTCCCTCTCCACCTTTGAGATGTTTCGGCAGGCCTACGATGACTTCTAAGGCATCGTATTCGTCGATGATTGAGCAGATACGCTCAACGTCAGAACCGTCATCAGCTCGGATAACAGTTTCAACGGGCATTGTGAGTATGCCGTCCGGGTCGCAGCGACTCACTCCAACCCGGACAGTTCCAACATCAACACCGATGCGCGTTCCGCGACGAAGACTCACGAATGAGCAACCTCGCGACGGATCGCGTCAAGCGCTTCCTTGATCGCGTCGAGCTTGGTGCCACCGCCCTGTGCGATGTCATCACGGCCACCGCCGCCACCACCAAGGTGCTGGGCGACAGCGCGAACAAATGCGCCTGCCTTAGCCTTGCGCTCGCGTGCCTTCTCGTTTGTCACAACGACGATCGAGGGCTTGTCGTTCACTCGGCCGATGAGAGCGACAACAACCGGATTCGCATCGCCAAGACGATCACGAACTTCAAGAGCCAGAGTGCGCAACGCGTCAGCGGACGGCATAACGCCTGCATCATTGGCGACTACAGCAATGCCATTGAGCGACTGTGCCGTATCAGCAAACGTCTGCGCCTGAGCCAGTGCTTGCTCAGTGCGCATGCGCTCGAGTTCCTTCTCAGATTCCTTCACTCGAGCAAGCAACGAAGCAATACGATCCGGAAGCTCTTCGCTACGGCCCCCCACCATGGTCGACAGCTGGGAAACCAAAGCATGTTCCTTTGCCTGGAACGAATACGCGCCATTGCCGACAAGCGCATCAATGCGTCGCACGCCCGAACCAATGGATCCTTCACCCACGATCGCGATACGACCAATGTGGCCGGTCGTAGGAACATGGGTGCCACCGCAGAGTTCCTTATCGAAGCCGTCACCGATGGTGACAACACGGACCTCAGCACCATACTTTTCGCCGAAAAGTGCAATCGCGCCGGAAAGGCGGGCCTCTTCGATCGACATCACGTCAGTCTTGACCACGAGGTCCTCGGCAAGCTTTTCATTGATGAGGGCTTCAATGTCGTTAATCTGCGAACCCTCGAGAGCCGAGGAGTGACGGAAGTCGAAGCGTAGACGTGACGGTGAGTTCTCAGAACCAGCCTGATCGGCGTCTTCGGCAACGATTCGACGCAGACCCGCATAGACCATATGGGTTGCGGTGTGAGCGCGAGCAATCGCCAGACGACGCTCAGAGTCAACCTCTGCCCATGCCTTCGCACCAACCGTCACTACGCCTTCAGTCAGCGTGCCACGGTGAACCGACAGTCCCTTAATCGGAGCCTGGACATCGTGGACCTCGATAATGCCACCGTCTGCAAGGCGAATCTGACCGTGGTCAGCGAGCTGACCACCCATCTCAGCGTAGAACGGAGTGCGGTCAAGGACGACCTCGACCTCAGCAGGCGCCTGCGCGACGGGAGCGGGAACGGAATCAACGAGAAGAGCGGTGATCGTCGCTTCGGAGCCAAGATCTGTGTAGCCGAGGAAGGTCGAGCCACCACCCATCTGCTTCTCAATATCTTGGAAGAGGCGAACGTCGGTGTGGCCGGTCTTCTTTGCGCGAGCATCGGCGCGTGCACGGTCCTTCTGCTCCTGCATGAGAGTCTTGAAAGCATCCTCGTCAACCTTCAGGCCCTGCTCGCTTGCCATTTCAAGCGTCAAGTCAATCGGGAAGCCGTAGGTGTCATGCAGTGAGAATGCTGATTCGCCGGACAGAACGTGAGATCCAGCCTTCTTCGCATCACGAACGGCGGCGTCAAGAATCGTAGTGCCGGCGCTCAGCGTGCGACGGAATGCGTCCTCTTCGGCGTATGCGACGTCCTGAATGGTTGCCCAATTCTCGTTGAGTTCCGGGTAGGACAGGGACATGACGTTCTTCGAAGCTGTCAGCAGACTCGGCATCGTGGCTTCGTCGACGCCCAAAAGACGCATTGAACGCACCGCACGGCGGATCAGACGACGCAACACGTAGCCTCGTCCATCGTTGCCCGGACGCACGCCGTCATTGATCAGCATGAGCGCAGAACGCACGTGATCTGCGACAACGCGCATACGCACATCATCGTCATAAGCGACACCCGCGCTGGGGCCTGAGGCACCCAAGCCGTACTTCTTGCCCGACATCTGCTGGGCGACATCAATGACCGGGAAGACTTCGTCGATCTCGTACATGTTCGGCTTGTCCTGCATGATGAATGCAAGACGCTCAAGGCCAGCACCCGTATCAATTGCGGTCTGGTCAAGCTTGCCAACGAGTTCGAAGTCGTGGCCTTCACCTTCGCCTCGAACAAATTCGTCGAAGACGAGGTTCCAGATTTCAAGGAAGCGGTCGCCAGCAACGTCGGCGACGGGACCACCATCGGGGCCAAACTCAGGACCACGGTCGTAGTGGATTTCACAGCATGCGCCAGCAGGACCCGGCTGACCGGTCGACCAGGAGATCTCTTCAAACGGAAGACGCTGGATGCGCTCTGCGGGCAGGCCGATCGTCTTCGTCCAGTAGTCGAAGGAAACCTCGTCTTTTTCCCAGATGGTCATCCACAAGCGGTCGCCGTCAAGGCCGTAACCGCCCTTATCCTGCGGAGTTGTCAGTAGTTCCCACGCGTGGCTGATAGCGCCTTCCTTGAAGTAATCGCCAAAGGAGAAGTTACCGTTCATCTGGAAGAACGTACCGTGCCGCGTGGTCTTACCAACATTGTCAATATCATTCGTACGAATGCACTTCTGCACCGATGCTGCGGTCGGCCACGGAGCCGGCTCTGTTCCCAGAATGTAGGGAATAAACGGCACCATGCCTGCGACGGTGAACAGAATGGAAGGCTCCGGAGAGATCAACGAAACCGAAGGCGAAATATGGTGGCCTTTGGATTCGAAGAAGTTGAGCCAACGTGAACGAATTTCAGAGGTGCGCATGGTTCCCTATCGTAATAGGTGAGGGCCAGATAAAGCACATCTGACCAACGGGGTGAAAGAAAACAACAGAGCCCCGAGAAAAATCTCGGGGCTCTGCAAAAGTGTGATCAGCGTGAGTAGTGTTCAACGACCATCTGGACGTCACAGGTCACGGGGACTTCAGCGCGCTTCGGTCGACGAACCAAAGTGGCCTTGAGGCGCTCAAGCTCGACGTCCAGATATTCGGGAACTGCCGGCAGAACGTCACGGTGGATGCCCTGAGCAGCAATTTCGAACGGAACGGTGGTCTGCGACTTCGGCTTGACCTGGATGGTCTGCCCCGGCTTCACACGGAAAGACGGACGGTCAACGATCTTACCGTCAACCAGGATGTGACGGTGAACGACGACCTGACGTGCCTGCTGGATGGTGCGGGCGAAGCCTGCACGCAGAACCAGGGCGTCAAGACGCGTTTCGAGAAGCTCAACCAGGTTTTCACCGGTCAGGCCAGCGGTACGACGTGCTTCTTCGAAGGCGCGACGCATCTGGGATTCGCGGATGCCGTACTGAGCGCGCAGACGTTGCTTTTCCTTCAGACGAACGGCGTAGTCGGATTCTTGACGACGACGGGAGCGACCGTGCTCGCCGGGGCCGTAGGGGCGCTTCTCGAAGTAGCGGACTGCCTTCGGGGTGAGTGCAATGCCGAGGGCGCGGGATTCGCGCACCTGCTTGCGGGAACGGTTCTGTGCCATTTCCTCTATCTTTCCTGTTTCTTGTGTCATGACCACGGACTATCCGTTGGTCACGGGGTCAACTCCCAGAATTGCTTCTTTCGGCTAAGACCCCAGGTGTGCCATACAGGCAACCCGTCAAGACTACCGTAGTTTCAGTAGTTTCCTAATCACGGACAGGCGTTCAGTGATGAGTTTCTCATGCCCGTTCGTGGTTGGCTCATAGTAGCGTGCACCCTCAAGATTGTCGGGAAGATACTGCTGGGTAGCAACGTGATGCGGTTCGTCGTGCGCATAAATGTACTCTTGGCCGTGGCCCAGTCGTTTCGCTCCCCCGTAATGAGCATCGCGCAGATGCATGGGAACAGGTCCGCTCTTTCCAGCTCTCAGGTCCGCAATCGCCCTGTCAATACCAAGGTAGGCAGCGTTCGACTTCGGCGCGGTTGCGACAGCAATGACCGCTTCGGCCAAAATAATGCGCGCCTCCGGCATGCCGATCATTGCCACTGCTTGAGCCGCAGCAACGGTTGTAGATAGGACCTCGGGAGCTGCCATACCCACATCTTCCGAGGCAGCGATCATGACGCGCCTCGCAATAAAACGAGGATCCTCCCCCGCTTCTAGCATTCGCGCCAGATAGTGCAACGCCGCATCAACGTCAGAACCTCGCATCGATTTAATGAACGCCGAAGCAACGTCGTAGTGCTGATCCTGGTCCCAGCGGACAAGCGCTTGGTTCGCGGCGGTCTGCACGTGATCAAGGGTGATCGCTTGGGACTGTTGGTCGTCGGCTGCTCCAGCGGCAGCTTCCAGCAGAGTCAGTGACTTTCGTGCATCGCAGCCAGCAAGGCGTACGAGGCCCCCCATCGCGTCATCATCCAGTGTGTAAGCGCCATTCAGACCTCGTTCATCATCGAGAGCACGACGGATTAAGAGCTCAATCGCCTCTTCTTCGAGTGGCTCGAGCACCAGCAAGATCGAACGTGAGAGCAACGGCGAGATCACCGAAAACGATGGATTCTCGGTTGTTGCAGCAACGAGGGTTACCCACTGATTTTCGACAGCTGGGAGAAGAGCATCCTGCTGAGACTTCGAGAAACGATGAACTTCGTCGATGAAAAGAATGGTTCCTTCACCAGTTGACGCGGTACGCCTCTTCGCGCTGACAACAACGTCTCGAATATCTTTTACGCCAGCTGAGACCGCGGACAATTCTTCAAAATGACGACCGGATGATTGAGCAACAAGGTAGGCAAGTGTGGTTTTACCAGTGCCCGGTGGGCCCCACAAGATCACGGAAGAAACCTGAGGAGCACCCGGTTTAACCGGAGCGAGCAACCGTCGAAGAGGCGAACCTTCTGAGAGAAGATGGCGTTGCCCAATGACTTCGTCGAGAGATGTTGGACGCATACGCACCGCAAGAGGAGCATGCGAGTTAAACTGCGGAACTCCGTCGGCAGTTAAAGAGTCGGAACTAAAAAGGTCCACGAGGTTCACTGAGTGGGCGCTGAGGCGGACAGTAGATGTGCAACGACACCACCAGCGATTAACACCATGCCACCACCGGCCGCGAAGGCTGATGCGGACAAAGCCATCGCCGCGTTCATTGCAGCACCGTTGTCGGCGTTAGCTTCGTGCGCAGCAAGAATGGCTTCCGCCGACAGTGAAGACGCCGACGACTCGCTTGATTGGGAGGAAAGAAGCTTCACTGTTGGCTGGTCAGATTGGTCTTCCGTTGAGCTTGCTTCGCTTGGAACGGGAGAAGCAAGCGTCGTTTGCTGGGCAGGAACCTGAACAGCTGGATTCGAAGCACTCCGGGCGGCCGCCGTGTTCGTCTGCGCAGAAATGGCATCAGGCAACAGTGTAGCCGGCGCTGAAGGAGTAACGGGCTCAGGAACAACCGGGGCACCGGGGGTTACGGGCTTTTCAGGCTCACTGGGAATCACTGGATCTACCGGTTGAACGGGAGTAGCAGGTTCAACGGGATCGACTGGAGTAATCGGGATTGCCTTTTGCGTAATGCCGACCCAGCGTGTGAACTCGCAAGCCTCTCCTGCACTGTGACCATCCTTGGTCAGATAGAAGACAGTGAGTTGATGAGCGGCGTTAGCTTCCCACAAAGTACCGTCAGCATTATTCGTGCCGTTAGGGATCTCAACGGGTGCCACGAAACGCTCTTTCTGCGCGTCATAGGTACCAACTGCCCACACCTTCGCGTCAAGCTTTTCGCCGGTCAGCGGGTTTGCCAGTGCTTCACTACGTTGCAAAAGGGTTCCGTTACCGTCAAGGTAGACGGCAATAAGGTGCGTTGCGTCAAGTCCACTACAACTTGAAAGGACCGTGAACGTGTCTGAGAGAGAGTCCTTTAAAAAAGGGCTGTTCGCGCTCTTTCCATCGCCCTGCGCAAACGACGGGGTAGCACAGGCTAAAACAAATCCAACCAGCACAAAAAGGAGTGCAAGAATACGCGCGAAATGCGCACGAACAGCACCAAGATGGCGTTGTAGCGCCATTCTTCCCTCCCCTTTACTCAATATGCTCCATTGAGCCTATCAGGAGAGAAGTGAGAAGGTCATACGAAGTACTTACTCAAAAAGTGAGGTATCCCCCGCACCAGCACGCGCGACCACTCCAGCACCCTGGGTGAAGTCGATCACGGTTGTGGCCTCGTCACCACCGACGGGAGCAACGATCACTAGGTCAATCAACTTACCGATGCGATCATCCACCTCGAACCCGTCGATCATCGGTTCGCTCTCACCGGGCAAAATCAGTGTCGAACACAGAAGCGGTTCGCCAAGCGCTGCAACGATCTCTTGGGTAATGACATGATCGGGAATGCGGACACCAACTGTGTGCTTCTTTTTGTTCAGCGTCATGCGAGGAATCTCTTTAGTTCCAGGCAAAATGAAAGTGTAGGCACCCGGAGTCAGAGCTTTGATCGTACGGAACTGAGAGTTATCGACGATGACAAGTTCACCCAGTTGCGCAAAAGAATGGCACAAGAGCGAGAAGTTGTGTTTCGCGTCCAAACGACGAATCGAACGAATCGTATCCATGCCAGCCTTGTTGCCGAGCTTGCAGGCAATCGCGTATCCCGAATCAGTCGGAAGCGCGATCACGCCGTCGTTGTTCAAGATCTCGACAGCTTTGTTCACGAAACGAACTTGTGGATTCTCTGGGTGCATTTCTACGTACGACATACATACAGTGTGCCCTAAATCACGCACTCATGCAGGTGAAACAGACCTACCACCTGACGAATCTGCCATGCAAGAAGTCTGGTGACACAGATGAAATCCATGGGATAAATCAGAGGGCGGTACCGAAGAGCTCAGTCTTCAGTACCGCCCTCTGCGCTCAGTTGTTCACCGGAGATGAAATTTCCACGCGAACGATAGGGGCGTCATTGGACGCGCGCTATCACTTTGATTCACCGGCCTCTTTTTTGGAGGTTTCCTCTTCGCCACGCTTCTTCGGCTGGGCATCAACACCAGCTTCCTTACGCTGCTGAGGCGTAATCGGAGCGGGAGCTTCGGTCAGCGGATCGTAGCCACCACCCGACTTCGGGAAGGCGATGACGTCGCGGATCGACTCGGACTTGGTGAGCAACGAAACGATGCGGTCCCAACCAAATGCAATGCCACCGTGTGGCGGAGCGCCGAACTTGAAGGCATCCAGCAGGAAGCCAAACTGCTCCTGGGCTTCTTCGTCGCCAATACCCATGACATTGAAGACGCGGTTCTGGATGTCACGGCGGTGGATACGGATTGATCCGCCACCAATTTCGTTGCCGTTGCAGACGATGTCGTAGGCGTAGGCAAGTGCATTGCCCGGGTCCTTGTCGAAGGAGTCCAGCCATTCGGGCTTTGGGGAAGTAAATGCGTGGTGCACCGCGGTCCATGCGGAATGGCCAAGTGCAACGTCGCCTTCTGCTTCTGCGTCGCCGGTGGGCTTGAACAGCGGAGCATCAACTACCCAGGTGAATGCCCATGCGTCGGGGTCAATCAGATCGCAACGCTTGCCAATTTCGAGGCGCGCCGCGCCGAGCAATTCGCGCGAGGGGGTCGGTTTACCCGCACCGAAGAAGATGCAGTCGCCGGGCTGAGCACCGGTTGCTTCCGCCAGTCCTTCGCGCTCAGCATCGGTGATGTTCTTGGCAACGGGGCCACCGAGGGCGCCATCTTCACCAATGGTGACGTAGGCAAGGCCCTTTGCACCGCGTGCCTTCGCCCATTCCTGCCACTTGTCAAAGGTGCGACGCGGCTGGGAAGCACCGCCGGGCATGACGACTGCGCCGACGTAGGGAGCTTGGAAGACGCGGAACGTGGTGTCTTTGAAGTATTCGGTCAGGTCAACCAGCTCGAGGCCGAAACGAAGGTCGGGCTTGTCAGAGCCGTACTTTTCCATCGCGTCCTTGTAGGTCATTCGAGGAAGCGGGGTAGGCAGGTCGTAGCCGATGAGCTTCCAGACGTTCATCATGACATCTTCGGCAACGGCAATGACGTCATCTTGGTCAACGAAGCTCATTTCGATGTCGAGCTGGGTGAATTCTGGCTGACGGTCAGCGCGGAAGTCCTCGTCACGGTAGCAACGTGCGATCTGGAAGTAGCGTTCCATACCGGCAACCATGAGCATCTGCTTGAACAGCTGCGGGGACTGTGGAAGTGCGTACCAAGAGCCGGGCGACAAACGAGCCGGGACGATGAAGTCGCGAGCACCTTCGGGGGTCGAACGCGTCAGGGTCGGGGTTTCGATTTCGACAAAGTCGTGCGTGTAGAGAGTGTCACGAGCGGCGCGCGACACCTGGGAACGAAGACGCAGCGCGTACTGTTCCGGTTCGCGACGAAGGTCGAGGTAACGGTACTTCAGGCGAGTTTCTTCGCCAACGTTGCCGGAGTCTTCTGCGTGCGCAGAGACCTGGAAAGGAAGAGGTGCGGACGTATTGAGGATTTCAATGTCGTCGCCCATCACTTCGATGGCGCCGGTGGGCAAGTGAGGGTTCTCGTTACCCTCGGGGCGAGCACACACCTCGCCGGTGACTTTGAGGACGAATTCGGAGCGGAGCTCGTGGGCGACGGATTCGTCGCGGACGACAACCTGTGCAATACCGGATGCATCGCGGAGATCGACGAATGCAACGCCGCCGTGATCACGGCGGCGATCCACCCAACCGGTCAGAGTAACGGTCTGACCGACAAGGTCGGTATTGAGGGTGCCAATGTTATGAGTGCGCAGCACGTGTCTTCCTTTCATTGTGGCCATCCGCGAGACGGGCGGCGGCACCGCGATTTTACTCCCCTTTATGCGCTCTTGTTCGCTTGCTTTGCTCGCGGGGCTCTAGGAGTGGGAAGATTCGCAGGTGACTGCTGAAGATTCCACACGCCTCAAATGGCAACCTATTGAGATTTCTTTGCTCGTAGGCTCAGTTCTTTTGATTACGCTTGCAGCGTTTGAGGGGCTTGCCACAACAACGATCATGCCGAATGTCGTTGCGGATCTGGATTCCGAAGCGTGGTTCTCAGTCGCTTCTGGCGCAGCTCTCGCAGCTCAGCTCAGCGCGACCGTCATCGCAGGAGCGCTGGCGGATTCAAAAGGGCCTCGGACGGTTCTTCTTGCAGGCTTTACCTGTTTTGTCGCCGGTCTGCTCACGTCAGCGTTCGCTCCTCACATTGCGATTTTCGTTGTCGGTCGTCTGATCCAGGGCTTGGGTGGCGGACTCATTATTGTTCCGCTGTATGTCTTCATTGGTTCGATTGCCCACGTTCATCATCGACCTTTCTTCTTCGCCGCGTTCTCTCTGTCATGGGTTCTGCCGGGCCTCGTTGGTCCCGCGATTGCTGGGTATGTCGCGCAGTACTTCGGCTGGCGCCCGGTCTTTTGGGCGGTTCCGTTCTTGGCTCTTCTTGCCGTTCTTCCCCTGATTTCTGTTCTTCGCCAGCTCGGTTCGTCCACAACGCACCCGGTGAAGAATCTGAAGCACTTGGGATTGCTCGCTGTGGTCGCGGGCACCGGTGTTCTGATGCTTCAGCTGTCGGGGGCTCTCGGTGGCATTGAACTGATCATTTTGATCATTGTGGGGCTTGTGCTCACCGGCTGGGCTCTCCCCCAGCTTCTCCCCAAGGGCGCGATGCGTTTGAAGCGTGGGATGCCCGCGGCGATTATGACGCGCCTGCTTGCCATGGGCGCTCAGGCCGGTGCGTCGGCATTCCTGCCACTTGTCTTGCAACGCGTTCACATGTGGGATGCAGATCATGCCGCTCTCGCTGTCACCATCGGTACGATCTCGTGGTCTGCCGGTGCGACTTACCAAGCTCGAGTCCACGACCCCGACCGTCGTATGCAGTTGCCCGCGATTGGCATGGCTCTGCTGACGCTTGGTCTTGTCCCGATTCTGTTCCTTGTGATTGCGTCGTGGCCCGTGTGGCCGGCGCTCGTCGGCTGGTTTGTTGCCGGGTTTGGCACGGGACTCATGCACTCGACACTCTCAGTGCTGACACTGGGGCTTACCGACACTTCGGAGCACGGTAAAGTTGCATCGTGGCTTCAGGTCGCCGACGCCGCAGGTGCATCAATCGAACTCGCGTTAGTGTCGATTGCCTTCGCTCTCTTCGCGCTGGTCATGCCAGTAGGGCCCCTCTCCTACTTGGCCTCCCCCGTTATCACCGTGATCGTCACCGTGGTCGCTCTTGTCGCATCATTGCGAATCAAGGGTGGCGATGCCCCTTCGGCTTCGTAGTTATTTCGCCGTTTGACGAGGCTCATCACGAGCCCGTAGGCAGATACACCAAAGGGATGGCAGATGATTTCATCCGCCATCCCTTTACGTTTAAGCGCTTCGTTCTGGGCCTCGTCAACCCCCTGTGTCAGATCGCGCCACCGCTACATTCAGCGTGAGTGACGGTGAGAACCAAAGGACCTCGTGCCCTTTGAACCTGACTTGCCACCGCGGTCGAAACGATCGGAGGACTTGCCACGGCCACTCGCGCGAAAACGATCAGAAGAGCCGGAACGCTTCGCGGCACGTAGCGATGAGCGACGGTCGGACGACTCGTGGTGCGCATGATGATCAAAGCGGTCGTTGCGGTCCTTGTGCGCACGACGTGGCTTGTCATCGCGTTCGTAACGACGCGCATATTCGCGTTCGTCACGGTCGCGTTCGGGGCGTCCCGAACGATCGAACTTCTTAGCCTTGTCGAAGCTACGTTCGCGGTCAGAGCGGTGCCCGCCCTTACCGGGGCCCTGGTCCACGCGGATGCGCAGCGGACGGCCCTGAACGTAGCCCTTGCCAATGCGGCGCAACTGATCGTCGGTCAGGTCGCCGGAGATTTCGACCAGCGAGAAGGTCGGAAAGATTTCAATATTGCCAATGTCGCGGCCGTCAACGCCACCTTCACCAGCAATCGCTCCGACAATCGAACCGGGCTTCACGCGGTCTTTCTTGCCAACCTCAACGCGGTATCGGGTACCGACACCAAAGGATGCCTTGCGACCACGACCGCGTTGGTGGCCTGGCTTCAGCGGACGGTCCTTATCACGACCGCCCTCGAATGAAGCACCAACGAATTCTCCGGACTCGTCAATTTCTTCTTCGTTACGGATCTTGCCCTTGCCACGGCGATCCTTTTCAACGCGCGGAGCCGGACCCTCGTCACCAACAGCGTTCGCCATGAGCGCGGCAGCGATGTCCATAATGTCGGTTTCAGACGTTTCTTGAACCTCGGTCAGCAGGTTCTTGTACATTTCAAGACGACCGCGTTCGATGCGAGCGTTGAGGCCTTCGAGCATGCGACGCGAACGGAACTCAGAGACTGCTGCGGGCGACGGAATCTGGATCTCTTCCATCGGGGTGCCGGTCAGCTTCTCGATGCGGCGCAGGCGACCGTGTTCACGTGGAGTAAAGAAAGTAAGCGAGCGACCTTCGCGGCCGGCGCGACCGGTACGACCGATGCGGTGCACGTAGGCTTCCGGTTCACGGGGAACATCGAAGTTCACGACAAGTGAGATGCGCTCAACGTCGAGGCCACGGGCCGCAACGTCGGTTGCGATCAGCACGTCGAGCGTGCCGGCACGCAGACGTGCAACCATGCGTTCACGCTCAGTCTGCGCGACGTCACCGGAGATACCGGCTGCGCGGAAACCTCGTGCTGACATTTCGAGGGAAACCTCTTCAACGTCGGCGCGGGTACGCACGAACACAATCGCAGCATCGGCGTCTTCCTGGCCGGCAGCGATGTGCTGGGCACGCGTCGCGAGCACGCGAGACAAGGCGCCGATCTTGTGCTTGAACGGCACGACAGCGTAGGTCTGGTGGATCGTGTCAACAGTCGAAGATTCTTCCGAGACAGCGATCTTCACGGGGTTAAACAGGTGAGTGTTCGCAATGCGTTCAATCGCCTGGGGCATCGTGGCGGAAAACAGTGCGGTCAGGCGGTCTTTAGGCACGGACGAGGTAATCGTTTCGACGTCTTCAGCGAAGCCCATGCGTAGCATTTCGTCGGCCTCGTCGAGGACGAGCATGCGCACGCCGGACAGATCTAGCGCACCTTTTTCAATAAGGTCGATGACACGCCCAGGGGTGCCGACGACGACCTGCGCTCCCTTCTTCAGAGCGTTGATCTGCGGGCCATAGGGTGAACCACCGTAGACGGAAACAACCTCAAGGCCACGTGTACGGGCTGCGAAATCCTCAATGGCCTGCGCGGACTGCATGGCAAGTTCGCGGGTTGGAGCAAGCACGAGGGACTGGACGAGCTTCTCATCGGCATCCACGATCGCGAGCATAGGCAGACCGAAAGCGGCGGTCTTACCGGTACCGGTCTGGGCGATACCGACAACGTCATTCAATTCGAGCAGGGACGGGATCGCCTTTTCCTGAATTGGAGTCGGTGTCACAAACCCCATCTGGGTGACAGCATCGAGGATCTCATCGGGAAGACCAAGGTCAGCAAAGGTGATGGAAGGCTCTTCTTCGTCGTCTTCACGTTCGCCGCCATCTTCGGCGTTCTCGAGTTCATCATCGACGAGGCCGGATTCTAAGTCCAGGGTGTCGTTTTCTTCGGCCGGAAGCTCTTCAACGGCGCCAGTCGTTTCGGCAGGTTCGTTCAATTCGTCGACGGTGTTGAGGTTCATTTCCTGTTTTTCAGGCACAGTATTCCTATCGGATTGTGTGTTTCATTCGAGGCTGATTTCTATCAAGCCGGGCCACTGTGGGGCCTTCGGCGCAACCTCATCCCACAACATCCACCGCTTAGCGGTGCCCATCACTTTCATTCAAGGCGCGCCTCATCGCTCAAACAAGCCTACGTTGCTCCCTCACGAAACGATGCTTTGGGGGCGGTGAGATCACTCACCGCCCCCAAAGCATCAGCTACGACCCGTTTCGACAATCACGCTCCGACCGAGATGACACGCGGCTTCAAGTCCTGAGCAGACGGAGTCCACGTCGAAGCGTCAGCTTCGATTTGTTCTCCACTTCGAATGTCTTTGACCGTGTCGGCTTCACCTTCCATTCCCGGGAACCAGACGAATGGGATACCTCGTTTATCAGCGAACTTAATCTGCTTGCCGAACTTGGCCGCGCTCGGTGCAACATCGGTGCTAATTCCACGGCTACGCAACTGCATTGCGATATCTTCCGAGCGAGCGCGATCTGTCTCGTCGATGACAGCAACAACGACCGCGGCAGGAACCTTGCGGGTAGCTTGAACCATCGGTGCTGAAATCATGCGGGAAACCAGACGCGAGACACCAATCGAGAGACCAACGCCCGGGTAGGTGCGTTTCCCATCCTTTGCCAGCGAATCGTAACGCCCACCGGAGCAAATGGAGCCGAGGTCCTCGTGGCCTTCAATCACCGATTCGTAAACGGAGCCGGTGTAGTAGTCCAGGCCACGCGCGATCTTCAGATCAGCGATGACAGCGCCGGGCATACGACGATGAGCTTCCTCGAGGAGCGCACACAGCTGATTCAAGCCTTCGGCAAGAAGCTCGCCTTCGCAACCGAGTCCAGCAATTCTAGAACGGATCTCATCGGGATCATTGCTACGGATCTGGGCCATCTTGAGAAGCTTCTCGGCCTGCTCGCCATTGATATTCGAGCATGCGAGTTCTGCGGTAACGCCCTCGGGACCAATCTTGTCCAGTTTGTCGAGGCCACGCAATGCAGCCTCAACGTCGGTAACACCGAGAGATTCGCACACGCCCTGAACGACCTTGCGGTTGTTCACGAGCACGTGCACTGTCGGGATCGGAAGCGTTGCAAGAGCTTCGGCCATCACAAGAGGAAGATCGACCTCGAAGTGGAAGGGAAGATCACCGTTGCCAACAACATCGATGTCAGCTTGAGTGAACTCACGGAAACGTCCTTCCTGCGGGCGCTCACCACGCCAGACCTTCTGGATCTGGTAGCGCTTGAATGGGAAATCAAGCTCGTTCGCATTCTCGATGACGTACCGAGCAAAAGGAACCGTCAGGTCAAAGTGCAGACCCATCTTGCGTTCCTTAGACGAATGACGACCAGCTTCGGCATCCTTCATCGCTTGCAGGCGGTCAAGGACATAAACCTCTTTCGAGGTCTCCCCCTTTGCCTCAAGCTGCTCAAGCGTTTCAACCGCACGAGTCTCAATCCCAGAGAAACCATGCAACTCAAAGACCTGACGAATATGGTCAAGAACATATTGTTCGATGATTCGACCTTCAGGGAGCCATTCGGGGAAACCGGAAAGAGATGTACGTGCCATGGCTCTATTGTTCCACGCCTAGGCGTATTGCCTAAAACGGGCAACGATATTCGGGCTCTGATCCCCGTTAAGGTCGAGCCCTGCAGACATTAAAAAACCGCTAGCCGAAAAACACGGTGGCCTTGGGAATCCCCAAGGCCACCGTCAGTTCTTGATAGGTATCAGCCGAGTGTACGAGCCCGCCTCAAATACGGATTTGTCTCAATCTCATGCGACAAAACCGTCGTTGGACCGTGCCCCGGGATCAAGAGGGTTGCAGGATCCAAAGCATTTGAAATAGTACGTAGCGAATGGCGCATCTGAGTCTCATCGCCACCGGCAAGATCCGTACGACCGACCGAACCAGCAAAAAGCACATCAGCAGATAGAGCCCATGGAACCGGGGTTGAAGACGAGAAGACAGTCTGTCCCTTCATCTCAACCTCAATATCGCAGTGACCGATAAACACGGCAGAACCTTCAGAGTGACCTGGAGCTGGAACCATCTTCATCCAGATACCGGGAAGCACCTCAACGCTACCACCCGGAAAATCGCGCAGATCGGTGGGCTTCACCCACGGGCCGATGCTCGGGGGCACGGGCATCGGAATATGCGATGCCGGATCATCCATTCGGTATCGATCAGGAGCCGGGATCCACGTAGGGGCAGGAGTCTCAGGCGCCCACGAGGCAACCTCGGCACAATCCCAGACATGATCAGGATGACCGTGAGTTGCAAGAACAGCTCCGACATGAGCCTGAGACGCGACCAAGACCTCGCGAATCTTATCCTGCACTCCCGCTGACGGATCGACGACCAGCGCCGCCGGCTCGCCATCGGCAACCAGCACCACGCAGTTGGCTGCGTAGTACGGCGTTGGAATAACAGTGATTTTCACTGATCACTCCATAGAGGCGCGAATCTGAGCAAGCCAGGTGCGCTTTGTCTCCAGAGCCTCAGTAAGGGACTTGACCTTCTTTTCGTCACCCTTCGCCTTGGCAACGCTAAGATCCGATTCGAGGGACTCAACCTGAGCCTCGAGCTGGCCGAGCATACCCTGAGCACGTGCACGTGTTTCAGGGTTGGTACGACGCCATTCGTTTTCTTCTGCCTCGCGGATTGCAGATTCAACCGCACGCAGACGACCTTCAATGCGATGCAAGTCAGAGGAAGGAACTCGACCAATTTCTTCCCAGCGATCCTGAACCGAACGCAGGGCGGTCTTCGCAGCTTCAAGATCCTCCACAGGCAGGATCTTCTCTGCTTCGTCGGCAAGTGCTTCCTTGGCAGCAAGATTTTCGCGGTACTCAGAATCGGTGGCCTCGTCCTTCGCGCGACGTGCGTCGAAGAAGACCTGCTGTGCCGCACGGAAACGTGCCCACAGAGCATCATCTTCCTTACGGGATGCGCGAGGAGCCGCCTTCCAACGATTCATCAGCTCACGGTATGCACCCGAAGTGACGCCCCAATCGGTCGAGGTCTGCAAAGCTTCAGCCTCGGCGATAATGGCTTCCTTCACTCGCTTCGCCTCAGACTGTGCCTGATCGAGAGCAGAGAAATACTGGCGACGCTGACGATCAAACTGAGTACGCGCCGAAGAGAAACGCTTCCAGAGCTCATCTTCAACAGCCTTTTCGATGCGCGGTCCCTTGCGCTGCAACGACTTCCATTCGTCGAGCAGATCACGGAGCTTCTGACCAGACTGCTTCCAGTGAATACGCTCAGGAGCCTGAGCGATGATGGCTTCAGCAGCCTCAACGACTGCCCTACGAGCTTTCAAAGCTTCCTCACGAGCAGCTTGGCGTTCAATCTTTGCTACTTCCTTACGCTCTTCAGCGCGCACCTTCACGCTCTCAACACGTTCGCGCAACGCAGCAAGGTTACCCAGAGCATTCGGAGATTCAAGAGCTTCGGTGATCGTCGCAAGAGTCAGATCAATATCCTTGGGAGCCAAGGTTGCAAGGCGATGTTCGAACAGCTTGACGGTTGCCTCAATATCCGCAAAACGACGCTCGTAAAGGGCGAAAGGCTCTGCAGGCACACCTTCGGGGTAGCCACCAATAACACGCTCAGTGCCGTTATCGACAACGTAAACGGTGCCGTTTTCATCGATACGACCGAACTCGTGAGTGAGTGGCGTACTCGACGCGGACACGGGAGTTTCCTTGGCCGGAGCCGAAGGGGTGATGTTCTGCTCGTCAGAAGAGGGAGCAGGCTTGGGGGTCGGCGTCGTTGTCACAATCATTGCCTTTCATGGCGAGGGCGCTATGCGCCGATGCGTGGAAGAGTCTCCACGGAGCGTGGTTCTCAGTGCACCGATGTGGTGCACCCCTGTCAGTCTACGTCCTTGGCCCCCATTTCATAAACTGGCGTTTACGACATGGACGATTACGGCTGTTTTGCCCGATTGTCCCGTCCTTTAACGCGCAGAGATGTCACACGCGAACGGCCTCGAACACCCCGTCGACGCGACGCAGAGCGGAAAGAACCGCATTCAAATGCGCCATATCTGCCAACTCAAACGAGAATCGAGCAAGCGAAACCTGATCGGACGTCGTCTTCGTTGACGCAGACACAATGTTGACGCGATAGTCCGACATCACCTTCGTCAGATCCGACAGCAATCCCGCACGATCCAAAGCCTTGACCTGGATCTGAACACGGAACACCTGTCCGCTGACTCCCCGTGCCCAAGAAACGTCGACAAAGCGCTCAGGTTGCAATTCCTTCAGTCGAACAGCGTTATGGCACGAAGCAATGTGGACGGACACGCCCTGACCGCGAGTAATAAAACCAACAACATCATCGCCCGGAACCGGGGTACAGCACTTTGCCAGCTTCACCCAAATATCTTTGGACTCCATACCGGCAACGGTGATACCCGCATCGGACGAACCCGATTGAGTGCGAATCCGAGTTGCACCCGGAGTCACTCCTTCGGACAGAGTTTCTTCGGTGCCGTCTCCTCCACCCAGATTCTCGACAAGTTTTGACACAACGTTCTGAGGCGAAACCTGGCTCTCACCGACAGCCGCATACAGGCTGGACACATCGGAATAGCCCAACGACGTTGCCACCGACAGGATCGTCTCATGACTCATCAAGCGTTGAAGAGGAAGATTCTGCTTACGCATTGCCTTCGCAAGCGCTTCCTTGCCCTCTTCAATCGCTTCTTCGCGACGTTCTTTAGAGAACCACGATTTAATTTTCGAACGCGCACGCGGAGATGCCACAAAAGCAAGCCAGTCGCGTGACGGACCAGCCTTGTCGGACTTCGAGGTCACAACCTCAACCGTTTCGCCAGACTCAAGCTGAGTATCAAGCGAAACGAGGCGCCCATTCACTTTCGCACCAACCGTATGGTGCCCAACCTCAGTGTGCACCGCATAGGCGAAATCAACAGGTGTGGCATGCGCTGGCAGAACAACAACTTGCCCCTTCGGCGTAAAAACATAAACTTCGTCGCCGGCGATCTCATAGCGCAAAGAATCGAGGAACTCTTCAGGGTCACCCGTTTCACGTTCCATCTCGACAAGGGAGCGAAGCCAGTTGGCTTGTTCATCGTTGCTCATTCGATCTGTATCGACGCCAGTCGCATTCGGATTCTGCTTGTACTTCCAGTGCGCGGCAACACCGTGTTCGGCACGCTCGTGCATTTCAAAAGTACGAATCTGGATTTCGACAGGCTTACCACCGGGTCCAATTACCGTCGTGTGCAACGACTGGTACAGATTGAACTTCGGCATAGCGATATAGTCCTTGAAACGCCCAGGAATCGGATTCCACCGAGCATGCAAAGAACCCAGAACGCCGTAGCAATCCTTCACTGACTCTACGAGGACACGAACGGCCACCAGATCGAAGATCTCATCGAATGCTTTACCACGGACGATCATCTTCTGATAGATCGAATAATGGTTCTTGGGGCGACCAGAGACAGTGCCCTTCGTCCCTGAACGACGAAGATCCTCTTCAATCTGACCAATCACATCTCGCAGATACACATCGCGCTGGGGAGCCCGCTCTGCAACCAAGCGATCGATCTCTTCATAAATCTGAGGGTACAGAGTCTTAAAGGAGAGCTCTTCGAGTTCCCACTTCACCATGTTCATGCCCAGACGATGAGCAAGAGGCGCATAAATCTCAAGCGTTTCTCGCGCCTTGTTCTTCGCTGACGACGGGGGGACGAAACGCCACGTGCGCGCATTATGAAGACGGTCAGCAAGCTTAATGAGAAGAACTCGAATATCGCGGCTCATCGCAACAAGCATCTTGCGCAGTGTTTCAGATTGAGCAAATTCGCCGTAGCGCACCTTGTCCAGCTTCGTCACACCGTCAACGAGCGCCGCAATCGGCTCACCATATTCCGCTGCTAGCTCTTCAACCGTGTAGTCCGTATCTTCAACCGTGTCATGCAGAAGAGCAGCCACCAGTGTCGGGGTAGTCATACCCATTTCAGCAAGAATCGTTGCCACCGCAACTGGGTGAGTAATATACGGCTCACCCGATTTACGAACCTGCCCCCGGTGATGCAATTCGGCCGTGCGATAGGCACGCTCGATCATGCTCACATCGGCTTTCGGATGGTTCGCACGCAGTGCTCGAACCAACGGTTCGATCTCAGGAATCGTCGGGCGCGTGCGTGCGCCAAACCATACGAGGCCGGACCTCACACGAGATCCGGCCACGCCTGGTTTTGAGTGAGCGGAGTTAGCCTGGTCAGTCATGCTCCTATGATACGCACCTGTGACGTGTCAAACATATTTGACCGCAACTAAACGAGGAACCGCAGGTCAGACTACCAATGCTGATTCGGTGACGACATCATGTTCGGCAAGCTTTTCGCGCCCGTCGAAAGCCTCAAGCTCCAGAAGAACAGCAACGGTGCTCACGTGTGCTCCGCACTGACGGAGCAGATCAACCGACGCAGCAGCAGTGCCTCCTGTTGCAAGAACGTCATCGATGACCAGCACACGCGACCCTGGAGTCACCGACTCGGGTCGGATCTCCATGCGAGCGCTACCGTATTCAAGGTCATAGTCGACACCGATAACGTGACCGGGAAGCTTGCCTGCTTTACGGATGGTCAGCATACCGACACCGAGTTCAGCGGCAAGTGGCGCTCCAAGAATGAAGCCACGCGACTCCAGACCTGCAATTGCGTCGACACTCCCCTTATAGCGCTCGGCGAGCATCTCAATGAGCTCTTTAAACGCCGGACCGTTTGCAATCAGCGGAGTGATATCGCGAAACAGAACACCGGGCTCTGGGAAATCTTGAACAAGACCGAGATTCGAGTCAACAAGTTCACCGATATGCGCGCCAAGTTCACCACTCATCGATGCTCTTTCTTCCTCTTCGGCTGGTGAGCATTCGAAAGGCGCTGCCCCGGACGAACAGGAGCAACCTTCACAGTGGAGGCACCCTCGTCACCCTTACCCACAGCCACATGACGCGCACGATCCTTTTCGACCGACTCCGTGTGCGCCTTCGTCTTCTTCAAACGCTCTTGAAGCAGAACAAGAAGCGGGGACGCAATGAAGATTGACGAGTAGGTGCCGGCTATCATACCGACGAACAGCGCCAGCGAAATATCGGTCAGAGTACCGGTACCAAGAAGCAAAGCACCGATAATCAGAATCGAACCGACCGGAAGCAATGCAACAACCGACGTGTTAATCGAACGAACCATGGTCTGGTTGACGGCTAAGTTCACATATTCGGCAAAAGTGAAACGCTTCTGGTCGTAGATGCCCTTCGTCAACTCACGGACCTTGTCGAATACAACGACCGTGTCGTACAGAGAGTAACCAAGAATCGTCAGGAAGCCGATGACCGTTGCAGGCGAAACCTCAACCTGGGTGATAACGAAAACACCAAGCGTGAGGGCAATATCGTGGACAAGTGCCAGCAGAGCGGCCAGCGCCATAGTCCATGACCTGAAGTACAGGGTCATCAAGATCGCGACGAGCAACATGAAGATGACAAGCGACTGAGTAGCCTTCGAAGTCACCGAAGCACCCCAGGACGGGCCGATCGTTGACGACTGAACATCGGCCGGATCAACACCGTACGCGCTGGTCAACGCATCACGAATCGTCGTCGCCTGCTGCGAATCAACAGATTCAGTCTGAATACGAACAGAATCCGTACCAACCTTCGTCACCTTCGCGGTGGAAACAATTCCGGTGCCAGTCACGATATCCGAGGCCTTTTCCTCAGACTGATCGCTGACTCGGGTCACATCAAACTGCGCACCGCCTGTGAACTCAATGGAAGCATTGAGGCCGATGGCTGCTGAAAGAACAAAAGCAACGCCAATCAAGGCTGCAGCAAGACCAACAAAAACCTTGCGCTTGGGGACAACCGGGTAGGACTTATCCCCCGAGTACAGAGCATTACCCCACTGGGCGAACGACATCATTTCGCGTCCCCTTTCTGCTCGGCAGCCTCACCATCTACTGCGCTACCCTCAGCCTTCGTCGCTTCACTATCCGCAGATGCGCGAGCTTCTTCCACTTGCGCTTCAGCTTCAGCTTTAGCTTCAGCAAGACGCTGCGCGCGACGACGCTGAGCAAGGCTCATGCCTTTGCCTTCAGTCACAGACTGAGCCGTCGCACCCTTGCCCTGCTTTTGCTTCGGCATAACAACACGGCCACGACCGGCGTAAATCAGCGAGTTCTTTGCACCGAGGTGCTCGGGATCAAGACCGGAAAGACGATGTCCCTCGCCGAAGAATTTGGTACGAATCAGCAGTTCCATCATCGGGTGAGTGAACAAGAAGATGACAGCAATATCGATCACGGTTGTCACACCGAGAGTGAACGCGAAGCCCTGCACGCCACCGACTGCCAGCAGGTAGAGGACGATAGCTGCAACCAGGTTCACGGCATCGGAGACGAGGATCGTGCGCTTAGCGCGATCCCAGCCCTCGTCGACTGCGGCAGCAAGCGGGCGACCGTCACGGACCTCGTCACGCACGCGTTCGAAGTAGACGATGAACGAGTCAGCGGTGACGCCGACCGCCATAATCAAGCCTGCAACGCCTGCGAGCGACAAACGATATCCCATCGTCGCCGACAGAAGCGCGATCACGATGTAGGTGAGTGCTGCTGCAACAAATAGCGAACCGGCAGAAATAAGCGCCAGACCGCGGTATTGCCAGATCAGGTACAGGATGACCAGCAGGAAGCCGATGGCGCCCGCCAACATGCCCTTCTGCAGGTGATCAGAACCCAGTGTGGCGGAAATACGCTGTTCGGACTCAACTTCAAAGTTCAGAGGAAGCGAACCGAAGCTGAGCTGGTTTGCCAACGCGGTGGCTGACTTTGCGGTGAAGTTACCGGTGATCTGAGCACGACCATCAGAGATGACAGCATTCATTGAAGGAGCAGTAATCACCGAACCGTCAAGAACAACGGCAAAGTGGTTGCGATCCGGCGAGTCGAAGAAGCTCTTTCCTTCGGCGTCAGAATCCTTGTAGGAGTAGAGCAGTTCGGAAGAATCCGCGAATGCCTTCGTACCTTCAGAATCGAACTGCAGGTCGACACCCCATGCACCGGTTGCCTGACCGGTCGAGTTGGTGACTTGGCCGGCAGTTGCGTTCGAAAGGTTCGAACCGGCAACCGAAACCGGACCAAGGATGTACTTCAGCTGACCATCGCTATCGCAGGCAGCGTAGGGCTTGTCTGCAGCACCTTCGGTCTGCTGGCGAGCTTCGGAGTTGGTGCAGTCAAGCACGGAGAAGTCGTAGAGAACCTGCTCTGTGATCCATGCAAGATCCGTTCCATTAGCAGGAGTCGAACTCGGCTGGTCTGAGAGAACACCGTCTTGATTCAGATCAGCGACCTTCATCGCGGATTCTTCATCCAGTGCGGTCGACACCTGCTGAACCGACTGAGCACCGTCTGCTGACTGGGCGCCATCAGCCGAGGCCTGTCCTGTCGCTGATTGAGTTTCATCAGCAGACTGAGCTGACTGTGCAGAATCTTTGTCTGAAACCTCGGCGGTTGAGGAGGTCGCAACTTTCTGGGAAGCCAGACCGATACGGAGAACAGGTCGGAAGTTCATCTGCGAGGACGAACGAATCAGGTCGAGAATTTCCTGTGAAGGCGTACCTGGAATTGAAACAACAATGTTGTCCGAGCCCATCGAAGTGATCTCTGATTCGGCGACACCGGAGGCATCAATACGATTACGAATAATTGAAATCGCCTGCGTGATGTCGTCTTCAGTGATCGCTCGGTCGCCTTCTTCGGTCGACTTCGGAGTCAAGATCAGTTGGGTGCCACCCTGAAGATCGAGGGCGAGCGAGGGAACCAACGAGGTCCCCTTGGTGACGTTGCCAATCACCAGTCCGGCCGCTGCCACCACCATTGCAACAATGAGGGTGACAAGTGAACGCACAGGTCGGCGTTTACGTGTAGACACTTTTAACTACTCCCAGTCCCTAGCTCGGGATACTCAGTTCTTTTCGTCGGTCGATGCATCATCCGTAGCGGGATCATCAAGGCCAAGAATCGGTTCTTGCGGTTCTTCTTCGGCCAGTTCGACAGCGGGCTCATCTGAAGCGAAAGGCGGTTCGTCCCCAACGGAACGGATCATCTGACGATCCCAGTACATCTCTGTACCATCAATCGTCTCGAGTACGACGATGTCGCCGTCCTGATCGACAAAGCGACCCCAGAATCCAACAGCGGTCTTCACCCAAGCACCGGGAACGAGTTTCTCGTTCATATCTCGTTCCATTTGAGCCTGACGCTCAGCCATCTTCTTGCGACCACGGCTTGAGTACCACATCATCGCGATCAGGATGAGCGCAAGTAGGATAAAGGTCATGTTGCCGCCCTGGAGGAAGTTACCCACGGATTGCCTCTTTCTAGTCATGAACGCGCGTAGAGCGCACCCTGGTCAGTCTAATGCGAAGAAGGCTCTCTTAGCGAAAAAGGCGTTCAAATCAGGCGAATAACACTGTGATTCAGCTAAACAGCATAGATTCGGCGGGCGGTGTCAGCCCCAAATGTTGGAAAGCTTTGGGCGTGGCGGCACGTCCTCGGTTGGTTCTGACAAGGAATCCTTCACGAACCAAGTAGGGCTCAGCGACGGTTTCGACCGTCTCTGCTTCTTCACCTACCGTGACCGCAAGAGTGGTCAATCCAACCGGTCCCCCAGCAAAACGCTGACAGACTGCGTCGAGTACTGCTCTGTCAAGACGATCGAGACCGTAGCGATCAACCTCGAACAGGGTGAGTGCGCCCTGGGCAGCTTCAAGATCCAAAGCGCCGCTTCCACGTACTTGGGCATAGTCGACAACGCGACGAAGAAGGCGATTGGCAATACGCGGGGTGCCTCTTGAACGGGAGGCGATTTCGTGAGCCGCCTGAGCGTCCAAGGGGGCGCCAAGAAGGTCAGCGGAACGCGTGACGACTGCTTCAAGTTCGTGTGTCTCGTAGAACTCAAGATGAGCGGTAAAACCGAAACGGTCACGCAGAGGAGCCGGTAGCAGGCCCGTGCGCGTAGTCGCACCGACAACGGTAAAAGGCGGAAGCGTCAGCGGAATCGAGGTTGCGCCGGGCCCCTTACCCACGACAACGTCGACGCGGAAGTCTTCCATTGCCAGATACAGCATTTCTTCTGCGGTGCGAGCAAGACGGTGGATTTCGTCAATAAAAAGAATGTCGCCTTCTTGAAGCCCTGAAAGGATCGCAGCAAGGTCACCCGAATGCTGGATTGCCGGACCGGAGGTCAGGCGGAGCGATGTCCCCATTTCGGCAGCAATAATCATTGCCAAAGTGGTCTTACCCAACCCGGGAGGACCGGCAAGAAGAACATGGTCGGGACTCACGCCACGGCCACGTGCCGCATCGAGAACAAGCTGAAGCTGTTCACGAACAGTTTCTTGTCCGACGAATTCAGTGAGGCGCTTGGGACGCAGAGCTGCTTCTGCAGCACGTTCAAGCTCACCGGCATCAGGAGCAACAATACGCATTGCCTCTGCGGGAGAATCGAAAGAATCAGCCACGAGAGCCTCCCAACTTCAGCAAAGCGGCACGGAGCAAATCAGACGCCCCCAAGCCCTGTCCACCCAGCGTATCGATTGCCGCTTGTGCCTGGGATTGCTTCCATCCCATCGAAACCAACGCTGCCACAACATCTTCTTCGACAGCGCCCATGGCGACTGTGGCTCCGGTTCCCGCCTTTCCAAGATGTGCGGGCTGACCGAGTTTCTCCCCTAGCTCCAACACCATGCGTTGCGCTGATTTCTTTCCAACACCGGGGATCTTGCCCAGGGTTGAAAGATCATGATCACGAACGGCACGACGAAGATCATCGGGGCTAAGAACGCCAAGCGCACCAAGGGCAATACGAGGTCCAATACCGGACACGGTCTGCAAGATGGTGAATACATCACGCTGATCAGCCGTTTCAAAGCCCATGAGTGTCAGGGAATCCTCGCGAACAATAAGCGATGTTGCAACAGTGAGCTCGTCACCGACGCGCACCTGCTGAGCGTATGTGGGCACGACCTTCACATCGAAACCAACGCCGGAGACAACCACGACAATTGAATCCAAGCCAACTGAGGCCACTGTTCCACTCAACTGTGCGATCAATTGTTCTCCTGTATTGGATCGATAGCGCCCACACCCAATGCGAACACCTGTTCTATTTTACTTGCGACGCAGTCGCGGATCAACAGCACCTGTCCGGCGTTGCGCAGCTTGAGCTTCCGCCCACGCACGTTGCGCGGGTGTCATTGACCCCTTGGAAGTCAAGCGACCAGAGATAGAAACAGAAACTGACGAATCATCGCCAACACCCAGCAAACCTGTCCCCCGCCACGCATGACAAATTGCGATTGCAAGCGCATCTGCAGCATCCGCGGGCTTCGGAGGCTTCGACAAGCGAAGAATACGCGACACCATCGCCTGAACCTGCGCTTTATCCGCATTGCCGTTTCCAGAAACAGCAGACTTCACTTCTGACGGGGTATGAACCGCCATCGGCAGACCAGCACGCGCCACGCACGTCATGGCAGCACCCATGACCTGCATCGTCGTCGTCACTGACTGCAAGTTGTCTTGGGCGAAGACTCGCTCAATCGCCACAACTTCAGGCTGATACTGCGCGATCACACTATCAATCGCATCTGCAATCGTCCGAAGCCTAAAATGCGTCGCAATGTCTTTGTTGGAACGAGCAACCCCGACATACACGAGCGCGGCACGCCTTGACTCATCAACGTCAACAACACCCAAACCGCATCGTGTAATGCCGGGGTCAATTCCCATGACTCGCATGGGTCAGCGGTTCTCCACCATTGAAACGAACAGTTCATGCAGGCGGTCATCGCCACCAACCTCGGGGTGGAAGCTGGTTGCCATGACGTTACCTTGACGTACGGCCACGATCGGACCGTCTTCAGCGTTTCCGGCGCGCGCAATCACAGACACGGTGTCGCCAACGGACTCAACCCACGGTGCGCGGATAAAGACAGCGCGGAAATCGTCGCCTTCGATGCCGTCAATCACGAGGTCTTCTTCGTAGGAATCAACCTGACGCCCAAAGGCATTACGTCGAACAACCATGTCGAGGGTGGCGAAGCACTTCTGATCATCGCGACCATCAAGGATCGTAGACGAGAGCATGATCATGCCAGCGCATGTGCCCCACGCGGGAAGTCCAGCATCAAGACGGTCTTTCAGAGGTTCAAACATGTCGAAGGAGGCCAACAGATTCGACATGGTCGTTGACTCGCCACCGGGGATGATCAGACCATCCACTTTCGCCAATTCGCAGGGGCGACGCACCTTAACGGCGCGGGCGCCAGAATTCTCTAGCGCCCGCACATGTTCGTCAACGTCACCCTGAAGGGCGAGAACGCCGATCGTCACCATCCGCGCTCCGCAAGACGGTGAGAAACCGGAAGGTCGTCAACGTTGATACCGACCATTGCTTCACCAAGGCCACGCGAAACCTCAGCAATAACGGACGGATCATCGTAGAAGGTGGTTGCCTTAACGATGGCAGCTGCACGCTTCGCCGGATCACCGGACTTGAAGATACCGGATCCAACGAAAACACCCTCAGCACCGAGCTGCATCATCATTGCAGCGTCCGCCGGGGTAGCAATGCCACCGGCGGTGAACAGAACGACAGGAAGCTTACCTTCGCGAGCGACCTCGGCGACCAGCTCGTAGGGAGCCTGGAGTTCCTTGGCGGCAACGTAGAGCTCATCTTCGGGAAGCGAGGTGAGGTGACGGATCTGGTCGCGGATCTTACGCATGTGCGTCGTCGCGTTGGAAACGTCGCCGGTACCAGCTTCACCCTTGGAGCGAATCATTGCTGCACCTTCGGTGATGCGACGGAGTGCCTCACCCAGGTTGGTTGCACCGCAGACAAAGGGAACGGTGAAGTTCCACTTGTCGATGTGGTTGGTGTAATCGGCCGGGGTGAGAACCTCAGATTCGTCGATGTAGTCGACGCCGAGGGACTGCAGAACCTGAGCTTCAACGAAATGGCCGATGCGAGCCTTTGCCATGACCGGGATGGAGACAGCGTTGATGATGCCATCGATCAGATCCGGGTCAGACATACGGGCAACGCCACCCTGTGCGCGAATGTCCGCAGGAACGCGCTCGAGCGCCATGACGGCAACTGCGCCCGCATCTTCGGCG
This sequence comes from Pauljensenia sp. UMB6358, assembly GCF_030216865.1. Lineage (NCBI taxonomy): Bacteria > Bacillati > Actinomycetota > Actinomycetes > Actinomycetales > Actinomycetaceae > Pauljensenia > Pauljensenia sp. UMB6358. The sequence goes on along the minus strand of NZ_JASOMS010000001.1, from coordinate 136,300 downwards.
ATCTTTGCTTGCTCTGGAGTAACGACGTCCATGATGACGCCACCCTTGAGCATCTGAGCCATACCGCGCTTAACCTGCGGGGTACCAACTTCGCGAGTCGACGTGAACTCAGCCATCGTCACTCCCCTTCTTCCAGCTGCGCGCGGACCTCATCCGAGTACGTCATGTTGTTGTAGATGTTCTGAACGTCGTCAGATTCTTCCAGAGCGTCGATCAGTTTCTGAACCTTCAGTGCGCCTTCAAAGTCGACCTCAACGTCGGTCGATGCGACGAATTGAACTTCAGCGGAATCGTAATCGATACCTGCTGACTGGAGCGCCTTACGGACCTCGACAACATCGGAGGCTGCGGATTCGATGACGAATCCATCACCGGTGTCGGTCACTTCTTCAGCACCCGCATCCAGAACGGCTTCCATGATCGTGTCCTCGTCAACGCCGTCTGCTGCGCCCACCTCGACAATGCCACGACGGGAGAAGAGGTAGGAAACCGAACCCGGGTCCGCCAGCGAGCCTCCCTGACGGGTAAAGCCAAGGCGGACGTCGGAAGCTGCACGGTTACGGTTGTCGGTCAGACATTCGACGAGGAATGCAACGCCGTTCGGGCCGTAGCCTTCGTACATGATGGTTTCGTAGTTCGCGCCACCGGCTTCTGCACCGGAGCCACGCTTGACAGCACGATCGATGTTGTCAGCGGGAACGGAATTCTTCTTTGCCTTCTGGATGGCGTCATACAGGGTCGGGTTACCTGCGGGATCGCCGCCGCCGGTGCGTGCTGCAACTTCAATATTCTTGATCAGACGAGCGAAGAGCTTTCCGCGCTTCGCGTCAATGGCGGCCTTCTTGTGCTTGGTGGTCGCCCATTTAGAGTGTCCCGACATTACTGCTCCCTTGAAGGGTGGATTGCGTACCCGTATATCTTAGCGGGATTAGTAAAAGGTCAGCGTCTTCAAAGGTGGGCTATGGGACACAGTAAACGTTCGATGCCAATGCCCGTCAGCCTTGAACTCTGCGATTACAGCACGCGTGGGACGGTGACAATCCGTACTGGCAGGTTCGCGCCGGGACGAAAATCAGCGAAACTTCCTTCGCTTTGAATGATCAGAGCAGTCGCTTTACCGACGCCAGTGCCAAGATCGGCTTTCGCACTATCGTCTCCGATCAGGTATCCAACATGGCCGATTGTTGGCTGATGTCCGACAATCAGTGCGGATTCTCCAGGCAGGGAGTTAATCGTTTCGATGAGTGACTCTGCCCCTGCATCGTAGATTGAACGATCCTTGTACGTGGTCCTCATTGGCAGGTTCTTCGCGATCTCGTCGAAGGTCTGCCATGCGCGCACTGCTGTTGAACTGACCCCTAGTTCGATGTCTCCAACTTCGGCTTGCAGTTTGATGCCAAGCTCGTGCGCCCGACGGAGACCAAGATCGGTCAACGGTCGCGAGTGATCCGACAGCGCGAAATACTCCGGGTCAGAGTGGCGAACAAGGATCAGCGTGCATTGACTCATGCGAAAAGATTACAGTGTGAGGGATCGAGGAGGTTCAATGGCATTGGGACGAGGCCGCGCTGACGGTGTGTGTCAGGCACGCGAGTGTAATGCGCAGGCGGTGTGGATCATCACCTGGTCAAACCCGAAAATCCCGTGGGCGGATTCCAAGACGTGGCTGTCATGCAATGAACACCGCGAATTTCTGTCCGATTACATGCGATACCGGGGTTTCCCCTTTGAGATCAATCCTCTAGATCCCACTGATCAACTGGACGGTTATTCCACGTCAGACCAGTGAAGGCACCTCGCAGATCGTCGGGGTTGTGAGGAACGGAGGTGCCGAATCGTTCGGTGGGCCACTGCAAGATGACGGTTCCCGTATTCGACATGAAGTGAGTCATCACAAGAGTGCCGGAGATGTTGTGCGCAAGCGTCGATGCCAGCAGGCGCAGTAGGGCTCCATGAGCGACGATCACACCCACGCCGTCCGGATCTTCCTCAAGTACGAGGCCAGCCACTTCGGCGATAACGGGCAACGCACGGGCAAGCGCGTCCTCCCCCGTTTCAGCGCCAGACATACGAATGTGAGTTGCACCGTGCGACCAGTTTCCCGTTCCTTCAACGTAAACGGAGTCTGAGAACGGGTCAGCGTTCATCTCAACGTCACCTGAGCGTAATTCACGAATTCCTGGTCTCACCAGCGGAGTCAGGGCATACTTAGCGCATAGGGGTGCGCAGGTTTGGCGAGTGCGAAAAAGAGGTGAAACAGCAACCACTGTTGGAGCCTGCCCGACTTCAGATTCCCAGCGCGAAGCAAGATCGGTGGCTTGAGCCAACCCATCGGCGGTTAGCGGTAGTCCAGGCCTAGAGGTGTCAAGAGCGTGCGCTTCATTGGCGTAGGTCTGTCCGTGACGCACGAGGACGATTTTCACAACTGTGTTTCCGTTTCTTCTTCGTGCCTTGGTGTGCAAGGCAGTATTCAGTTCCAGAAGTAGGTATCCATCAATGCGCGTGCTTTGCGCGATCGACGAAGCCATTCTTCTTCCAGCTCACACTCGCTTGCCGCACCATATCCAAGAACGCGTGCCAGCGGGATAAGGTCCTTCGAGTCTCTGGGAACGGTATCGAGTTTAACTCCCGACATTCGCCCGGTTGTCAGCACGTTCGCCGCCCGGATTTGTGATGCGAGGCTCCACGCATTTTCCAACGTCTTCGCATCATGAGGAGCAATCCATCCCGAACGAGTTAATGCGCGCAGAGCATCAATCGTTGACGAGGTGCGTAAAGAGTCATCGGCATGAGCATGTTTCAGCTGAAGAAGCTGAACAATCCATTCGACGTCTGACAGGCCACCCGGCCCCAATTTCACGTGACGCGTGGGTTCGATGCCACGAGGCAGGCGTTCGCTTTCCATTCTTGCTTTGAGCAGACGAATGTCTCTGATCTGGGCCTCGTCAATCGCGCTGCCATAGCGCACGCGGTCGATTAACTCCCCCATCGAACGCATCAGATCATCGGGGCCGGCGAATACGCGCGCCCGAAGGAGCGCTTGGCGTTCCCAGGTCGATGCCCACTTGTCGTAATACTCCGCGTACGATTCGACGGTTCTGGACATCGGTCCGTTGCGTCCTTCTGGACGTAGGTCTAGGTCAACGCTGACACTCATCTGCGCTGTGACCGTCCCCAGCAATGCTTTCACGCGGTTGATGATTGTCGTTGCAGCGTTCACAGCGTCGCTCTCGCTCACGCCATTGGTCGCGCGATGAAAAGCCATGACATCAGCGTCGGAGGCATAGTTTGATTCACGCCCACCGTAACGTCCCATCGCCACGAACCCAACGTCGACGCGGTGACCGTTCTTGAGTTCTTCTTCGCGTGTTGCAATCGCTAATGCGCCGACAACTGCTGCGTCCGTAGCATCGGAGATTGTCTGCCGCCTGGCTCCGATTCCAGTCACCAAATCGCTCATCGCAGCACGAGTAAGTTCACGCGAACGCATGGCTCGCACGCGATATGCGGCCTTATCCGAATCTGCGTGGCGGTCAATCAACGAGGCCGCCTCGACTTTCAAAACCTCAGCTTCACGAGGGGCGAGGTCTTTATCAAGATCCAGCCAGGCGACTGCTTCGGGGCGATGTGACAGAGCCTCAGCGATCCACTTCGAGTTCGGCAGCATCTCGCAGAGCCTGGATGCGGCAACTCCGGAATCACGCAGGAGAGCCAAATACCAGTGAGAATCACCGATTTGCTCCGATAGAGCTCTAAAGTTCAGCAAGCCAAGGTCTGGATCTGCACCGTTGGAAAGCCACGAAATAAAAACGGGCAGAAGATGACGCTGGATCTTCGCACGCCTGCTTGTGCCCTGCGAGAGGGCCGTGATGTGGGCAAGAGCTCCTCGGGGATCGCGATAGCCGATGGCTTGAAGACGAGCCTGAGCACCATCGGAGTCCAACGTAGCTTCATCTGGGCTAAGGCCCGCAGTTGCCTGAACAATCGGACGATAGAACACGTCCTCATGGAGCATTCGAACACGATCTCGAATGCGTTTCAGTTCCTTCGCCAGAGCCTCGGAACTACCACAATGCTCAAGATCAACTCCCCTGCCCACCGCTCGAAGTTCGTTCGCTGACGTAGGGATCAGGTGGGTGCGACGCATGCGTTGAAGCTGAATACGGTGTTCAACAGCACGCAGGAAGCAGTAGCATTCACGCAATTCTTGAGCATCGCTACGCGCCACATAACCACCGTCGCTAAGGCGAGACAGCGCATCCAACGTTGATCTGGCGTGAAGCGAATCATCGGTACGACCGTGGACCAGTTGCAACAGCTGCACGGTGAACTCGACATCACGCAGGCCACCTCGCCCGAGCTTCAGTTCACGGTCAGCTTCACGACGGGGAATCGTGTTTTCAACGCGACGTCGCATTGCTCGAGCATTTTCAACAAAGCCATCACGCCCCGTAGCATTCCAAATGTACGGAGAAGCAACACGGAAAAAGGCCTGACCAAGCTCCATATCGCCAGCTGCCGGGCGAGCTTTAAGAAGAGCCTGGAACTCCCACGTTTCAGCCCACTTATCCCAATACTGTGTGAACGAGTCAAGTGTTCGCACAAGCGCGCCATGACGCCCTTCGGGACGCAGATTCGCATCCACGCTCCAGAGTGGCTGTTCATTACCCGGCCCCGAACATACCTGAGCCGAAAGCGCTGCCATGCGCGTACCCAGTTCGATGGCACTACGCTCATCAACACCCTCAGCCGGGGCAACAACGTACATCACGTCAACGTCGGAAATGTAGTTAAGTTCTTGAGCGCCTGTTTTTCCCATCGCAATAATCGAAAGACGAGCATTACCCTGCGGATCAATATCTCGTCGTGCCAGTGCGAGGGCAGCTTCGAGTGCAGCGTCAGCAAGCACCGCAAGGCGCACACCGACTTCCGGCATATAATCGGGCGGGTTCGGGTGCGTAGCATCGTCAGCAACGAGGTCCAACAAAACTCTGCGATACGCACGACGCACATCGTCGCCGTTGTAGCCGGGACCCGCAACGGGCATCTGCGACGCTGGATCAGCCCCCACTGCGTGAAGGAGCTCCGTCAACGGTTCATCGGGTTCAACAAGCAAGCCATCAATGCGTGAAGGGTCAGCAATCAGGTAGTCGCCCCACCAGGAAGATGCACCAAAAACCGCGACCAAGCGCCGAAGCCCATTGCCCCCGCGTTCAGCGATTGTGGCTAATTGAGTAGGGGCGGCCTCGTGAAAACGCAGGCAGGTTACCAGCGCGGAATCTGGATCGGCGCAGGCGTTGAACAGCGGTAGCCACTCGCCTAGCTCGCCGGGTAGGTCAGCCAAAAATGACGCTGCTCGCACCGGATCCAAGAAACCGCTACCGCGGAGGTCCTTCGGGACAACCTCCATCAGTAGACCTTGAGGAACTGGCGAATCTCCTGAGGCGTCACCTGCTGGCGGTACTCACGCCATTCCTTTTCCTTGTTGCGCACAACGTAGTCGAAGACCTCTTCACCAAGAGCACCGGCAACCAAGTCAGATTCGCGCATCAAACGAACCGCGGAAGCCAATGACGTCGGCAGAGCCTCGATCCCCATCACTTGACGTTCGCGATCCGTCAGATCCCAAACATTGTCCTCAGCTTCGGGGACAAGTTCGAGGCGACGTTCAATGCCGTCAAGACCTGCAGTGATCAGAACGGCGAGTGCAAGATACGGGTTCGCAGCCGGATCCAAGGCACGGTACTCAATGCGTGCTGCCGTACGCTTTTCAGGCTTGTACAGCGGGACTCGAATCAACGCGGAGCGATTGTTATGACCCCAGCACACGTAAGACGGAGCCTCGCCCCCACCCCAGAGGCGCTTATAGGAGTTCACGTGCTGATTGGTGACAGCAGCGATCTCGCGAGCATGTTCCAAGAGCCCCGCAATGAAGTGGCGCCCCGTGCGTGACAGCTGATAGTCACCTGACGGATCGTAGAAGGCATTTTCTTCACCTTCGAGCAGTGAAAGGTGCGTATGCATACCCGAACCCGGATGGTCAATAAAGGGCTTGGGCATAAACAGTGCGGCAAGGTTCTCGCGCAACGCGACCTCTTCGATGACGGTTCGAGCGGTCATGATGTTGTCGGCAGCACTCACCGCATCGACTGCACGCAGGTCGATTTCGTTTTGACCGGGGCCACCTTCGTGGTGAGAGAACTCGACCGCAATGCCCATATCTTCGAGCATACGAACCGCGCGACGACGGAAATCATTCGAATGCCCACGCGCAACATGATCGAAATAACCCGCAGAATCAACAGGCTTCAAGTTGTCGACACTGATCGGCTGTTGGAGCAGATAGAACTCAATCTCAGGGTGAACCATCACAGTGAAGCCGCGCTCTTGGGCTCGTTCAACAACGCGTTCCAACACGCCGCGAGGGTCACTACGTGCAGCCTGACCATCGGGGGTCAACACGTCGCAGAACATTCGAGCAACGGGATCTTCTTCCCCTCGCCACGGCAACATCTGGAATGTCGAAGCATCCGGACGCAACAACATGTCGGACTCGTGCACGCGGGTCATGCCTTCAATCACAGAACCGTCGAAACCGATACCTTCAGCGAAGGCATCTTCCAACTCGCCCGGGTCAATTGCTACAGACTTCAAGACACCAGCGACATCTGTAAACCACAGGCGAATAAAGCGAATGTCGCGGGCAGCAACCTCGCGCAGAACCTTTTCCTGGATGGAGTCCACGAGTCTCTTCTTTCAATCGGGGGCGATGGTGAGGGGGATGGTCAAGAACACGTCGTCCACACCGGACAGTTTTACTTGTTCGGGTTAAAACCCTTCGCAATGGAATCCAGAGCAGCCGTCAGTTCGGTGGGAACAACCCACACCTTCGACGAATCCCCCTTGGCAAGTTCCGGAAGCATCTGCAAGTACTGGTAGCTCAGCAGATCAGGCGTTGGATTGCCCTCGTGGATCGACTGGAAGACGGTACCGATAGCTTCTGCTTGACCGCGGGCGCGAGTGACAGCCGCCTGAGCTTGTCCTTCAGCCTTCAAGATGGCGGACTGCTTTTCACCCTCAGCCTGAAGGATCTGCGACTGACGGACACCTTCAGCAGTCAGAATCGCTGCACGCTTATCACGTTCGGCTCGCAACTGCTGTTCCATGGCCTGCTGAATCGACGGTGGCGGATCAATTGCCTTCAACTCAACGCGATTCACGCGGATACCCCAGCGTCCCGTTGCTTCATCAAGAACACCACGAAGCTGAGTGTTGATCGAGTCGCGACTCGTCAGCGTCTGCTCGAGGTCGAGCGAGCCAATGACATTACGGAGCGTCGTCACCGTCAGCTGTTCGATTGCCTGAATGAAGTTCGCAATCTCGTAGGTCGCGTGCATTGGATCCGTGACCTGGTAGTAAATCACCGAGTCGATGGAAACCACGACGTTATCGGCGGTAATCACCGGCTGTGGAGGGAAGCTGGTGACCTGTTCACGCAAGTCAACGCGCGCTGCAATACGGTCAAAGAACGGAATCAGCACATGCAAACCACCGTACATCACCGTGTGAAAACGACCGAGGCGCTCGATCACCAACGCGCGAGGCTGGGGAACAATCTGGACGCTCTTGGCAAGGATGACCACAACAAGGATCAACAGGAGCCCAGCAACGAAGGGACCAATACTCATGTCCACGGCGGCACTCACCCTTTCTGTTCTTCGAATGTTTTACTACGGTTCTCGACGGACGTAACAACCGCCGTAGCACCGTCGATCTCGCACACATACGCATGCTCGCCCACAAGAAGGGGCTTCTCGTCGATTGTGCGGGCAGACCAGACTTCGCCATCAAGTTTCACGCGACCACTGCTGGCGTTCACGGTTTCAATCACATCGACCTGTCGCCCAATCAAGGCGTGCACATTGGTTTTCACGTTCGTTTGCGACCAGAGCATACGCATTTTCAGCCACGGACGAAGCGCACAAAGAAAGACCAGCGAGCAGACCACAAAAACGCCGACTTCGGGCCAGAGCCCAGGGACAACAAGAGAGGTTAACGCCGCTGCTAAACCACCGATGGCAAGCATGAGGAACACAAGGTCAACCGTTGCCATCTCAATCAGTCCAAGAACGATGGCAACAATCACCCACCACAAAGCGTGCGTCATACACACTCCCCTTTGTCCGACGTGTCCACGGTGATACCTATGAAGAGACTTACCTGACGGCGCGAGCCCACCAGCGTCCGTTGTCGTTACCGGCGCTCAGAGGCAGACAATACGTCGCTGACAGATTCACTCCGGTGATGACGGAATCAATGACACCCGACTGGACGACCTTTGCTCCGTCCATCAAGACCGCGTGCGTCATTCCGCTGGGAATTTCTTCCACCTGGTGTGTAACCAAAATGACCTGCGGAGCATGCGGACCGGAAATGATCTCTTCAAGAGCTCCGATCAATAGTTCGCGGGCGCCAAGATCCAAGCCAGCGGTGGGCTCATCAAGAATCAGGACCTCCGGGTCTGTCATCAGGCTTCGAGCAAGCAACACACGTTGCGCTTCGCCCTCAGAGAGAGTTCCAAACTGACGATCCGCCAAATGATCAATACCGAAAGCAACAAGCAGATTGTCGCAACGCGCATCATCTTGAGCTTCGTATTCTTCGTCGCGATGAATTGCGATACCCCACGCTGCCGTGCGAACAAGGTCGCGAACAGTTTGGTGTGCACGAATGGAGGGGGCAAGCGACTTCGAAACAAGTGCAACGCGGGAAGCAAGTTCTTGACGGTCGAGAGCAAAAATGTCTTCGCCATCAAGTTTCACGGTGCCCTGCGCCAATGCTTCACGACCGGCTAGCGCTCGGATAAGAGTTGTCTTACCCGCGCCATTCGGGCCAAGAATCACCCAATGCTGGCCTTGCTCGGTGCTAAAAGACACCGAATCAAGAATCGCAGTTCCACGTTTGCTTACAGTTGCATCCACACATTCAAGGACATAAGTCATACCTATAAGCCTACCTTTGTCACCGAAATATGATCGGCTGACTCACACCAGTGTGCGATACAGATCCGCGGTCTTCTGGCCGATGGCATCCCAAGAGAAGTGGTCGCGAGCACGCGTCAGGCCTGCCACTCCCATCGTCTTGGCGCCCTGAGGGTTATCGAGGACTGCGATCAGGCGCTCGGCCATATCATGAACGAAGGTATCGGGCTTCAGAGGAGTGCCGGTGCCGTCATTCATTTGTTCGATCGGAACCAGATAGCCGGTCTCGCCGTCGACGATGACATCGGGAATACCGCCAGTTGCCGTACCAACAACGGGCAGGCCCAGCGCCATCGCTTCGAGGTTCACGATACCGAGTGGCTCGTAGACCGACGGGGTGATGAACACGGTCGACGCATCCAGAATTGCTGCAATGTCGGGCTGCGGGAGCATCTCAGAGATGAGGATGACGCCCTGACGCTTCGCCTGCAGGTCCTTCACAAGCGCGTCGACTTCGGCTGCAATCTGCGGAGTATCGGGAGCACCCGCACACAAAACAATCTGAACGTCATCGGGAAGCAGGTTCGCTGCGCGCAGGAAATGGGGCAGACCCTTTTGACGCGTAATGCGTCCAACGAACACAACGGTTCGCTTGGTCGGATCAATCGAATACGTCTTCAGAACGCGTTCTTGGTTCTCGCGTTCAGCGTCGGTAGACGGAGCACGCCACTTCGCCAGATCAATGCCGTTGTGAATGACGTGAACCTTCGCGTCGTCAACGTTCGGGTAGGAGCGCACAATGTCGGCCTTCATACCGTTCGAAACTGCAACAATGCCGGCCGCGGCCTCGTACGACGTCTTCTCGATGTAGGAAGAAATGCGGTAGCCACCACCCAGCTGCTCGGCTTTCCAGGGGCGCAAGGGCTCCAGAGAGTGTGCTGAAATGACGTGCGGAATGTCGTGAAGCAGAGCCGAAAGATGGCCGGCAAAGTTTGCGTACCAGGTGTGCGAGTGAACCAAGTCTGCGCCTTCGGTCTGGGCCGCGATGGAAAGATCTACCCCGAGTGTCTTCAGTGCCGCGTTCGCTCCTGCCAGTTCCACTAGGTCAGCGTGGCCGACGACTCCAGTTTCGGCTCCTTCGGTTCCGGGTTCACGAGGCCCGTCAAACGCGTGAACTCGAACCTCGTCGAGGCGGGGACGCAGAACTTTAGCAAGTTCAGTAACGTGAACACCTGCACCTCCATAAACAAAGGGCGGATACTCGCGGGTCAGCAGGTCAACGCGCATGATGGTCCTTTCAGGGAAGGCACAAACTTCTTGAGCTAGCCTATCGCGGGCACAGAGCACTCACCGACGAATCCCCGCATGCGTGCACACAGTTGCGCATTCAATGACCATATGTGATGGGCGCCACACAGTGGAATATGCGTGCAGGATCACACTGACTCTCATAGGCTTAGCCCATGGCCAAAAATCATGTTCTCGCAATTGTTCTTGCAGGTGGTGAGGGGAAGCGACTGATGCCGCTGACCGACGACCGCGCTAAGCCCGCTGTTCCCTTCGGCGGACACTATCGTTTGATCGACTTTGCTCTGTCCAACATCGTGAACTCCGGTTATCTGAAGATCATCGTGTTGACCCAGTACAAGTCCCACTCGCTTGACCGCCACGTCACCAAGACCTGGTACACATCTCCCCTTCTCGGTAACTTCATCGCCCCTGTTCCGGCTCAGCAGCGTCGCGGGCCTCACTGGTACTTGGGTAGCGCTGACGCTATCTACCAGTCCCTGAACATCGTCGATGATGAGCAACCCGACTACATCGTCATCATTGGTGCCGACAACATCTACCGTATGGACTTCTCTCAGATGGTGCAGCACCACATCGATTCTGGACTCCCGGCCACGGTCGCAGGCATCCGTCAGCCGATCGAACTTGCTTCCGCTCTCGGCGTGATCGACTCGGCAGACGGCAAGATCAACCAGTTCCTCGAAAAGCCGAAGAACGCTGCCGGCCTTGCCGACGATCCCACCAAGGTGCTCGCTTCCATGGGCAACTACGTGTTCACCACGAAGGACCTGATCAAGGCTCTCCGCGAGGACGCACACAACCCCGAGTCCAAGCACGATATGGGTGGCAACATCATCCCGTGGTTCGTCGAGCGTGGCGAGTGCGGTGTATACGACTTCCAAGACAACGACGTCCCGGGTTCGACCGACCGCGACCGTAACTACTGGCGCGACGTTGGTACCCTCGATGCCTACTACGATGCCAACATGGACCTGATTTCAGTCCACCCCGTGTTCAACCTGTACAACCGCAAGTGGCCGACGATGACGATGATCGACGGTTCCTTGCCACCGGCTAAGTTCGTGTACGGTGAAGAGCACTCGCGAATGGGTCACGCTGTTGATTCCTTCGTCTCCCCCGGGGTCATCATTTCCGGTGGCGAGGTCTACCACTCGGTTATCTCCCCCGGTTGCTACATACACTCCTGGGCTCAAGTCACTGACTCGGTTGTCATGGATGGGTGCCGTATTGGTCGCCACGCAGTGGTATCCAAGGCAATCCTCGACAAGAACGTTGTTCTTGAAGAAGGCGCTGTCATTGGTCTTGACCTCACGCGCGACCGGGAACGTGGCTTCACCGTTACGGATTCCGGTATCACCGTTGTCCCCAAAGGAACGGTTGTTACCCGTTGAGTAATACGCCCCGTTCTCTCCCGGATGCTTCGGCGTTCGGGAGAGACGCATTTTCACCCCCGCCTCGCCTGATCGTCACTGATGTTGATTCGACTTTGATCGCCCAAGAAGTCATCGAAGAGTTGGCGCATTTCGCTGGGACGCGCGGGCAGGTTGCTGACATCACCGCGCGGGCAATGAACGGCGAGATAGACTTCGCCGAATCTTTGCGCCTCCGTGTCTCCACCTTGGCGGGCGTTCCCGCTACGGTGTTCGATGAGGTTCTTCATTCGATCACTCCCACCCCCGGTGTGTGCGATCTGATTGATGCGGTTCATGCCCACGGTGGTTTTTTCGGTGTGGTCTCAGGTGGCTTCGAGGAAGTTGTTGCTCCTCTTTGTCACCAGCTGAACATCGATCATTACTTGGCTAACCGACTTGAGGTCACCAACGGCTTCTTGACGGGTAAGGTCCTGGGGGCAATCGTGACCGCGGACGCCAAGGTGCAGGCGTTGGAAGGGTGGCGTCTATTGCACGGACTGGATGTTAACCAGACAGCCGCCATCGGAGATGGAGCAAACGATATTCCAATGCTCCAACGGGCAGGCTTGGGAATTGCTTTCTGCGCGAAGCCCACAGTTCGTGAGCAAGTGAAGTATTCGCTGAACGTTGCACAACTGGATCTCTTGATTGAGCCATTGGGACTATCTGGGGTTCCTCGCACCTAGGCGCACACTGAGTACCAACAAATTCTCAATTGTCGGAGCTTTTTGATTAAAGGCGTATCGGATCGGAAATGGTCATCCGATCCGATACGTTCACTCTTCAGCGCTTCCTTGGCAGGCGCTTGATTCACGAATACGGTGAAGCTGACCGTCCCAACCGTTCACCCATGATTGGGCAAGATTCGCAAGGTTGAGGGGGTAGACCTCGCCGTTTAGCGCCCGTTGAGCAAGCTCATCGAGATCCCACCAGCGCTGTTCGTCGATCACGTCGCGTTCTAGGTCGGTCCACCCATCATTGTTCAGCGTGACACGTTGAGTGTGAGCGATGAAGAACCACTCGTCCTGTTTGGCGGTAATGGATAAAAAGTCGAAGGTTGCTTCACGATAGATCACGGGGCCAACAAGAGCATCGGGTTCTAAGACAATCCCCGTTTCTTCAAAGAGCTCTCGACAGGCTGCTTCTGCGGGATTCTCCCCCTCCATGATTCCGCCACCGATGGTGAACCACCACTGGCGTTCCGGCTGATCACGATCGTGTCCTTTGGCAAGGAGCAATCTGCCATTCTCATCAAAAAGGATCACGCGAGCCGCTTGTCGGTGCGGGTAGCCGTCTGCATCCACCGGCCATTCGTTTTCATCAAGACCAGACATGGATTACCTCGCGTTATTCAATGTCGTCTGTGTCATCGCATTGAGGAAGAACTGACGATCTTGACTGACCTGAGCAACCAACTGTCGGTCGAGTTCGATGCGAGAATCATCCGCACCCAAACGTTCTTGGAGCTTTTGATCAAGCCCCAGGGCGGCAAGATGAGAAAGGAATCGTCTCATTGCTTTTTGCGCGTCCTTGCCCGCAGGCTTCACCCAGTTCATCGCAGTTCTGCGACCGGCTTTCTCACTGACCATGACCACCTCGGCGGGAAGGACCCATCCGGCTTGGACGTAGGGAATGAGCCCTTCACGAACGGTCTTCAATTCGCGTCGTGAAATCCAGGTCAGCACAATCATCCAGCCGACGAACAGTGGAATCTCGACAAAGAGATAGTTGGTAATAAAACTGGTAGCTTCTGAGGTTCCCGCATAATTCCACAATCCGTGAACGTACATTGCGATGCTTAATCCCAGAAGGCTGACGATGGTACGGGGTAGCCAGGAGCGTAGGCGAATCAGCGCAAAAGCGAGAGCAAGGCCGGTGAATGATGTGGCCATCGGGTGCAGGAATGGGCTGAAAACCCCACGAAGGATGACAGTGACGGTCAGGGCCGCTGATCCTTCTTGGCTTGCCTGCAGGAAGTATTGAATGTTCTCGATAAAAGCGAAGCCTGCGCCGGAAAAGCCGGCATAGACAATACCGTCAATCAGGGAGTGAATGGTGCTTCTACGGGCGAGGATGATGAACAGAACACCGAGTGCTTTGAGTGTTTCTTCGACCGGAGGGGCAACATATACGGCTGTCCACCGCATTGCTTCCATTTCGTCGCCAAGTACCAGCGTGGCGTTGAGGAGCAGTGCAGAGTTCAGCATGGATGCCCCAACAATGGCGACGCCCGCACCCCAGACGAAAGCAACGATTTTTGTCCACAAGGGTTCTGGCTCATGACGATCCAAGTGAATGAAGAACCCCAGAACAACGATCAGAGGGAAGGATGCAAGGAATGCTAAGTAGGCGGTGGTTGATACGTCGCTCAGCGAAATGTATCCGTAAATGCTCAGCGCGATACAGATCGCTGAGACAGTAATGATTGACGTTTCGAAGCGCGGAAGGCGAAAATGTTGAGGCTGGGGCACATCCCACATTGGCGCTGAATAATGCGTCGTCGGAGAAACCATGTTTGCTCTGGGCACGTCGGGGCGAATACGCGAAAGTCGGAACTGTTCTCCAGGACCGGATGATGCACTTTCGTATGTCACTGATTCTCCGTTAATTGCCTACGTAGACGCGGGGCTTCTCAGATATGGCCGTCGATCTTCTTCAGTGCACCGGCAGTAAATGCGATTCGCTGGCCGACGGTGAATAGAGAGGCGAAGGCGACCCAGATGAGGCCTGCGACGGCCCACCACTGTCCACATCCCCAGTCGGTCAAAGCCGCCCCGACGAGGACAACGATCAACCGATCGGTTCGTTCCGCGATACCAACTTTGGCCAGAACTCCGATGGATTCGGCGCGTGCTCGAGCGTAGGGAACGGCTCCGGTACCGACGATGGCGATGAGTCCTCCAACCAGTCCAACCGTGCGTGCGGTTGAAGGCTCCCATCCGAAGATCAACCACGCGCACACTGATGCGAATACTGCGCCGTCGGAAATACGGTCCAGCGTTGAGTCAAGGAAGGCGCCGAAGCGCGACCCACCTGTCGTCATACGTGCCAGTGTGCCGTCAACTGAGTCTGCGAAAAGAACGAGGCCCAGCGCAATGCCGCCTTGCCAGACGTAGCCGAATGGAATAGTCGCGCACGCGACACCAACGCTGGCAATTGTTCCGATGATCGTCACCGCATTCGCACTGACCCCAAGTTTGGCGAGGAGGCGTGCAAGCGGTGTAAAGATCGTCTTCGTCATTGAACGACCGTGATTTCCAAGCATCAGGATTCCTTCGGCCAGGCGTCAGCGAGCATGTGGCGCGCATCTGATAAAAGCTGGGGAACAGCTTTCGTCTGAGCAATAATCGGCAGGAAGTTAGCATCCCCAAGCCAGCGCGGAACGATGTGTTGATGCAGGTGAGCAGCAATTCCCGCTCCGGCGACATCACCCTGATTCATCCCCAGGTTAAAGCCCTGCGGCCCACTAGTAGCGCGAAGAACTCGCATAGAGGTAGCCGTCAGCTCCCCCACTTCAATGCGCTCTTCATCGGTTAAATCCGTGTAGTCAGCGACGTGACGGTACGGACAGACCAGAAGGTGCCCAGAATTGTAAGGGAACAGGTTCATCAGCACGAACGCACGGCGACCGCGATAGACGATCAAGGCGTCCTCATCGCTCTTCGATGGAGCTGCGCAGAACGGGCAGGTGTGATCCGTTGAGTCTGATGGTTTGCCTTCGCCATTGATATACGCCATGCGGTACGGCGTCCAAAAACGTTTGAAGGCATCCGGAGCGCCCGCTATTTCACGGGAATCTTCAACCAGTGGCTCAACGTCACTCATGGTGTTCAGTCCTGCTCGACAAAAAGGTCCGAGTTGTTGCGCCTACGGACATGGTTCACGATGCGGGCAACAGCATCGTCGATGGCCACGCCGTTGTCCTGCGAGCCGTCACGGAAACGGAAGGACACCGCACCGGCTTCAACATCTTCGCCACCAGCAATCAGGGTGAAGGGAACCTTTTCCTTCGATGCGTTTCGGATCTTCTTACCGAAACGATCGTCGGAGTGGTCAACCTCTACGCGGATGCCTTCGGCCTTGAGCTTGGCGGCGACCTGGTCGACATAGTCAGCAAACGCCTCGGCAACCGGGATAATCTTCACCTGGACTGGAGCAAGCCATGCTGGGAATGCACCCGCGTAGTGCTCGGTCAGAACACCGATGAAGCGTTCGACGGAGCCAAGCTTCGCCGAGTGAATCATGACCGGGCGCTGGCGTGAGCCATCAGCAGCCGTGTATTCGAGGTCGAAACGCTCGGGCTGGTTGAAGTCGTACTGAATGGTCGACATCTGCCACGTACGGCCGATAGCATCCTTGACCTGCACGGAAACCTTCGGACCGTAGAATGCTGCGCCACCCGGATCTGGAACCAGTTGCAGACCGGTTGCCGAGCAGGCGTCTTCAAGAGCCTTCGTGGCGTTCGCCCAGTCTTCATCGGAACCGATGAACTTGTCCTTCTTCTTGCCGTCTTCGTCGCGCGTCGACAGTTCAAGATAGAAGTCATTCAGTCCAAATGCTTCCAAGATGGACAGGAAGAAATTGATCTGCGAGCGAATTTCTTCGCCTGCCTGCTCGGGCGTGCAGTACGTGTGCGAGTCATCCTGAGTGAAGCCACGCATACGGGTCAGGCCGTGGACAACACCGCTCTTCTCGTAGCGGTAATCGTGGCCCATCTCGAAGAATCGTGCGGGAAGTTCACGGTAGGAACGACCGCGTGAGCGGAAGATCAGGTTGTGCATCGGGCAGTTCATGGCCTTGAGGTAGTACTCCTGGCCAGCCTTCGTGATGTTGCCTTCTTCGTCGCGTTCCTCGTCAACCTGCATGGGTGGGAACATCGTGTCCGCGTAGTACGGCAGGTGGCCGGAAGTGTGGAACAGGCCGCCCTTAGAGATCTCGGGGGTGTGAACGAAATCGAAGCCAAACTGCTCGTGGCGTTCGATCACATACTTCTCAATCTCGTGACGCAGGATGCCCCCCTTGGGGTGGAAGACGACAAGGCCGGGGCCAATTTCCTCCGGGAAGGAGAACAGATCAAGTTCTGCGCCCAGGCGACGGTGATCGCGGCGTTCGGCTTCCTTGATACGCTCCTGGTAGGCGACGAGATCGTCCTTCGAGGCCCACGCAGTGCCGTAGATACGCTGCAGGTGATCTCCGGACTGGTCGCCCTTCCAATAGGCGGCTGATGCCTTGGTGAGCGCAAAGCCGTTGCCGATCAGGCGGGTGTTCGGCAGGTGTGGTCCGCGACAGAGGTCTTTCCATGCAACGGTGCCGTCTCTGCGAACGTTGTCGTACATGGTGAGCTCGTGGCCACCGACCTCAACTGAAGCACCTTCTGCACCCGAGCCCTTCGTGGTGACAAGTTCCAGCTTGTACGGCTGGTCTGCGAGCTCAACACGCGCCTCGTCCTCAGAAATGACGCGACGGACGAACGACTGGCCTTCCTTCACGATGCGCTTCATCTTCTTTTCGAGTTCACGCATCAGTTCGGGGGTCACCGAATCGATATTGCCGAAGTCGTAATAGAAGCCATCGGTAATGAACGGGCCAATACCAAGGTTGACATCCGGGAAGGTGTCCTGAACTGCCTGAGCCAGCACGTGAGTGGCGCTGTGGCGAAGAATGTCCAAGCCAGCGGGCGAATCAATAGTGATTGCCTCGACCGTCATTCCCTCTTTAAATTCAGTGAACAGGTCGCGAGGAGTGCCGTCAATCATGAGGGCAACGACCTCACGACGCTGCTCATACCAAGTAGTACCCGTGGTTCCACTTTCCACGGTCTGCTTCTCTTGGTCGATGACGAGGTCGATGCTGGACACGAATGTCTCCTTGATCAAACGATGAATATACCGCTGACAGTCTACTCGCCCAGTCGCCTCATCACCGCACCCGACCCCCTCAGTGAACCAACCAACGGACAAATCTCGACGCACGTGTGTACAACTGACGGAGATGAAAGAGGTGACTAACGGGAAACTCGACGCAACTTTCGTTTCACATTCAGCAACGAACGCACCGTGATGTACTGCGGGCGCGACACAGGCAGATCCCAAGCGCCAGCAACATCCGTGTATGAAGTCGCGAAAGCAAGCTTGTAGCGGCCAACGTGGAACAGCGTTGAATTACGCGGAGAATGAATGCCTCGAAGATCGAACCCTTTAAATCCTTCGCTACCAAGGAGGATTGCAACCTCAACATCCAAGAACGCAGGACTTCCCAAGCGGCGACCGCGATCCGAAGAAGCGCCGTACTCAGCTTGAGCATTCTTACCGTTCAGCAACACCAGATCCCAGCAGAGGATCTCGTTGTCCTGCGTACGAGCAGTGAATACGCGAGCGTGCTGTGACCCTAGGGTGCGCAACAGAGACTGGTAATAGCCGATGGGGTGTGGACGGAATCCATCACGCTCCGCTGTTTGCTTCAGGACCTCGTAGTACGGTGAAAAATCAACTGATGCGGCCTCGGTTTCCTCGTGGATCTGAACGCCGAACTCATCGGCTTTCTTCGTTGAACGACGAAGCGTGCGCCTGCCATCATTGGTCAATGATTCGAGCACTGCATCGCGATCCCCGCGTCCGGTTTCGATGATGACGGTGCGGTCATATGTCACGATCTGCAACGGTTCTTCAAGATCCTTGGCGGCAAACCACGAATGCAGACGGATGAAGACAATTCCGCGATCGCGACTGCGAACAAACTTCAGTAGGTCCTTGCGCAGGCATTCCTCGCGTTCAGGAGTGGCCTCGCGGATCCAGACGGGACCTGATTTTGCCCACAAGTAGCGCAACGCGCGAAGCTTGTATTCAAACAGCGCGATGACAGCGATGCATTTGTCGTTCTCATACCAAGCAAGGCGACCGAGCTCCCCTGCCCAGAGAGGATGTCCTTGTGCAGCTGAAAACTCTTCCCACTGCTGCGACTGTTCGATAGGAAGTCCACCCACGCCGGAAACAGCATGTTGCATGTCGCGTGCGCTAATCGGTCGCAGACTCGTGGAAGTCATGTAAAGCCTTTCGTCTCTGTTCACCCAGCAAGTAGTCATGGGCTCAGAATGAGCGGTCAGTCGGTCGAGGATAGTAGCGAGCAAATTTTCGGAAGTGGTTCAAACGTTGCAAGCGAACAATTATGTTCCGCTTTACATTGTCCTCGTGCGGATTGATCAGCGGATCAAAGCGACGATGGTTCTTGATCAACGATTTCACGCGCTTCTTCAAAGGTTCATCTCGCAAGTATCGCAACAGCAGTCGGTCTGGAACCATCGAATAGAGAATTTCACGCGAAATGCGCTTGTGTTCCATGCGCTTCCCATCGATCAAATCGCCCACCATGACGAGCATCGGATTGGCTCCACCTGCGGTCATGTACCAATTGTTGCGTCCAATTCGAGGATTCACTTCGAAGAATACGGCGCGGTTATCACGTGGATCGATCTTCACGTCAAAGTTGGCAAAACCGCGATATCCGGCACGTGTCAGCAGGCGTTCAGCTTGTTGCCACAGTTCAGGGAATTCTTCGGTGATCATGGCAACCGGATTACCGATCATGGTCGGTGCATGATCTTCAAGAAGCACTCGCGCCGAGCCGATCAACGTCACCTCGCCGTGGCTATCGACGTATGCGGTGATGGAACGCATTGCGGTGTTGTCGCCAGGGATCAGTTCCTGGACAAGAAAAAGATCGCGGAATCCGGCTTCTCCGAGCATTCTCCACATCTGCGCCAATTCGACCTCATCTTCGAGGAACCAAATCTTGCGTTTGCCTTCAAAGTGCAGACGATCGTAGGCATCTGCTCTGGCAGCCTTGGCAACAATCGGGAAGTCGAAGGGAATCGAAGGTGCAACCCACTGATCGGAATAGTCAGACATGTCGACGCCGATGCCTCGAGGCGCATCAATGCCAGCGTCTTCACATGCCTGCGCAAAAGCGACTTTGTCTGTAAGAAGCTCAATCGTTTCCAGGGATGGGAACGGGAGCGCGTAGTATTCGCCGAGCTGGTCGTAGTTGCGAGCAATGAAGGTTGAATGCAGGTCATGGTTTGCCATCAGAATCAATGCTTTATCAGCGTTTTCTTTGGCAATTGCACAAAGTTCGTGAAGAAGAACGTCGTCAGATGCGTCTGCTTCGATGTGATGAACGTCGAAGAAGTTCGAGCCCGTGATGGACACGGTGGGCTCGTTTGATACGCACAGGCATCGACATCCAAAGGCCTCGTTGAAAGAGCGACCGATTCCGTAAACACCAAAATCGCCACCCAAGATCACGGGAAGAATCACTCGTGAGCGAGAAGAGACCATGAATTCAAACCACCTTTGTGCGCGCCCGATCAGCCTACCTGTTTTGCTCTTTCAAGGATATAAGGGAAACCCTCATTACTGGGTGACCTGCCACGAGGTAACAAAAAAACGTCTTTCCCGCAGGAAAGACGAAATCATCGAGTGGGCGATACTGGGATCGAACCAGTGACCTCTTCCGTGTGAAGGAAGCGCGCTACCCCTGCGCCAATCGCCCGAGGTGGGTACGGGATTCGAACCCGTGTATACGGCTTTGCAGGCCGCTGCCTCGCCTCTCGGCCAACCCACCACGCTTGACCCATCGGAAAGGTTGAATCCGGGGCTCAACGAGCGGATGACGGGACTCGAACCCGCGACCCTCACCTTGGCAAGGTGATGCTCTACCAACTGAGCCACATCCGCGAACTTGTCCCAACTGATCTGGAACTGGGATTTACCCGTCGTGTCCCAAAAAGTATTGAGAGACAATGAGTGGGCGATACTGGGATCGAACCAGTGACCTCTTCCGTGTCAGGGAAGCGCGCTCCCGCTGCGCCAATCGCCCGAGCGGATGACGGGACTCGAACCCGCGACCCTCACCTTGGCAAGGTGATGCTCTACCAACTGAGCCACATCCGCGTATCTCTTCGAACACTTACGCGTTCATTTCGAACAGGGAAAACACTAACAGGGAATCACGCAAAAAGCGAAATCGAACGAACGTTGCGCGCGTCACAGCCACTGTTTTCCGCAGTATTTTGCGAAAAGATTACTCAGAGCCTCGGTGAGCGTACAGGCTTCCTTAGATACGCACGATGGACCAGCAACGAGTTCCTCATCGATACACCCCGCGAAGAGGTGGGCAGTATCTTTTCCGAATGTGCATGTTTTTACTCTATAAGTGACAAAACTACCATCGGATGCGATGCGTGAAGAAAAACAACGTCATTGCTCAGTGTGACGTGAATCGTGGCGGGTCATTTTCGCAGTGGACGGCGTGCCCAGCAAAGGGGTTGCTTTCACTCACTTAGCCTAAGTGCGTGGATAATCGCGCTGGCATGGAAGAGTTCGCTGAATCGTTGGCAACTCTGCGTCACGCTATCGATAATCCTCTTCTCGAGTTCGAAGAAGTTCCCCCACCTTCACGCATGGCACCTTTCACCGCAGCTCTTGTCATGCGAACATTGGCCAACGATGGCAGAGAACCTCTTGCTCAGGGACGTTTTGTCATCCTGCATGATCCCGACGAGCAAGCCGGCTGGAATGGAACATACCGCCTGGTTGCGCAGTTGCGTTCGCAAGTTGACCCTGAAATGGGGCATGACCCGTTGCTCACCGAAGCTCTCTGGGCATGGACAGATGATTGCCTGGTTGAAGAAGGCGCAGCGTATCACGACCTGACGGGAACAGTCACCCGAGAGTTTTCAGAATCATTTGGCGGTCTTTCATTGCGAGGCTCCACTCTCAACGTCGAAATCCGAGCCTCGTGGACGCCTTCGACTACCGACTTAGGAGCCCACCTACGAGCTTGGACAGATCTGATGCTTCGTACCAGTGGTGTGGCATCCCAGCGATTCCTTGAGGGAGTCTAAGAGTGCACATTCACCACACCGGCGGTTTACCTGACGGCGATACTGATTCTCCAGAGCTGATCGTTACCCCGCGCGAAGGCGTACCTAGTGTCATCGATACACCTGATGCGCTTGATCAAGCGAGGCGCAACCTAGAGCAAGGACTCACTCCCATCGCTGTGGATGTTGAGCGCGCCCAAGGCTTCCGTTACGGCAACGACCCCTACTTGGTTCAGATTCGACGCGAAGACGTTGGTACCTTCCTGATCGATACAGCCGCATTGCCTGACTTGTCGTCGCTTCAAGCGGGCGTGAACGACGTATGGCTTTTGCACGATGCGTTGCAGGATCTGCCGAATTTGCGACAGGTGGGACTCAATCCCCCGTCGTTGTTTGATACTGAGGTCGGCGCGCGTCTTCTGGGGTTAAAGAAGTTCGGTCTTGCTGCCGTATGCGAGCAGGTGCTCGGTTTGAGCCTCGTGAAAGACCACCAGGCATCTAACTGGTCGGTTCGTCCGCTATCGAAGGACTGGCTTCGCTACGCGGCCCTCGATGTCGAATTGTTGACGGAACTTTACCGTCGCTTGTCCATCCAACTGAACGACGCGGGTCGCTGGGAGTGGATGGAAGAAGAATGCGACTACCTGGCTCACCTGGATCCGCCTGCGCCCAAGAGGGACCGCTGGCGAAATCTGCCCGGCGCGGGAAAGATACGAGGCCGGCGCAACCTAGGAGTCCTCAAGGCTTTGTGGGAGGCGCGCGAAGAAATCGCTCAGGAACTTGATAAGGCACCCGGTCGTTTGGTGCGCAATGCTGCTCTGGTGCAGGCTGCGCTGAATCCTCCGCGGAATAAGCGTATGTTGCTGTCGATTTCTGAGTTCCGCTCCCCTGTTGCCAGGCAATACGCTGACCGTTGGTTACGCGCGATCCGACTGGCCGAAACGGCAAATGAGGACGAATTGCCACCGCTACGTCTTCCTCATCGTCCAGGTTCAGTTCCCGAAGCGCGAAACTGGGGTCGTATCGATCCTGACGCTGCAGCGCGATTGGCGGCTGTTCGCGGGGCAATGACCGAGCTTTCTGAAGAAATCGGTATTGCTCCCGAGGTCATTCTTGAACCTCGTATTCAGCGTTACTTGGCGTGGGCGCCTCTTGATCCGAAGCGTCCCAGCGGCGACGAGATTGAACAGAGGATGTTTGACAAGGGCGCTAGGGATTGGCAGATGGACCTTTGTCTTGACCCGATCGCGGATGTCTTGGAGTGACTCTTGAGGATTCAAGCTTCTCTTTAGAGGGTACGTGAAATACGTTCCGCAATCTGGTGAGCCGTCAAACCGCACCGTTCCAGCAGGGACTCGCGCTCGGCGTGCCGCAGGAATACCTTCGCAACACCCAGCGTGATGACGGTAGCATCCACGGACTCGTTGGCAAGAAGATCGCGCACCCCCCAGCCAAAACCGCCGTCAACGATGCCGTCTTCCAGAGTCACCACGCGTTGTGCCTGCTTGGCAAAACTGGCAAGTTCAGGGTTGATCGGTAGAAGCCACACAGGATCCACAACACGAACACGCTTACCCTGTTCAGTCAGAATGCGTGCTGTTTCAAGACCCTCGGGACCAAAAGCGCCCGCTACTACGAGGAGCACATCAACATCGTCAGTGTCGGGTTCAAAGAGAACATCCACACCGTTTACTGAGCGAATTGCGTTCATCGGCGCTGGTAGAGAGCCCTTACGGTAGCGGAGAACGGTCGGCCGATCCTTCACTCCCACCGCGCGACGCAAGCTGGCGCGAAGAGTTGCCTCATCACGCGGGGCAGCGAGCTCAAGTGAGGGGATGATCGAGCACATCGCGATATCCCAGACACCATTGTGTGAGGCGCCATCCGCGCCGGTGATACCTGCACGGTCAAGAACAACCGTCACGCCAGCCTTGTGCAATGCCACGTCCATTAACAGCTGGTCAAAAGCACGATTAAGGAAGGTTGCGTACAGCGCAACAACCGGATGAGCGCCCGCATAGGCCATGCCAGCAGCGCTAGCAATCGCTTCCTGTTCAGCAATACCCACATCGACAACGCGGTCCGGGAATTCCTCGTGGAATGGTTTCAAACCGACGGGAGCCATCATCGCTGCGGTGACACCGACAACAGTGTCGTCTTCGCGCGCAATTTTGACGATCTCGTCGGCAAATACGCTGGTCCAGCCGAAACGTGCCGGAGCAACGGGGAGTCCCGTTTCGGGGTGAATCGGTCCAACGGCGTGGAAGCGATCAGCGATGTCTTCTTCGGCGGGAGTATAACCGCGTCCCTTTTGGGTGATGACGTGGACAAGAACTGGATACTTCGAAGTCCGCGCACGCTGTAGTGTGGTTTCAAGCTCGGTCTCATTGTGTCCGTTGACGGGACCTAAGTATTTAAAGCCCAGGTCTTCGAACATTGCCTGAGGAGCAATAACGTCTTTGATGCCGGTCTTCAGACCGTGTAGCGCGTCGTATGCCGCTTTACCAGGATCCCCCAGAGCAAGCAGATGACGCTTACCCCAAGCAAGAGCACGTTCGTAGCCTTCCGAGGTGCGAAGCGCGTCGAGATGATGGGCAACACCGCCGATTGTTGGCGCGTAGGAACGTCCATTGTCGTTGACGACTACGACAACACGACGATCAGTTGATTCGGCGATGGTGTTCAACGCTTCCCAAGCCATACCACCGGTCAGGGCACCGTCACCGATGATGGCGACCGTTGATGACGCGTCGCCCCGGCGTTTCTTCTCGCGGGAAATACCATCGGCCCATGCCAGTGAGCTTGAAGCGTGCGACGACTCAATAACGTCGTGATCTGATTCTGAGCGGGAGGGGTAGCCAGACAGTCCACCTTCTTGGCGCAGGCCGGAAAAGTCCTGGCGACCCGTCAGAAGCTTGTGGACGTACGCCTGATGGCCGGTGTCAAAAAGAATCGTGTCTTTGGGTGAACGAAATACTCGGTGCAGGGCAATCGTCAGTTCAACAACGCCCAAATTGGGACCCAGGTGCCCACCGGTTTTCGACACGTTGGTGATCAGGAAGCTACGAATTTCCTTGGAAAGCTGAACAAGTTGAGCCTCTGAAAGGGTACGTAAATCCGACGGGGAATGGATGCTGGTGAGCAGTGGCATATCCGCGTCTGATGAACTCATAGCCCTCATACTAGTTGCCACACATGTTCCTAGCGACCTTCGCCCTCGAAAAGCACATCGTGAGCGGGCTAACATAGAGCTAACATGCTTCCTTTAGTCAACCGAAATGCCTGTGTGCAAGGAGGAACAATGAGCGTTACCGTCGCCCCCTACGGTGAATGGACATCCCCAATTTCCGGCGATTCTTTTACTGCTCGGTCAGTCACTCTCTCGCAGGTTCGCGTTGACGGTTCTGCTACCTATTGGGTTGAAGGACATCCGAAAGAAAACGGACGAGGTACCCTGTTGCGTCGTACCGGTGCTGGCGTTACTTCAGAGGTCCTCCCCCTGATCGATGGTGCTCGCCTTCCCGATATTCGCACTCGCGTTCACGAATACGGTGGTCGTGCCTACGCGGTGCTCGATGGTTTCATCGTGTTCTCCGACGGCTTTGATAACCGCGTCTACCGTTTCGACACCAACGACCCGCACCGTACGATTTCTCCGCTTACCACGCTGTCGAAGTCGCGCTACGGCGACTTCGAGATTGATGATGTTCGCGGCCTCGTCTATGCGGTCAGGGAAGATCACTCGGGCGACGGCGAACCGACAAACACGCTGGTCGCAATCCCGATCGACGGTAGTGCTGCACGCAACGACGCTGCGATCATCACGATCTTTGAAGGCACTGACTTTGTTGCTGCACCTGCAGTTTCTCCTGATGGCACGAAGCTTGCATGGCTGTCGTGGAACCACCCGCATATGCCGTGGACACAGAGCGCACTGCACGTGGGCGCACTCAATTTCGAAGGTCGTATTGAGGTTTCGAAGACGATCGTCGACAAGGAAGACGTGTGTGTCTACGAGCCTCGGTGGACTCTTGACGGTGACCTCATCCACGTCGATGACACGACCGGTTGGGCCAACCTGTACCGCACGGAAGGCTTTACGTGGAAGGATGACGAGCCCTCAGACGCGTGGACAACGCGCCTTCGCACTCGTGCCATGCACCCGGGAACTCGGGCGTTCTCGCACCCGCACTGGCAGCTCGGTCTGCACTCCTACGATAACTACGATAACGACCTGCTGATCTGCTCGTGGGCTGAGGACCTGACATGGCACATCGGTACCGTGCGCATCGACAACGGAATGGCTGAAGAATGGGCAACCGGCTGGTGGCCGATCGGTAACGTGGCATCCAACGATGGTCGCGTAGTCTTCCTTGCTGACTCCCCCACGCACACGCCGGCAATTATTCAGATCAAGGGTGGCGCCACGACGATTATTCGTCCGTCATCCGAAGCTGAAATCAGCCCGGATCTGGTTTCTTCAGGGCAGATTATCTCCTGGCCGACCTTAGATGGCGAGACCGCGTACGGCTTCTACTACGCACCAAAGAACCCTGACTTTTCAGGCCCGAAGAATGCTCTTCCCCCGCTGATCGTCAATGTTCACGGTGGCCCGACTTCTTCGACCCGACCCGGCTTGTCGATTCCATTGCAGTACTGGACCAGCCGTGGTTTCGCTGTGCTCGACGTTAACTACCGTGGTTCAACCGGATTCGGTCGCGCATACCGCGAGCGTCTCAACGGTCACTGGGGCGTTATGGATGTGAATGACTGCGTTGATGGCGTGCGCTATCTGGTTGACCGAGGTTTCGTTGATCCGAAGCGCGTTGCTATCCGTGGCGGATCCGCCGGTGGCTTCACCACCTTGAACGCACTGGCAAACACCGATGTGTTCACCGCGGGAACGTCACTCTATGGCATCGCTGACCTGCGCCTTCTGTCTGCAGAAACCCACAAGTTCGAGTCTCGTTACAACGATCGCTTGATCGGTACTGAAGATCCGAACAGCGAACTGTGGGCCAAGCGCTCGCCGATTACTCACATTCACCAGATCAACGCTCCTCTTCTGCTGTTGCAGGGCGAAGATGACAAGGTGGTTCCGCCGTCACAGGCACGCCTCATGTTTGATGCACTGAAGGATCGCGGAAACGCTGTTGCGATGAAGATCTACCCGAATGAAGCTCACGGCTTCCGTCGCGCAGAGACGATTCGTGATGCGTGGAGCTCCGAGCTCGCGTTCTACGGGCGTGTCTGGGACATGGACGTCGACGTTGAATCCGACATCGATATCGCCAACCTCTGATGCGGGCTTCTGTTTCTTTCTTGGCACAACTGGGTGAAAAAGCAGGTCAGCACCGTTCTTTTGTCGGTCTATTAGCAGCGCTCGTCGGCATTATCGTCGGTGGTGCAGCGGTTCTTTTTAACCTGATGATTCAGGGGTGGACGTGGGTCACCACCGGTTACAGTGACTACTCAACGCATGCTGGCGACCCCCACGGAGTCTTCGGTTGGTCCCCCTGGGTGTTCTTGCTTCTGGCTCCCGTTGTCTCAGCGTTGATCTATGGGCCCCTGGTTCAGCGGTTCGCTCCCAGTGCGCGGGGCCACGGTATTCCAGAAGTGATGCTGGCCGTTCGACGCAAGGGAGGCAAGATTCCCGGGCGCGTCGCAGTGGTGAAGCTGATTGCTTCTTCTTTGACGATTGGCGCCGGTGGTTCAGCGGGACGAGAAGGTCCGATTGTCCAGGTCGGAGCGTCGCTCGGTTCCTCGTTGGCGTCCTCTCTTCGTTTGCCTCCGCAACGCGTAGTTCTTTTAGCGTCCTGTGGCGCAGCGGGTGGCATCGCCGCAACTTTCCATGCTCCGCTTGCTGGCGCAGTCTTTGCTCTCGAAGTGATTCTGACGCAGTTCAGTGCCGAAACCTTCGGATATGTCGTTATTTCTTCAGTGATGGCATCCGTTGTTGCACGCGCGTTGCAGGGTGACGAAACGATCGTGAATCTTGGTCATGATCTCTCCTTCTCGCATCTGACAGACATGTGGTGGGTTGCTCTCCTCGGTGTGATCGCCGGTCTTGCGGGTCTAGGTTTCTCGAAGCTCCTTTATTGGCTTGAAGATGTGATCGACGCTTTCTGGAAACGTCTGAGCCTTCCCGAATGGTCACGTCCGGCTGTTCTCGGCATCCTTTTGGGCGCGGGTATTGTGGCCTTCCCGCAGATGTTCGGCTCGGGATACCCGATCGAAGAAGACGCTCTAGCAGGCAAATACACGATTGGCTTCCTGCTGATTTTGATGGTGGGACGCGCCCTGTACACGTCCTACACGATCGGTATCGGTGGATCCGGTGGCGTTTTTGCCCCGACGCTTTTTATCGGCGCAATGGCCGGAGCCTCATTCGGGCAAATCCTTTCCCCCATTACTGACACTCCCGCCGGCGTCTTCGGTGTGATTGGTATGGGCGCGGCATTCGCTGGAGCGGCACGCGCTCCGATGACCGCCGTTTTGATCATCGTCGAAATGACGGGGCAGTATTCGCTGATTATGCCGATGATGCTTGCCGTCGTTCTGGCCACCGGCGTCTCGAGGTTCCTAACACGCGCCACCATCTACACCGAAAAACTTCGTCGTCGAGGCGACGTTCTGGATGACCCTGTGGATGCAACACTGCTCGGCGCTCACCCGGTTTCGCACTGGATGGAGGACGCTCCCGGTACTTTGGCACCCTCGACCACGCTCGATCAGGCGATTAAGAAGATGCGTGTCCTTGGTGCCCAGACTCTTCCCGTTGTCGACGATGCTGGAACCTACGTTGGGCTAGCAAGCGCCATTGATCTTGCTCTGGCGCGCCAAAGCGAAACAGATATGGCCTCGTCGCTGGATTCTTTGAAACTGCCCAACGTGCACGTCACGCCCACCGCACTACCGTCGAAGGTGCTCGAAGTACTGCAGACATCAGGTCTGCCGGGGATTCCCGTCGTCAATGATTCGTTGCATGTGGTGGGCTGGGTGTCCCAGCAGTCCCTGATTGAACGCCTCTATCGCGATCAGCGTCGCGCCATCGCAGCTCGCGCACAGTCGTCGTGGGGTTCGAGGTTCCAAGAGAAGCATTCACGCCGACACACGAGTTAACGAAGCGTAAGCGTAGAGTCTGGTATCACTCAGCGAAAACCCGACGTATACGGACGGATGAGTCGGTCTGTACGCCGGGTTTTGTCCCGCACAAGCGGTGGCGACCATCTATCTAGGACGTTTGTTGCCAAACGCCTCAAGCAACCTACCCGCAGGCGTCGGGCGGGCCACCCATACCTGCTGCTCGGTCTTGCTCTGGGTGGGGTTTACCAAGCCGGCTCGGTCACCCAAACCGCTGGTGAGCTCTTACCTCACCTTTTCACCCTTACCGCTTGCGCGGCGGTTTATTTTCTGTGGCACTATCCCTCGGGTCACCCCGGGTGGCTGTTAGCCATCACCCTGCCCTGTAGAGCCCGGACGTTCCTCGAGAACCGTGTGGTCCGCGCGGTCGCCCAACCGACTCATCCGCGCCCATAGTCTAACGCACCCGCTAGGCTTCACATATGTTCATCTGGTTACCCCCGTCCGAATCCAAAACAACACCAGCACACGGGCCTCGTTTTGACGTGACACAGCTTGCTCGCCCTGAGCTTGCATCCTGGCGCGAAAACTTGATCCACACTGTTCAGGCGCTCAGCGTTCGCGACGACGCTGCTCAGTTGTTCGGTCTTGGCCCGGCTTCAGCTGCGGATTTACAGGCGAATATCGACTTGTATTCTGCACCATGCGATGCGGCTGAAAACCTGTTTACAGGCGTTCTCTATGACGCGGTCTCATTCCCAACACTGCCGGAGCAGCATCATGCGGTCGCGCTTGAAACAACGCGTGTCTTCTCTGGGCTTTTTGGTGTGGTGAACCTCGACGATGTCCTGCCCAACCACCGTCTTGCGATGGGCACGAAACTGCCGGACATCGGCCCTTTGCCGACCTATTGGAAGAAGCCCCTTGATACATCGCTCAAAGCAGAAGCTGAAGGAGCTCCGATCGTTGATGCTCGTTCTGGCCCGTATCGTAGTGCCTGCCTCGCTCCTTGGGCGCATCGCATCGAGATCGGCGTGGTTCGTCAAGCGAAGGGGAAGCGTTCGGTGATTTCCCACGATGCGAAGCGGTGGCGAGGCCGTGCGTGCGCTCACCTCTACGCGTCAATTTCGGCTGATGCGGATTTCGACGCGATCGTCGAGGCTCTGTGTTCAGCCACTACCTTGGATCCGATCATGGATGCTCAGGGTGGTGCTCATGCGGTTATCGACGTGGAAGTACCTGAGGCGAAACCGACAAAGCAGGGCGGGTCACTCACTCACCTGGTGTTGGTCACCGACTGATCGGACTCGGGAGCAGATGCTGGCCGTCGTAGAGTGGCGCTGTCATACGATACGAGGCGACACACCCCGCCGCCGGGGCACGATCCCGAGCGATCGGCTTCAGGCTTGAGTCGTCCTCACAACGATCGCACCGGTATCTTCGGTCCAGTAGAGCTGGTCTTCGGGGGTGAGGCGAATCTGTTCAAGTTCGGCCGGGGATAGCTCCGCTGCCATTCCAATGCCAACACCATTACGTACTTCGAAGATCGCGAGGGCACCGAGGTTTGCGCGAACACGTTCATACTCGCCCACGAGGTCTTCTGGAAGCGATTCAGCGAGCGCACGACGCTTGGCGATCACATCGCGAAGCTCGTCGTCGCTTTCTTTCACGTCGGCAGCAAATTCCTGCTTGGTCTTTTCAATGTCGGCAGCGATCGCTTTCGCTTCGTCAATCATTGCTTGACGAGCATTCTTAGCCGCCTCAAGACGTTCTTCACCGTCGAGCTGTTCATTTTCCAAAGTGGACAAGCGCTTATCCATTTGAGCGATTTCATGTTCCATCGCGTTGATGTCGCGAAGAGGAACCTGATTGCCGTCGATTCGACTCTGTTGCTTAGCTCGTCTGGCGCTCACACGTTCGATCTCGTCCGCGCTACGTTGGACGTCTCGTTCAATATCTGCGATTGCTGCACCTTGGGTGACGGCTGCGCGCTTCAGGTCGTCGAGGCGTCCTGCGAGCTCGCGGACAACGCCGTGCGCCGGATGGGAGTCACGGGCGTGTCGAAGCGCAGATTCGCGCTGGTCGAAGGATTTGAGTTCGAGCAGGCTGAGCTGGTTCAGGTATGTTGCTTTCACTTACGTCCTCCTAATGTTGGGCGATGGCTGGTCCACGGCTCCGTGATAATCGTAGAGACTTTTACTCTCACTTCCACATTTGCAGTTGATGCAGCCTGCACTAGCTTGCGTTCAAGGATCGGGAGCCACGGCCATTCGGTGGCGTAGTGACTAGCGCAAATCAGGGCAGGCGCCCCACCTTCAAGGTGTTCGGATGCCGGGTGATGACGCAGGTCAGCGGTTAAAAAGACGTCCGCTCCGCCTTCACGTGCTGCCTCAAGGAAAGAGTCTCCCGCTCCTCCGGATACTGCGACGCGTTCGATGATTGCGCCGGGGTCTCCGGATCCGAAGATGCCGTGAGGTCCTGCGGGCAGGCGCTCGGCAACCAGGTCAAGAAAGTCGCCTAAACGAGTGGGCGCAATCGAACCGATACGTCCGTGTCCAATGGGTCGCCCGGCCTGGTCGATTCCGGTGGGAACCAGCGGTGATGAAGAGGTGATTCCCACCAACTGTGCGAGCGCATCGCCGACGCCATCTGCGCTGATGTCAGCGTTTGTGTGCGCGTTGAACAGGGCGATATCGTTTTTAATAAGGCGAGTGATGGACGCGCCCTTAGGGTCAGATGCCGGCAGGAAACTCGTTCCGCGAAGGTACAGCGGGTGGTGAGTGATAACGAGGCCGGCGTCCTCGTCGATCGCTTCATCAACGACGGCCGAAACGGGGTCGACGGCAAGCAGGATTGAGGTGACGTGAGCGGATGGGTCGCCTGCGATCAATCCGACTCGGTCCCATGACTCGGCACGGGAGGCGGGATACCACGCTTCCATCAGCGCCATGACATCTGAAATGGTCCATTGGTTACTCACGCTTTAAAGGATAGCCAATCGAAAGATGCTGGCGAGCGTGGATAAACGTGAGGAAACGCTGAAGAAATACGTGTTTTCAATGGTTTTTCGTTATCTGTCGAAGCCTCGTACCCCGCTTGGCGTGATCCTGCGGAAAAATGCATTACTTTCGAGAACACGTGCGCAAAGGGCCATTTCGATTAAGAAACGAAAGGTCTGGCGTTCTATCATTCCTAGGTGCACGTCATCGACCTTATTGATGCGGGAACGTCGGACTATATGGAAGTAGACCGACTGCAGCGTCAACTCCACGACCAAGCAGCCGCTGGTGACGGCGATTCGATCATTGTCACCCAATTCGCCCCCACCTGGACCGCTGGCCGCCACACGAAACCCGAAGATATTCCGGATTCCACTGTTCGGGTGATCCATGTGGACCGCGCCGGTTCCGCGACGTGGCACGGACCGGGACAGGTTGTTGTCTACCCAAATGTCAGGCTCAAGGAGCCCGTCGACCTGTACGCGTGGATCCGTAGCGTTGAAGCGGGTGTTATTGAAACAGTGCGCGAAGAATGGGGGCTGCCCGTTCACCGCATCGACGGACGCGCAGGAGTGTGGCTGACCGAAGAGGGACGTCGCGACCGCAAAATTTGTGCCATCGGACTGAAAGTTGCACGAGGCGCCACGTTGCACGGAGTCGCCCTGAACGTCGATATTGACCCGATAGAAGCGTTCGCGGGAATCATCCCGTGCGGGCTCTTCGACGCTGATGTTGCCTGTCTGTCGTGGGAAGGCGTGAACGTCCCATTGCGCACCGCTGCTGACGCACTTGTCTCGCACCTTATTTCTTCAATCCGCCCTCAGCTGGCTGACCCCAGCCAAGAGATCACCTATTCGAAGGGAAACGCCTGTGAGTACCTTGCCTGATCCCGAAGGACGCAAACTGCTTCGAGTGGAAGTTCGCAACTCGCAAACTCCTATCGAAAACAAGCCCGAGTGGATTCGCACGACGGCACACACCGGCGCGAACTATCACGATATGCGTTCCATGTCGCACGCCAAGGGACTGCACACTGTCTGCGCTGAAGCAGGGTGCCCGAATATTTACGAGTGCTGGCAAGACCGTGAAGCGACTTTCCTTTTAGGTGGAGCACTCTGCACACGTCGGTGCGACTTCTGCGATATCGCGACCGGTAAGCCCACCGAATATGACCGGGACGAGCCTCGTCGAATCGCCGAGTCTGTTGGCGAACTCGAACTGCGCTACGCGACGATCACCGGCGTCACCCGCGACGATCTGCCCGACGGCGCGGCGTGGTTGTACGCCGAAACCTGCCGTTTGATCCACGAGAAGAGCCCATCAACCGGCGTTGAACTGCTGGTTGACGACTTCCGCGGTCAGGACGAGTCGATCGACATGGTCATTGAAGCCGGCCCGCAGGTGTTCGCGCACAACTTGGAGACGGTGCCTCGTATCTTTAAAAAGATCCGCCCCGCGTTCCGCTATGACCGTTCGCTTGCGATGATTCAGCGTGCACACAACGGTGGCATGGTAACGAAGTCGAACTTGATCCTCGGTATGGGTGAGACGCGTGAAGAAATCAGCGAAGCGATGCGCGACCTGCACGATTCGGGCTGTGATTTGCTGACCATCACGCAATATTTGCGTCCTTCTCCCCTGCATCACCCGATTGATCGCTGGATTCACCCCGAAGAATTCCTTGAGATCGCAGCAGAAGCTGAAGAATTAGGCTTCGCTGGCGTCATGGCTGGCCCGCTTGTGCGCTCGTCGTACCGCGCGGGATTGCTGTGGGCGAAAGGCATGCGCGCTCGCGGGTTTGAGATTCCTGAGCACTTGAAGCACCTGGATAATTCCGGTTCCACTCTGCAGGAAGCGGGTACAGTTCTGGCGAATATGCGTGAGCGTCGCGCACGTCGTCAGGCGCGTGAAGCCGCAACACTGCCCGGGGTTCCCGTTGCCTGAGGCCCCAGTGACTCCGGATTATTCACCGGCCCGAGTTTTGATGCGTGCTGGGCGTCAGCACCCGAACCGCATGTCGATCATTTGGCCGGACAACAGCGTGTGGACCGTCGCCGAAAGCGCCGACGCGGTGCGCCGTGTGGCAGCATATTTGCGCTCGCTCGACATTGGCGAGGGTGACCGTGTCGTGTTTGCTGGCCGTAACAACGCTTGGGTTTTTGTTCTGCACGTTGCGTGCTCGTGGCTTCACGCTGTGACCGTTCCACTTTCGGAACGCCTACCGTTTACCGTCACGCAGTCGATTGTGGATTCGCTCGATCCAGCTCTCGTTTTGATCGACGAGGTCGCGCCCGCGTTGCAGCGTTCGGTCAGTGTGGGCGCGGAGTTTATGACGGTCGACGCTTTTGCTTCGAGCGCGCTGGGCTCCACGCCGATCGAAGGTGAGCCTCTGGCCTGCGCACACGAAACGGGTGCGATTGTCTTTACTTCGGGGTCGACAGGACGTACCCGAGGAGTTGAACTCTCTCACGCCCACATGTGGTGGGGCTCGATGTGTTTCCGCGATGGCTTCGAATATCTACCGGCACGCGATGTCGTGGGTGTGTGCGCGCCAATTTCGCATATCGGCGGCTTCAATGGCACGTCGATGGATGTCTTCAGCCACGGTGGAACGATCATCGTTTTCCCGACGTTTAACCCGACTGGCATCCTGCGTGCGATCGAAAAGCACCGCATCTCGATGATGTTTGCTGTCCCAGTCATGTGCCACATGTTGCTCGATACGAATGAGTCCGTCGGCGCAGATATTTCATCATGGGAGCGCCCGCTGATCGGCGGAGATGCGATGGGGCCGGCTTTGGCTGAGCGTCTGCGCAGCGCCGGCTTGCGACCGATCCACGTGTGGGGAATGACGGAAACTTCCGGGGCGGGAATGATGACCTCCCCCGATGCCGACGCCCCGGCGGGAGCATTGGGCCAACCTTTCCCCTACGTGGATGCGCGTCTGATGAACGCTGACGGTCACCTCGCCGGCGTGGGCGAGTTGGGCGAAATCGAGGTACGAGGCCCAGGCGTTTCAACCTCCTTCGTGACCAACGGGGAACGAGGCCTCGCACGCATGCATGACGATTGGCTGCGCACAGGCGACCTCGCCACACGCGATGAAAAAGGCTGGTATCACATCGTTGGTCGTGCCTCGCGAATGATTAACACGGGTGGCGAGCTTGTGGCTCCCGGGCGCATCGAAGAACTGCTACGCGGACTACCCCCTATCGCAAACGCCTGCGTTGTAGGTGTCAAGGATGATCGGTGGGGTCAGGTTGTTGCCGCGGCAATCGTTCGCGGACCGATCCCAAAAGAGCTGCGTGATGACGCCGACTTCGACGCATTGGAGATCGCTGACCTGATTAGTGATCAGTGTGCGCCGTGGGAACGAGTTCGCCGAGCGATCTGGGTTGATGCTCTCCCCCAACTGCCGAACGGAAAACCGGATATTCAGGCGACGCAACGTCTTTTTGACTAAACGATTGCTTTGCTCCGCGCCCTTGCTGGGGAATCGTTGATCAGGTGATCGCGGCCTCGTACATGAGCGAAAAGGACGTGGGCACTCTCACGCCCTCAAAGACGGATTGGGACTGTCACACCCACCGACTCAATTAGTAAGGTAAGCCTTACGTAATTAATGAGGAGGATCTGGTGCACCGCATCGTCATCATCGGCTCAGGTTTTGCTGGACTTGAAGTTGCGAAGAAGCTGAAGCACGCGAACGCTGAAATCACGATTCTAGCCAAGACCGGTCACCACCTATTCCAGCCCCTGCTCTATCAGGTCGCAACTGGCATCCTCTCCGAAGGCGACATTGCGCCAACGACGCGTGAGATCCTCAAGAAGCAGAAGAATGTTCGCGTTCTGCAGGCGCTCGTTGAAGACATCGACATTGAAAACAAAGTCGTTATTTGGCGTAACCACAACGAAAAACAGACAACTCCCTACGACACGCTGATCCTTGCTGCCGGCGCTGGCCAGTCGTACTTCGGCAACGATCACTTCGCCGTGTTTGCTCCCGGCATGAAGACGATCGATGACGCGCTCGAACTCCGTGCCCGCATCTTCGACTCGTTCGAGAAGGCCGAAATCGAATCCGACCCACATGAGATCGACCGTCTGCTCACGTTCGTTGTCGTTGGCGCAGGTCCAACCGGTGTTGAGATGGCTGGTCAGATCCGCGAAATGGCATCACACACGCTGGCAAAGGAGTTCCGTGCAATCGATCCGACGAAGGCTCGCGTCATCCTCGTTGACGGTGCCGATCGTCCTCTCCCTGTGTTCGGCGAAAAGCTCGGTGACGTGACGCGCCACGAGCTTGAAAAGCTCGGCGTCGAGGTGAAGACCCACGCATTTGTCACTGACCTTGACCGCGACACCGTCACTCTGAAGTTCAAGGACGGCTCAACCGAAACGATTCGTTCAAACTGCAAGGTGTGGGCTGCCGGCGTCCAGGCATCTGAGCTTGGCGCTGTTCTTCATGACAAGGCCGATGCGGAGCTTGACCGTGCAGGTCGCGTCATTGTTGGAAAGAACCTCACTGTTCCCGGCCACCCGGAAATTTTTGTCCTCGGTGACATGATGAGCTTCCCGGGCGTGCCCGGCGTTGCTCAGGGAGCTATCCAGTCTGCTCGCTATGCGGCAAAGATTGTGGCAGCACGTCTTGCTGGCAAGCCGGAAACAACCGAGCCTTTCACGTACTTCGACAAGGGCTCAATGGCGACGATCGCCCGCTTCAAGGCGGTCGTGAAGATCGGCAAAATGCGCCTGACCGGCTTTATCGCCTGGGCGGCTTGGTGTTTCCTCCACCTGCTGTACATCGTCGGCTTCAAGTCGCAGATCGGTACCTTGGTTCATTGGTTCTTCTCATTCCTGTCGGGCGCACGTTCACAACGCACGACCACAAACCAGCAGCTGGTTGGCCGCCTCGCTTTGGAACGTCTGGGCACCGGTTCGTCCGGCAAGCTCGTCGCCGGGGAGGATCCCGTTCAGGAAATCATCGATGATGAAGTGACCTCGTCACGCAACGACGAGGCGATACCGAATACGCCTCTATCCCTTTAACTTCGAATGAATCACGCCCTTTCTTGCTAGGGTTATCACGATGTTTCCATCGAATACAGGAGGAACAATGAAGAAGTGGTTACGCGCCACAACTGCTTTCGCAGGCGCGGCAGCACTGACACTGGGAGGTGCCGTTGCCGCTGTAGCAGCAAACAGTGTTGACGACGCCAGCCATGTCAAGAGCTTTGACGTTACTTGGAGTAACAACGTAAAACGGTACGACCCGAAGCTTGAAGGCACCACAGTTTACATGCCTCTGTACTGTGAGGTCTACGAATTCAAAAACGGTCAAGCAACCGGCGACCCGCTTGGCTACGAGTGGCCAATGCTCAAACTAACCGTTGGTAAAGATGAGCAGATTCCACTCAACGTGGACCCTAAGAATCCCCGAAACCCCAAGTACGAGGGTGTTGATAAGATCGGCGTTGACGACTGCTACCAATATCGTAACGGCAAGTACGGACCCAGCCAATTCACTTTTTCAACTGGATATAGTAATGGCGTGAAACAAGTCTATATGGACCAGCAGGCCAATACCGATTTCACGTTTAAGTTGGTTGAAGGCGAGTGGGATGGGGAAACCTATCTAGGTGAGATTCCCGACGGCAAGGCACCCACAATCACAATTGGGGTATCGCAGCATAAGGCCGGAGACGCAGTTACAGAAGATGGCCAAAAGGTTTACAAGCCCCTTATCACCAAGCGTGGCGACCCTGCTGCAAACAAGTATGTTTTCGCCGACGGGGAGTCTCATAGGCCCTCTGCCGAAATCATGCCAAGTCGTGAAGATACTCCTATTACTCGCGCTTCAATTGGCAATAGCCTGAACATGTTCTCTGGATATACGGGTCGTTACCAGTGGTACCAGTTGACCGCGTCAATTGATGATCCAGAAGAGGCTAAGCTCTTCCGCATTGAAAGCGTTGAAGGTAATGACCTTGACGGCTGGACTGTAAAGGTAAGCTCTGTTGTACGCAAGATTACCCCCGAAGCTCCGACCGTTGTAGATTCCAACAAGTGCGGAGTTGCTGGCACGGTCCAGGTTCCTGAATCCAAGTACTTTGACTACGAGCAGGTTCAGCAAGGCACCACTGTCTCGGTAGCGGCTCTACTGAAACAGGATTTTAAGGACAAGTTCGTGGTTGAGGGTGACACGCAGTGGGAGCTCAGCGTCGCTTCTCAGCCGTGCACAGTAGATCCAGCTGAAGAGTTGGCAACTCCTGTTGCTCCGAAGCTGATCAATCCGTCCGCTGCTGATCCTTCTTCTTGCACCGTCGAACCTTACGTGACGATCCAGAAGACCGAGGGCGTCGCCTACACCGTCACCGCAAACGGCGTTCAGCTGAAAGCTAACAAGGATGGCAACTACAACTACCCGTACAACTCGAAGGTAGAAGTTAAGGCCTCCGCTCTGGATGGTTACTTCTTCGCTGACGATGCTGTAGCCGAGTGGACCTGGGACAGCCACGATACTGCGATGGACCCAGCATGTAAGCCGGCTGAGCCAAAGAAGAAGATCGCTAAAACTGGTGCTGAGGTTGCTTCCCTCGTCGGCCTTTCCGCCGTACTGCTTCTTGCAGGTGGTGTGCTCACCGCACGCAAGTTCATGTAACCAACGAGCAACACGCAACCTGCCTACAGGCGAGTAGTTGCACAGAATCCCCGGAAGGGGAGCTGAGTGATCTCAGCTCCCCTTCCGGGGTTTCTTTACCCATCTAGCCTAGGCTTATTCGCGCCTACTCATCATCGAGCTCAAGCTCCGGAGTTTCTGCACGAGCTTGCTCAAACACTTCTGCCGCAGCCGAGAGGTTGATGAAGCCGATAACAAGACCAACCGCGATGTCTGGCCAGGGGCTGAACCAGAACACCATGACAACGCCAGCGGCAAGGATCAAAAGGTTTGCGAGCACATCATTGCGGGCGGCCAGCCAGGCACCTCGCACTAATGCTGTATCGTGCTTACGCAGTTGCAGTAGTAGTAGCGCGCTGGCGAGGTTGATTAGCATTGCGATGATGGCGGTTACCGACAAGGTGAGTGGCTCCGGCGCCTCCCCGGAGATCATTTTCCATATCGCGGTGCCAAAAGCCGCAACTGCGGGAATGAGGATGAGGCCGGCCAGGCCGTAACTGGCTTTCCTCCTGCTTGCTACCGACCAGCCCAGGGCGGTGAGCACAAGCATGTTAATGAGGAAGTCTTCAAGGAAGTCGGCGGCATCTGCAAAGAGTGCGACTGAGCCAATGATTGAGGCGATCACCAGTTCAATGATGAAGCCGATGAGGTTTAGGATGGCAACCCAAGCAACGATTCGCCGGGCACGAGTGTCAAGATTCTTAGCGGTATACACGAGCATAGATTGTAGCTAATATCTTCAGATGCTTCGCGAGCCATCCTTTCCACCGTGATAGTTGTATTGGTGCGCGTTGGTTCCCTCTGACGGGGCACTAATCGAACGAAGTTAATGTGACCGGATAACGATAACAAAACACCTCCCAGGGATTGCCGGGAGGTGAATGTTGTGCATGACTAGCTCACTCGATAATGAGGAAGCCAGTTACTGTGCCGGGTGGGTCCGCTAAACGGCGGGCCCACCCGCACTTGCTTATGGACGACGGCGCTTGGATACAGCCCAGATTCCCGCAGCGAGCAGGGCAACGCCCCCTACTACTAGGCCTTGAACTGCCGAGCCGGTGCGACCCAACGAAGGTGGGATGTCCTTGGTGTTAGTAACCACGTACCCCTCGGCCGCGCTACCGCTAATGGAGGAGGTGTAGCCAGGAACTTCTACCTCAACCACCGTGTAAACGATCTCAGTCTTTTTACCATCAACCGTCACATACTTCGGCAGGTCGGTAAACGTACCCTTCCAGCCATTCTCGGCAGTCAGTTCCACAGACTTATCCGTCTGTTGACCATCAGCCAACAAGTTGATAGTCACAGAACCCGGACGATCAGCCTCCACATCACCAGACCACCGCTTCTCAACAGGTACCGAGGTAACTGGCGGAGCGTCCTTGGTGTTAGTAACCACGTACCCCTCGGCCGCGCCACCGCTAATGGAGGAGGTGTAGCCAGGAACCTCTACTTCAACAACCGTGTAAACGATCTCGGTCTTCTTACCGTTAACCGTCACATACTTCGGCAGGTCGGTAAACGTACCCTTCCAGCCATTCTCGGCAGTCAGTTCCACAGACTTATCCGTCTGTTGACCATCAGCCAACAAGTTGATAGTCACAGAACCCGGACGGTCAGCCTCCACATCACCAGACCACCGCTTCTCAACATCAATCGACGTGGGAGGTTCGTTAACGATCTCGACCTCGATCGTCTTTGTGTCTTTGTTTTCCGTCACTACTGCGCCGTGAGACATGTAGCCATCGACGTCATGTTCGACGAAGGTCAGCGGGATCTTCTCGCCTGTCGCGGCGCCAATAAGGGTACTTGGATCGGGATAGTTGGCTAGCTCAGCCTTCCAACCATTCTCCTTTGTGAGCTTGATGGTCTCAAGTACCTTGTCCCCCAGCTTCACGTCCACCGAAATGCTCTCGGGGCGATCCTTGGGATCATCATTAGCCCACTTCTTTTCCAACTTCAGTTCCCACGGTTCAGGTTCGCCGAAGGTCAAAGTACCGTTGTTTGCGATACCTCCACCCGACATTCCTGTGCCGGTGGCTACGTTATCGGTGATCTTCACAGTCGCAAGAGTCTCTGCAATCGCCTTAGCGTCCTTAGTTGGCACCGACTTGAAGGCAATGTTGTTAGTAACTGTTTCGTTTGGTTTGATGGCAGTGTTGTCCCCATCAGCTGAGTAGCGTGGGACCTGGCTTTCAGCGGACCAGTTACTGTGAATATTGTATATGGAACCGTCCTGGAACCAAGCGCGGGGGCTTCCGCCGAGCATACGCTCAGTAACCTCGACCGCATGGCCCGCTACTGGCTTATCGAATTCGTGTTTGATAATGCTGGCGAAATCATCACCGGCACCGGCGAGTGTCCCCTTGACGACGTTAGGAGCCTCGTTATCAAAAATCGCTACGCCGCGCGTCACGTGCATAACGGTGGAACCCGTGGGGCAATTCCACACGCCACCACCTTGAGCGCTTGCAGGATGGTTACCAGCGCCTATCACGAAAACATCCTTGATTTTATTACCGCGTATAAGGCCGTTATAAATCGTCACCTCGGCCTTGGTGTCGTTGTACATCGCCCC
Source organism: Pauljensenia sp. UMB6358 (assembly GCF_030216865.1). Taxonomy (NCBI): domain Bacteria; kingdom Bacillati; phylum Actinomycetota; class Actinomycetes; order Actinomycetales; family Actinomycetaceae; genus Pauljensenia; species Pauljensenia sp. UMB6358. Next base: position 95,377 of record NZ_JASOMS010000001.1, on the reverse strand, counting down.
GCCACCCCAAAAGCCTTGCGAGGTGTTGTCGCTCAGAATTGCAGCGTGGATCTCGGCTTTTGTAGTTCCACCGAACGAGATGCCTCCACCGGATTTTGCGGCCGTGTTAGAAGTAATGTCTGCGCCAGATATTTCAACCTTGGTATCATCCGCACTGATTGCCCCGCCGAAACCAGTGGATACGTTCTCTGTGAACGTTGCACCGCTGATGTCCAGCGTTCCTCCACTTTGATACAGGCCACCACCTTCACCTTTATACTCCCCGTTGTTGTTGCCTTGAACAACGACTCCACCTGATAGCGAAACATCACTATTGACAAAGGCAAGACCCGCACCTAACTCTGTGGTGTTCTCCTTAACGGTTCCTCCAGCGATATTCGCTGAGGTTCCCTCACCGTAAACCGCACCCCCGTAGCCATAGGACCGGGGGTGGCTGACAACGTTCCCGGTTAGTGTTCCACCCGTCATCTCGAAGGTTGGATGTCCACCGTCTCTGGCCCATAGGCCAATCGCGCCGCCGTAGCGCAACCCGTGGTTGCCGCTAAGCGTTCCACCCTCTACTCGCACGGTGCCGTTGTAGGCGGTGATTGGAGAGTATTTTTCTTTTTCTACCCCCGCCGGGAGAAGTTTGCCGGACTCATCCGAAACGTTGTTGCCAGAAAACTCAGCGTCTCCACTGATCGTCAGCGTTCCGCCATTAACAAAAACGACCGGGCCGGTTACCGCAGTGTCGCAGATCGCGCCGCCCACAAGGTTCATATCGCCCGCAACGCTAAACTGCGCGTTGGTGAAAGTCGGACCGGATAGGGTGAGCGTTCCACCCTCTTCTACCGAGAACAGCGGGGATCTCTTTCCGCTGATCTTTCCACTACCCGTGAAGGTGACTTGTTTCCCCGCGGGCACAACCAGCGGCTGAGCACCGTCCTCTACGGTGATTTCTGATGCGATTGACAGTTCTGTTGACTCGCCGTCACCAAGACCCTCTACCGCCGTAATAATGTCGTCCCAAGAACTAATACCGGCTGCTTGAGCTACTCCCCCGGACAACCCGACTGTTGCCAGCACTGTGGCCAGCAAAATCCCGAATGACCGCACCCAAGGGCCCCTCATTATTTGCTCCTCTCATACGAGCGACCTCCGGTCTGCTCAACAACGGGCCAGATTACGCGCAACGTAACTTCGAGTCTTTCACATATGGGACTCAATTCCCAAGTCTTTTCGCGATCATTTGGCTTAGCGAGATTTCTTGTGTTTCCGGCCACTTTTCACGCCGGGCGACATGCCGGATCGTATCTGACGATCCCCGCTAGGTGTTGGCTCGCGTTGTGATTATTTTGTCTACACAAAGTAGTATCTTGTTTCTTCGCGATTCCTCTGACAGTATGGCTTTAGTCCTACTAAGCTCTCCGGCCATTTTCCGAGGCTCTTCTTGCGCTCTAAAGAAAGAAGAAAAGTGAAAAGCACAAAGCGTTACAGTTTTCTCCCCGCCTTGTGGGCAGCATGTCTAACAGTATTTCTAGTGGTGATGGGCACCGGCCTTCCTCCGGTTGCCGAGGCCGCGCCAGAATCCCCGGACCGGCAGGTCCTCAAGTGCTATGAAGAGGGTCGGGTTCTGTACTGTGAGCCGGACCGCTTAGAAGAACTCATTGCGCAGGCTGGAACTACTCCGACCAGGATTGAAATTGGTAACGGTACCGAGACTCTGCTGACGAAGACTATTGTCATTCCCGCTGGCGCAGACATTGAGCTAGTGGACGCAGACATATCTCCGTGGTCATCAGAAAGCAAGATTATTCGTGATGACGGTGATTTCACCGGCAGCCTACTGAAGGTTGAAAAGGGCGCAAAACTCACCCTCTCTGATGGCACCGGAAAAGGCGAGGGCATCACTATCGACTCGCGCGCACAATACGACAATGTTGTGACGGGCTCCAGCTTCTCACCCACAATTCTTGTGGAGGGCGAACTGGTGATGAACGCGGGCACCGTTACTGGTGCGCGGAAGCTGAGTGGCTTCTATCAAGGTGCTGTCACGGCGCAGGGCGAAGAATCTAAATTCATTATGAATGGTGGAACGATCACCGATAATCACCGCCTGAAAAACAACCCCGGAAGCGTTCAGCGTGGCGCAGGTAACGTTGCATTGAATTCCGGCGCCACGATGGTTATGAACGGTGGCGAGATCTCCAAGGGCGAAACAGATACATCGGCGGGCGCTTACGGTGAAGTAGGCGGAATTGGCGTCTTTAACGGTGCCCACCTAACAATCAACGGTGGCAAAGTCACGCAAAACACGGGGTGGATTGGGAATATTAATGTGTTCTCCTGGATCTGGGATTGCCCAGCGCGTGATGAAGACACGACGTCAACGCGAGCAACGTTCGAATTCAATGACGGTGAGATCTCAGAAGGTGATGCAAGCTTTGGTGGCGGTGGCATAAACATCTTCGGAAATGCCGACGTCACGATGAACGGTGGCACCATCGAAAACAACCATGCGGGCAACGGCGGCGGCGTAAATGCTATGGACCTGTTCGTGTGGGGCGCGGCTGGCACTTGGCAGGAAGTTGCCGGGGACGGTTTCAACTGCACCAAGGCTAAATACGGCGAACCGAATACGGAAGCCTGGACCAAACTTTCCCCCGGCGGCTTCACTATGAATGGCGGTAGCATTATCGGCAACAGTGCTTCCCGCACAGGTGGCGGCGTAAACGTGGTTTCCAACGGTGTACACCTTAACGCAGGTACGATCGAGGGAAATACTGCTAGCCAACAGGGTGGCGGTATCTACGTTGCAACCAAGTCGTACACCGCCCATTTCAAGGACACCCTCATCACCAAGAACAGCGCAACCGACGGAGGCTGGGTTGCAGTCGGCGGCGGTGTTTGGCTCTGCCCCACAGGGAGCATGCTGATACACGTCACGAACGGCGTAGCGGTATTCGATAACGAATCCCCAACGACTGCTACCGATCATCACTGGGGCGATGACATTGCGCATGATGCCTATGGAGGCTCCACTTCCGCACGCATGCTTATCGATTCGCACATGCTAGGTGGCGGCGAACCTACCCTGTATAAGGATGGCGGATTCAATCAGCCTCGTTTCGATGCCGAGAATCCTGGTAAGAAGCAGGTGTTCGATGGTGAGGAGAGGGAATCCGACGAAACCAGTGATTATCGGACCTCGCTTCACAACGCGGGCCTCAAGACCATTACTGACCAGAACGCGAAGAATAACGCGAACTCCTGGGCAAGGTTGATTATCACGAAGAACCAGTCTCCGCGCGGTGGCGGTATTGGCTCAAACGGTGGACTTGAGTTTGGAACCCCAGAAAAGACCGAGGTAAAGGTTTCCAAGGCGTGGAAGGACTCTAAGGGCAACGACCTTGTTGACGAAGCTTCTAAGGTTGCTGTCAAGGTGCAGCTGGTGGGATCAGTTGGCGGTGAGAAGTTCTACATTGGCCAGCCGGCAGAGCTCAATGCTGACAACAAGTGGACGCATACGTTCAAGGACCTGCCCAAGACCAAGACCGTCAAAGGTGAGCAGGTAGAGGTCACGTACTCGGTTGAAGAGCAGGGCGTTGACGGAGCCAACACAGTTAAATTGGAGGGCACCGCGCAGGACGGCCTGAAGATCACTGCCCCACGAGCTATATCACCTGTAAACGTGCAGCTCCTGCAATCTACCGACGGCATTAACACGAGCCCCGTGGGTGATCCAGTAGTGCTAGATGAAACGAATGACTGGACACATACCTTCGAAGAACTACCAGCCACGAAGATCACTGGGGACGAGGCTTCCGGGAACACCGAGGAACTCAATATCTCCTACTCCGTCAAGGAGCTGGGCGTGAGCGGATTTACCATCAAGGTAGAAGGTGATACAGAGAAGGGCTTCACTGTCACGAACACCCAGGTACCTCAACCCACGCAGGTGGATGTGACCAAGGTGTGGAAGGACAATGAGGGTAACGATCTTGACGCGGGTTCAACGAAACCGGTTAAGGTCCAGCTGACCAGAACAATCAATGAGGAAACCAACCTGGTTGGTGACCCTGTCGAACTAAACGCTGAAAACGAATGGAAGCACACGTTCACAGATCTGCCTCGGTTCATGATCAGCGACGGCAAGCGCGCAAGAATCACTTACGCCGTTGAAGAGCTCCCCGTTGACGGCTTCACCTCTACGGTTTCGGGCAATGCGAAGGATGGCTTCACCATCACTAACGTGAAGAACCCGCCGACGGAGAAGCCACGCAAACCGATGCCACGCACTGGTGCTGAGATTGGCTCGGCTATTGTCCTCGCACTTGCCCTGCTTGGTGGCGGCGTAGTGCTAGTAAGGCGCAACCGGGAATAACACACCACATGCGTCGCCCAATAAACCGGGTAGCGCATAGCCCGTAATAGTTTGGCCGGCCACTTCAAGTGAAGTGACCGGCCAAACTCATTTAAGGAACGTTGCGCATAATCTTTGCTCTACTCCCCGTACAGCGCAAGGCTCGGCAGTACCGTGACGGCGCGTAATGGAAGCAGGCTCGCCTAGAGCTCGGCTAGACCAGCCTCGTAGGCAATCACATACCCGCGAAGGTCTTGGGGAAGGTATTCGAGGGCGGTATCGGACATCAATCGCATTTGGGGGTCTACTCCCCCGTTGTGCTTGTAATACGCCCAAGCGATCGAACCGGTGATGGCCCCCATGGTGTCGGCGTCACCACCCAACCAGATGGTGTTTCGGATTGCCTGCTCAAAGCTTTCCGATTCGAGGAAGGCCTGGATCGCCTGCGGCACGGTTTCCTGGCAGGATTCGTAAAATCCGTAGGTGGGTTTGATTTGTTCGATGGTGAAGTCGAGGTCGTAGAAGTTTTCGCGAATGTAGCCTGCTATCTCCTGCTGTGTTTTACCTGTTTGCGCTAGGTAGATCGCGGCAGCTACAGCCTGCGCGCCTTTAATCCCTTCGGGATGATTGTGTGTGACTTCCGCACTGGCCTTCGCTAAATACAAAGCCTCTTCAAGGCTGGTGGCAAGTTCTGCCGCTGCACACACCCGCATCGCACTACCGTTGCCCCACGAGTTGTAAGGCTCTGGATTCTCTTCGCTTAGCCACATCCCAAAACTGCCGCCGTATGCGCCTTTCGGGTCTGGAAACCTGCGCCCCATCGTTTGCATGTGCGATACGAGGAGGTCGTGCAGGTTCTGCTCCGATCTGGTTCGCTCATCGAGTGCCTGGTAGTCCTTGATGGCCATGGCAACCGCGATGGTCATCAAGGAGTCATCAGTGAAGTCCGCTGCTTGAGGAAACAGCTCAAAGTCGTAGGTATCAACGGGCTGGAACTCATAGTCTGAGCCCACAATGTCACCAATAATCGCGCCAATCATTCTCTGCTCCCTGTTCAACTATTGTTGCCGCGGATAGGCATTCTGCATCCAGCTTCGGCAACTATCTTTCGCTTTGCAATCCACTCTATTTCTTTAGGGACGGCATTAAACCAGAAATCGCTTTACAGCAAGTTGAATCGGCCTAGGCGGTTCTATAAACTCGAGATCGGATCCTAACCCAGTTCGGCTGGGCACCTTGAAAACTAAGGAGACAATTTGTCAGATCCAGCGGCTCTTGAAACCTCTTCAGGTATCGATCAACAGGGCATTGATCTCGTGCCACCACATCGTCGGCACGGAAAAGCTATCGACTTATTCTTCCTCTGGGCCGGCACAACCACGAACATCTTCACCGTCTCTTACGGCGCGCTGCTGGTGATTCTTTTCGGCCTCAGTTTCTGGCAGGCTATCGCGGCGATCGTCGTCGGCAACCTCATCGCCTACCCGCTGTTGGCGCTGGCCTCGTTGCAGGGCCCCAAGACCGGCACGACCAACATGACGATCAGCCGCTCTAGCCTGGGTCCTCGAGGCGGACGAGCAAATGGCCTGTTCTCGTGGCTGATGTTGCTCGGCTTCGAAGCTGCCGGTCTGGTGCTCGTTTATTACGCGATTGCCGCGCTACTAGGCATTTTCGGCGTCGATATCTCGGGCGTTACGCAGGTCGCGGGCATCGTGGTGCTCGGCCTTATCCAAATGCTGCTGCCGCTGATCGGCTACAACTTCCTGATGGCAGCGCAGAAATTCGCCACGATCATTTTCGCCTGCGCGTTCGTAATCCTGGCAGTACTGATCCTGCCCAAGGTAAACATCGCGACGGGCGAAGTAGGCGCCGACATCAACGCGATGATTAGCGCGATCAGTCTAGTAGTGGTCTCCGGCGGCCTGAGTTGGGCATGCTCCGGCTCGAACTTCTCACGATATTTGCCCGAAGAAACCAGCCCGTTATCGGTTGGCACCTGGGCCGCGCTGGGCGGTTTCGTGCCGTACCTCTTGCTGCAGAGCCTAGGCGCCGCCATGGCTACGGTCACAGTCGGCCCCGACGTTGACCTCTCCGACCCGCTAGCCGTTCCCGCGATCTTGCCTGCGGGGTTCTCTGTGCCGTTTCTACTTCTAGTGGGCTTCGGCCTGATGGTACAAAACGGCACCAACCTTTATTCGTCGTCACTTAACCTGCAGACCGCCGGCATCCCGGCAAAGCGCCCGGTGGTTGTCGTCACTGACTCGATCATTTGCATCTTGATCACTATCTTCGCGGTCGCCCAGTCGTCGTTCTACGCGCTGCTGAGCGCCTTCGTCGGTTCGCTGAGCGTCTGGCTAGCACCTTGGATCACGATCTATCTCGTCGATTGGGTCATGAGACGCGGCAATTACGATCTGGCTGGCTTGATGAACGACAAGGGCGGGGTCTACTGGGGCATCGGGGGCGTGAAGCTGCCCGGATTCGTCTCGCTGATTGCTGGAATGATCGCTTCCGCGCTATTTGCCAACACCGGATATTTCATCGGCCCGATTGCAGCTGCGATCTCGCCGCAGCACCCGGAATATGCCCCTGACTTGGCGATTCCCGCCGGGATAGTGGTCAGCGGCGTCCTGTTCATAGCACTCACAATCACCAATAAAAAGAAGAACTTAGGGATCGCGTGACCGCGCGCCCCTAGAGCGAAGGAGTAAAAATGCCTAACCGGCACGTAATGGATGTGGCCTACGGCAGGGCACATGCTGACAAAATCATCGAAAACGGCAAGCTGGTTAATGTCCTAACTGGCGAGATCTATCCAGCAGACGTGGCCATCGCGGACGGCCGTGTGGCTGCCGTCGGCGATGTGTCTGTGCAGAAGGGCCCTAATACCGAGATCATCGACGCCGAGGGTCGCTACCTGACCCCGGGTTTGATCGACGGCCACTTGCACATCGAGTGCTCGAAGCTCTCTGTGACGATGCTCGCCGACATGGTCGCACGTTATGGCACCACCTCGGTCATCTCCGGACTCGATCAGGTGTTGGTCGCCGCAGGCATTGACGGCGTCAAGGAGTTCCTGGCGGAGGCCGCCGACTCGTCGGTACACGTCTGGTGGGGAGCACCGGCTAAGGCGCCCTACACCATCCCCGAGTCCAACGTCGGTTATGCGTTCAAGGCCGAAGACCACAAGATAGCCCAGGAGCTGCCCGAGTGCGTCGGCCTCTGGGAGACGGTTCAGGAGATGGTTGAGGACGGCGACGAGGACGTTCTGGCCGCGATGGACATGGCGGAGAAGAACCGACTGCACGCCTTCGGCTGCGCGCCTCTGGTGGACGCCCGCAGGGTGGCTGGATACGCCTCTTCCGGGGTCGTCCTATGCCACGAGTCTTACTCGCCTGAGGAAGAGCTGGAGAAGATGCGCAACGGCATCGACATCATCATCAGGGAGTCGACCGCGGCCCCGATGCTGCGCGAGAACATCAAGCTGGTCACCGAGATGGGCGCCCCGAGCGACCGTGTCGGTTTCTGCACCGATGACATAACCTCGAGCGATGTGCTTGGCCGTGGCCATCTCGACTACGTGGTTCGCCTGGCCATCGAGTGCGGCGTGACCCCGATGCAGGCAATTCAGATGGGCTCGATCAACACCGCCCGCATGTACAAGCTCGATCACAAGATCGGCTCGATCGCGCCCGGCCGCTTCGCCGACATCCTGTTCGTGGACGACCTGAATGACTTCCGACCCGCACGCGTGATGACCGCTGGCCGCATCGTCGCCGAGAACGGCAAGTCGGTCGTAGCTCCGGTGGCGCCCGAGCGCACCTCGGTTGTGACCGACACCTTCAAGCTGAAGGAAGTGGACGCAAGCCGCATCAAGGTCGAGGCCGAGGGCTCCAAGGCAGTCGTTCAGGCGATAGTGCTCAGCAAGGACGTGGCCTTCCGCCGTCCCGGCGCGGAGATCGAGCTGGACATCGTCGACGGCGTGGTTCAGCCCTGCACCGAAAAGGACGCAATCATGGTTGCCGTCGCCGAGCGCTACGGCAAGACCGACAACCTGCCGGTTGCCTTCATCAACGGTTTCGGTATCAAGAAGGGTGCGATCGCGACCTCCAACTCGCCAGATGACAACAACGTCGTGGTGGCCGGAACCAATGCGGCAGACATGGCCCTCGCTATCAACGAGGTGACTAGGCTTGGAGGTGGCCAGGTGGCTGTTGCCGATGGCGAGGTCATCGGCAGGTTGCCACTGCCGGTAGCCGGCATCGTAGCTGACATTCCAGCTGAGGAGATGGCCGCTGCCGAACAGGAGATGGATCGCATCGCCCGCGAGGAGTTGGGCAGCGATCTGCCGTCGCCGTTCGGCCAGCTGTTGTTCCTGTCGATCACCGCAATCCCGGAGTGGGCGATCACCGATCTGGGCCTGATCGACTGCGTCAAGTTCGTCGTCACCGATCCCGTAATTTCCAGCAACTAGGACTCAAAGTGAAGATTTCACCCTTCGTTCAGAAACTGCCCAAGGTTGAGCTGCACCTACACATCGAGGGCACGCTCGAGCCGGAGCTGAAGTTCAAGCTCGCCGAGCGCAATGGCATCAAGCTCGCCGAGGAAACCCCCGACCAGGTTCGCGAATCATACGATTTCGACGATCTGGCGTCCTTCCTGGCTGCGTACTACGACGGCATGAACGTGCTGCTGACCGCCGAGGATTTTTACGACCTAGCCATGGCATACCTGAGCAAGGCAGCCGAGCAGAACGTGCGCTACGTGGAAATATTCTTCGACCCCCAGGCGCACACCTGCCGTGGCGTCTCGTTCCACACCGTCATCCATGGTCTGCACCGCGCCCAGGTCGAGGCCGAGAAGAAGTTGGGCATCAAGTCAGCTCTGATCATGTGCTTCCTGCGCGACTTCCAGGCCGAGTATGCGATGGCCACGCTGACCCAGGCCCTGGATTACAAGCACTGGATCATCGGCGTCGGGCTGGACTCCGACGAAACTGACAATGCGCCCGAGAAGTTCGCCGAGGTCTTCGCTCGCGCTCGCGAGGAGGGCTTCCTGCTGACTATGCACGCCGACGTCGACATTAAGAACTCGATCGAGCACATCCGCCAGCTGATCGAGGAGATTAAGGTTGACCGCATCGACCACGGCACTAACGTCATCGAGAACCCCGACTATGTGCAGTATCTGGTGGACAACAAGATCGGCCTGACCAGCTGCCCGATTTCCAACACCTGGGTTTCGGACGGCTCCAAGACTCAGCTGATCAAGCAGTTATCTGACAAGGGAATGAAGATCTGCATCAATTCCGACGACCCTGCATACTTCGGCGGCTACATCGGCGAGAATCTGCAGCTAGTTGCCGATGAGTTGGACGCAGATGAGGACTTCCTCAAGCAGCTCTGCCTGAATGCGGTGGATATTTCGTGGGCCACCCCGACGCTCAAGAATCAGTTGCGGGAAGAGATTGCCGCCTGCTAAACCTTTCCAGCAACATAATTGGAGCCTTGGCTCAATGAAGCTGCTCCTCCGCACTTCAACTCGGAGGGGCAGCTTTTATCTTTAGACGCCGCTGTCTGGCGGGGGATCCTTCAGCAGATCCTCCTCCCAGGCAGCCTTCTTCACACTTTCTAGGTCGACCGGGTCCTCGATATGTTTCTCAGCAGCCGCAATGATTCGCTTCTGCTGCTTGACAACGAAGCGCTTGATGTTTTGGCCGGCGACGCTATAAACCGATTCGAGAACCTGCAGCAGCGAGATCACTACTAGGGGTTCGTCGGAACCATTGCGATGTATCTCGCCGCAGAAGTCGTCAATTATCTCCTCGAGTTCCCTCGCGGCCGCTCAGACCAGTAGCCTGCCGTTCTCGTCGTGCTTAACCTGCGGGTAGATCGGGTTCTTAACCAGGTCTCGAAGGATGGTTGAGCACTGCCCGATGACATGAATGGCCGTAGTCGGATCGTTGACGCCAGAACTCAAGGCTCGTACGCCGATATCGAGCACCTGGCGCAAGCCTGTTTTAGACAAGTGGGTCAAAAATGAACAGGAATGAAGCGTCCTGGGTTTTGTTCCTCGGTTTTTTCGAGGAGGATTGGGTTATGGCCCAACGTTATTCAGCAGAGTTCAAGTCTCGGGCAGTGCGGCTTGTCGTGGAGCGGTTGCGTGATGATCCGTCATTGTCGGTGACCGCAGCGTTGTCCGACACAGCTCTCAAACTCGGTGTCGCACGCGAATCGCTACGCCGATGGCACACTCAGGATCACATTGATAGTGGCTGTCAGGTGGGGATCACGAGCGAGGAACATGCCGAGATCCGACGGTCATGCAAGGAGAACAAGGAGCTACGGCGCACCAACGAGATCCTGAAGCTCGCCTCGGCTTTTTTCGCCTCAGAACTCGACCCCCACGGCAAGAGATGATCGCGTTCATTGATTCATATCGTGATCATTTCTCGGTTGAGTGCTTATGCCGTGTGATGAATGAACACACCGAAGGCGGCTTCCTTACTCCGCGTGGATATCGGCTAGCCAAGTCAAGACCAACGTCGGCTCGCTCGTTGCGTGATGATCAGCTGTTCGCTGAAATCGCGCGGATTCACGCCGAGAACTACGGGGTGTATGGGGTGCGGAAGATGTGGCACGCGATGGTCCGGGCCGGCTGGGAGATCGGACGAGATCAGACAGCGCGGCTGATGAAGCTCGCTGATGTCAGTGGTGTGCGCCGGGGCCGGTCCCCGATCACCACCAGGCCTTCGCCGGCTCCGGACTCGCGCCCGGACCTGGTCCAGCGCAACTTCCATGCCGATGGCCCGAACCGGCTATGGGTTGCTGACATCACCTATGTCCGTACCCGGGCCGGGTTCGTTTATACGGCCTTCGTCACCGACGTGTTCTCCCGGATGATTGTCGGATGGTCCACCCGCTCAACACTGAGGACTGAAGACCTACCACTGGAGGCCCTCGATCAGGCGATCAGCCAAGCCAAGGGAAACCTTGCCTCCCTGGTTCACCATGCCGATCATGGCTCTCAGTACGTCTCTATCGCGTACGGAAACATGCTTGCCGACCATGGCATCGCCTCCTCGACCGGAACGGTTGGCGATTCCTACGACAACGCCCTCGCCGAGACAGTCAACGGGCTCTACAAAACCGAGCTGATCTACTCCCAGCCCTGGGCCGGGGTAACAGAGGTTGAGTTCGCGACCATGAACTGGGTCCACTGGTGGAACACCACTAGGCTCCACGAAGCCCTCGGACACCGCACCCCCATCGAGGTCATCAACAACTACAATCAGACCCATGCCACAAAGCTGGCACCCATTTAAGAAGCGGAACAAAACCCAGGACGCTTCATAAAACCAGGTGATTTAGCATCCAACTAGGTTATTTGGCTCCCAAGAAGAGAGGCGTAAGTGGGGTTGTTTTTGAGCTGCTCGTGAGACCCCGCAGCAACAATCCGCCCATCCTCAAGAACAATAATGTGCTCAGCTATGCGAATAGAGGCAAGCCTGTGAGCAATAACAACCGTCGTGCGATCAGCCCGCGCGTGGCGCATGTTCTGAGCAATAGACGCCTCGAGGAACGGGTCAATATTAGCTAACGGCTCGTCGAGGATCAGCATATCCGGGTTACGTAAGAAAGCACGCGCAATCCCAACTCGCTGGCGCTCGCCGCCAGAGAGCGTGGTTCCTCGATCCCCCACCCTCGTGTCAAGCCCACCCAGCGAAGTCACCAACTCGCTAATATCGGCATCCGCAAGGGCCCTCCACATATCCTCATCAGAAGCATCAGGGTTAGCCAAAGTAAGATTGTCGCGCACAGTTCCAGCAAAAATATGACAATCCTGAGGCACCAGTGCCAGCCGGTCGCGGTAGCGGTCCGGCTCATAGCCACGCAAATTCTTCCCATCAAAACGCAGCTGCCCAGAACGCGGATCCAAATAGCGCATAGCAAGATTAGCCAAAGTAGTTTTACCCGCCCCAGACTTACCAACTATCGCAACAGAACGTTGAGGATTAGCAGTGAGACTAACTTGATTGATCACCGGAAGGTCAGGCCGGTAGGCAAACACCGCGTTATCAACAACGAAATAGTTCGCCTCCCCGTCATAGGTTGTGTGCTGAGGTTCCGGGATAGCAGGAATTGGGTCTTTCACCTGAAGAATAGTGTTAATCCGATGCGCACAGGCACCGATCTCTCCCACACGCCCAAGCATCCCCACCAACGTAATGGCCGGTGTGGAAACCAGCCCCGACAAAACCACCGCAAGGGGAAGTATCGCCACGTCCAAACTGCCGTCAAGCACACGCCCAGTGAGGATAACTAACAAAATTGTAGAGCCGATCGTGGTAACGATCATCGCGAACGTTGACTCCCACGCTTGCCGCATGGTTTGTGCGTTTTTTGTGGCCTGCACTTGGCGCGTCAAGACAAGAATAAGTTGGTTTTGTTTCTCAACCATTCCAAGGGAACGCAACTCGCGTTGCCCCTGAATAGAATCCAACACCGCAACCCGCAATTCAGCTAGCTGACTACGTATCTGCGCACCCTGCATACGTTGAAGAGGCATAAGGATGAGGGGAAATATGATCATAGCAATGGTGGGCACTAGCATGATCAGCCCCAACGGACCCACAAAACTCACAAGAACACCGGTGAACACTACTGGCGAAAACACCGCACAGATTGCGGTAGAGGCAGTGTGCGCATAAAACCACTCAAGCTGTTCGGCATCATTCATAGCCGCTGACGCCACATCGCCGGTACGTTTACCATGGAGCCCAAGTGGTGCGATCCGTTCTATAGCCCCATAGATATGCACTCGCAAAGTGTGCAAAATTCGGTAAGCGACCTCGTGCGACCACCACACTTCGAACAGGGTGCTGACCGCATAAACTGCCACCAAGGCGAACAGCAAAGTCGCCAGTGGCGTGAGGTTATGAGCGGGGTCGAGAATGAACTGGGTTGAAACCCACACGGACGTAACCGATACGCCCACAACACTGATTTGCGCTAAAGCGGTGACGATCGTGGACGCCACGAAAAGAGGAACACATTCGCGTAGTCGTTTCATCAGCGCCATGAAGTCGCTAAACGTAGAAAACATGGTCGATCAGGCTCCTAACTGTGCGTCAATAAGCTGCGACCACGCATTGTCTTCACCGGCCAGAATCCGTGGCGCACCAGCGCACAACACGCGACCATCTCCCATCACCACAACGTGGTCCGTTTGTGCAGCAACATCCGTACGGTGGGTGACCAGAATCAGCGTGAGGTCTGGGTAGGCGTGGCGGATATTCGACAGTACAGTAGTCTCAGTCTGTGTATCCAACGCGGACGTAGATTCATCGAGGATCAGCAACGGACACTGGCGAATCAGAGCGCGCCCAATCGCTAACCGCTGTTTCTGCCCGCCAGAAAGATTGTGCGCGTGCTCTTCAATCACCAGGTCGAGCACACTATCATCCCCCGCTTGACCGCTGACCCCCTGGTGTAAGTCGTTAGCGCATGCCAAGGTTAAGGCGTTCATCATTGCCTTGTCATCCGCTTTCGGATTAGCTTCAGCCAATATGGATCTGATAGTTCCGGGAAAAATAATCGGATCTTGCGGAACCAGGGTAGCTACCTGCGCGATGTCCAGTTGGTCTGCTTGCACGCCGCCAACGGTGATCGTTCCACTATTGGGATGGTCAAAACCCATCAGCAGACCTAGTGCCGTGGATTTACCCGACCCGGACAGACCGACCAAAGCAGTTGTTTTACCGGGTGGCGCGTCGAACGTGACGTTTGAAAGCGCGGGCTCCGTAGCGCCCAAGTACGTGTAACTGGTATCGATAAAGGACACCCCGGTGCCATCCTGGCGATGTCCAGCCACTACGGAGGGTTTGTTGTGGACGTCCTCTTGATTGAATAGTTCACTCATTGCTGGCAGAGCAGAAATTCCAAAGAATGCCTCATGCCAGCACGTTGACAATGCGCTAAACGGGCGAAACAACTCAATCGATAACAAAGTGATGATGAACAGGTGGCTCAGCGGCATGTCTTCCGCCCGTATCAAACTGATAGCGATGACCAGGCCGAGAGCAGGGCCAAGCACCTTCATCATGCTGGACAGGCCGGTTTCTCCCAGTGAAAGGCGAAGCTGCCCCATTGTTGTTGACAGCAATTGACGTGATTGCTTGGCCAGTTTTTCGCCGTGAGTCTGAGCAGCCCCAAATGATTTCAACGTCGCCATGCCCATCATGGCGTCAACAAAGTCCGCGTTGAGATCCTCATACGAAATCCAGTGGGACTGCCCTCGATCAGCAAGGGCTTTATCCCATAGCCGCGGAATAGCGATAATCGCAAGGCCACAGACCAGTAGCACTCCTGCAATCAGCGGGCTGATTGTCCCGATAGCTATCGTCAATCCTGTAGCGGTAATGACAGTGACTGCCAACTGGGTGAAGTACTTAACGAAATAGGGTTCCACTGCCTCTACCCCATCGGTAACAACCGACTGTATTTGCCCGGAACGGCCCAGCCCTGCTCGCATAGGACCGCGAGCGTCAAGTTGTCCGAGCAGGGCTTGCCGCAACCGGCTTTTCACCACCAGTCCCGCACGGTTTTGTAACAGTCGCCCTCCCACATCCACTAGCGGGCGAACTAATAGCAAAATGACGATAGCTACGATCAGGCCCATCACTGTAGGCATGTAGCGGGTAGTGAGTAGCTCGTTAAACAAGATCGCGTTACACACCGCAGTAGCGATGAACAAACCAGAGACGAGGACGCCCGCCAAAATGGAGGGAGCCAACAGCCTCACGGATACTCCAGCGGCGCGCATCACTAAGCGCTGCTTCATGAACATGGTCATCTACCTTCGCATCTTTAGAGCAATGAGGACTAGACACCAAATTACACTTAGGTTAGCCTTACCTGAGTGAAGTTTGGCATGTTTTTCTGACCATGACAAGAGTGCACAGCTTTACTACGCCAACCAGGAGGGCTTGTGAACACGCGGATTTTGCAGCGCATTCACGTATATGCGGACACTGTCCAGCTCCTCGGAAAGATCCGCTTACCTGCTGGAAACTTGCTCCACCTTGGCTGGGAAGCTGCTCTGGCCACGCAAATCTATGGGAGTTACGTTACGGCAACTAGCGCGAATATGAAGGACATGTACGCACCATGCTAACGAAGCGATACCAACGCCTTGCCCTAGTCACCGCGTTATCCATCTTGCTGATATGCACCTTTGTCGTTGCAGTAATCGTAGGAGCTACCGACATCTCACTATCAGTAGCGCTTGAAGGCATCAAAACCACACTACTGAACACGCCCACCAACGACGTTGATACCCAAATCATCGAGCAGGTCCGATTCCCACGTGCTGTTCTTGGAGCCACAGTTGGTGCTGGGCTTGGCGTATGTGGCCTCATCACCCAATCACTTTTGCGCAACCCACTAGGAGACCCCTACATCCTCGGCATCTCGTCGGGCGCTTCCGCGGGTGCGGCTGCCGTCATCGTCTTGGGAACCTCCAGCAGTGTACTATCCGCATTGGGCGTCACCATCGGGGCTTTCCTTGGCGCATTAGCGGCCATCATCCTCGTCACCCTTCTGGCCTCGGCCGGTGGGAAAATCACGCCCACGCGCATCATTTTTGCGGGCATGGCAACCACCTACTTGTTTTCAGCACTGACCAGCCTGATCACGCTCATGGCAAAAAACGCTGCCGGCACTAAATCGGTCATGTTTTGGACGCTCGGCTCGCTATCCAATGCCACTTGGGCTGACACCACGCTTGCCGCCACCGTCGTCATTATTGCTCTCGCCTGCTTCACAATGTGGGGAAGGAGGGTGGACATACTTAACCTTGGTGACGACACAGCAATCTCGCTGGGAACAAGCCCCCGCCTCTACCGGAACCTTCTATTCCTCATCGTAGCCTTAACCGTTGCCGTCCTTGTGTCCCTCACCGGAGCGATCGGATTCGTTGGCCTCGTGGTCCCCCACATCGCCAAACAACTCGTTGGATCCACAACGCGGGCTGCACTACCCACTGCCGCCTTGTGCGGCGCACTCCTTGTTGTCATAGCAGACACCTGCACTCGCATCATAATCAGGCCCGCCGAAATACCTATCGGAATCTTGACCGCGCTTGTAGGAACACCAATGCTAATGGCCCTGATCAAGAGATATTCCAAATAGAAAACAGAAAGGAAAACCTGTGATGATGAAGAAACAATTCATCGCTGGAACTCTCGGCGTTATGCTCGTCGCCGGCGCGCTTACTGCCTGCTCAGAAACTGACGAGCCCAACAACAACGCTAAAAACGCAGCTATTAGCATCAAAAACTGCGGGGTAGAAACTACCTTCAACGAGCACCCGAAGAAAGCTATTTCGATGGGTGTAACCGGCTTGGCTTACCTGTTCGCTGCCGGCGCACAGGACTCCATCATTGGCCGGGCCAACGAATGGGGCGAAGAACCGCCGGCATGGATTGGTTCAAAAGCCGATAGCATCGACGTGCTCTCCGACGAATCCATCTCAATGGAAGCTCTTTTGAAACTGGAGCCTGACTTGGTCTACGGTGGCGGGTTTAGTTCTGAAAACTCCAGCCCCGAGGCAGTCGCGGCTAAAGGCATTCCTGCGATCGTTGACGCGCCAGAATGCTCCTACTTCTACCCGGATCAACCAGAAAATGAGTCCTTCGACGCGATCTTGGCAGAAGTAACCCAGCTCGGCCAACTCATGGGCACGTCAGAAAAAGCCGACGCCACGGTTGCTGACTTAAAAGCCAAACTTGAACAAGTCAGCAACGAAAAAATCGGTCAGGGGCGCAAAGTTTCTTACGCCTACTACTACGGAGAAGATCCCGAGCTGTTCAGCTACGGCAACCAGGGTGTAGTGGGAGAAATCAATAAAGCCCTCAACCTAGAAACCGCTATCGATCCGAACTACCACCCCCACCAAGGCCCCATTGCCCCCGAAGCCTTCGTGAAATCAGACCCCGACGTCATCATCGTGCTCACCGGCATGGGCGGGGCAACAAAAGAAAGCTCGCTGGAACGCCTCGCGAAGATTCCCGGCTACAACGACATGAAAGCCGTGAAGAACGGCAACATCATCTACGCCGAATCAGCCGCCGCCTACGCTTCACCCACGGCAATCTACGGCGCCCTTAATTTAGCTGAGCAGTTGAAGGAATTAGGGGAATAAACCGATGAGCGATTCTCCCCTCACAATAGAAAACGCTAGCGTTCGGTTTGGAGACACCCAAGTCCTCACCAACGTCTCTTTTGAGGTACCCCAAGGACAAATCCTTGGAATTGCTGGACCTAACGGCTCCGGAAAAACCACCCTCATGAGAGCCCTGTTCGCTGCGCAAAAACTATCCGAGGGGAGAATCGTCATCAATGGCGAACCGCTAAGCACACTCAGCTCAGGCCAAATTGCCAGACGCATCGCGGTTGTTTCCCAATTCGAACAAGACATGGACCAAACCCGCGTCATCGACATCGTGCTACTTGGTCGAGCACCTCACCGCAAAGACATTCAAGGCTACAACGCCACCGACTACGAAATTGCCCGTGAATCCCTCGACGCTGTCGGGATGACCTACTCCCAAGACCGATACGTTCACACCCTTTCTGGAGGCGAACGCCAACGCGTCCTCATCGCCCGCTCACTCGCTCAGCAGTGCAAATGCATCCTTCTTGATGAGCCCACCAACCACCTCGACGTCAAATACCAACACCAAATTCTCAGTGTCATCAGAAAAGTCAGCGACACTGCTGTCATTATCCTGCACGACCTGAACCTTGTTGCACGGTACTGCGACAACACGATCATCCTCAAAAACGGACATCTGCACACCAAAGGCAACCCAGCAGAAATCCTGACGCCACAACTTATCCGCGAGGTCTACGGCGTCAGCGCCACCGAAGTCAACGATGCGGGCACTAAACAATTCAGTTTCAAGCCACTACCCCAAAACACGCACCCACGATAAGGGTCAGCTACAAGAACCGCCCAGGCGACAAGTAGAAGAGTGTAGCTACTTACGCAGGTAAATCCTTTCAAGATCAGCAAAACATTCGTCTAGGTAGCCTCCAAGGCTAGCCGACCTGTTTGAACAGTTCATACAGGTGGTCAGCCAACTTCACATTATGGTGAATAAGAGTGCCTGAAGACGATGGTATTGCAGCGACCAGATCATGCTTGTAGAAATAGTCAAGTTCTTCTCAATCCGGCTCACCATCATCTTGGACTTAATCTGCAATTAAGAACACCCCCTTAGCTAACTGATCACAAATCTAAGGCAGATTACCTACTGTATCTTCGCCGCTAAAACGCCGATGTGATTCGTGTCTTTGTTGTATGTACTTCCATTCTTTGCCTCAAAGAAAGGGCAAATCTTCAGGCAAATCCTCTGGCCGGCTCAGCAGGCACAAGCACCGCCATCACGTTCGAAACCATCGGTGTCAAACAGCCCGCGAGTCGAACTCAATCCGCTAACAACCCCTTAGCTGTTTGGAGATCCTTCGCGCCTTCTCGTCCATTCCATTAAGCCGAGCTCGAGTAGACATGCGCCCCCAGCCCTGCGTCATGTAGCGCATCGATCCAGAAGCCACAGCACGACTGCACCGCAGCCACACTCGGATGCATAGGGGCATGACGCTTCTCATAGAGTGCGGCACTCAATGGCCCCGTCGTACGTGCCGCCGCCTCGCGGAGCGCATCTAACGCAATTTCATTGGACACCACAGCGGGGATGGTGCTCACGGTAGACGGCGAGCACAGCTTCACCCCACTCCCACGTGCCATCCGGTGCGACGGCGTAACACATGAACTGGCGCACGCGAGCCTTCACGTCGTTCCAACTTCCGAGGCGGGCGCACATGCTACTCGGCGACGCCAGACCGCGCGATTTCCAGTACTCCTCATACTCGGCAAGCGAGTACTTCTCAACATCGTCATGGAAGAACTGCAACATAGCCACCAACGATGGGGAAACCGGGTTGACTGGTTCCAAGCCATAGTGGACGTTCGCCAAGGAGTCACCGCTGTGGCATAAGTTGTGAGTTCATTCTTTCAAGCCCATGGTTTTCGCCTTCAATGATGGTACCGAGATCAAAGCCTGGGCATTCCCAGGGGTAGACCACCCCACGTCACAATGGCATTTCCATATCTCGGCCCCGCCTCCAGGCCGGGGATGTCTGAGCCAACTTATCCTGGTACTTCAGGCACACGATGGAGGCACTCATAGCGCAGATTACGACTACCGGAACGAAGATCGAGAAGCGACCGCAGCTCGGCTTGGACCTGCTCCTGCTTGAGGGCCGCGCGGACGGGCCGATTCACGTGCAGATCCCCGATACGAAATACGACCTGTACATCCTGCCGCACGCCTCACTTGATGAGTACCGCAACCACAACAACAAGATGAATCTTGCCGGGATCTATTTCATCTTGGATGACCTCGACAGCGACGAGCAAAACCTCTATATCGGCAAAGCTGCCGTGCGCAAGAATAACGATGGCACTATCAAATACATTCTCTTAACTGTCAAGACATATGTTACACATTCCGCTAAGATGCATCTGACACAATTATCCTTTTTCCGGCGGTTTTCTAACAGACACTTGCTTTCGACTTGTCAAGGGCGAAGAGTGAGCAAAGGGAGCGTCCCTTGACCTGGAGAAAGGAAGTGAATATCCTTCTCGCCCGGAAAAAACATTAGCCTAAGCGACTGAGCCTTCAAAATACTCTTGCACCATCTCTTCCGGGCTTTTGAAATTTAGAACGTATTTGGCTGTCGTATTGTAACGCCGCTCATGCTTTTTCACCTGACTAATTAAATCTTTTTTTCTTGTAAAAATGTGTCGATTATACAGGATTTTCCCATCTTCTCGATGGCTTCTCTCCACTCTCCCGTTTTGCCACGGCAAATAGAGTCTTGTCCTTCGCAGAACCCAACCTTTTTCCCTTACCGCCAGCTCAAAGCGACTTTCCCGATTGGTGCGATCATTGTCGTTCACAAATTCTAAGCCGTTGTCTACCTGAATGGTATGAATGGAAAATCCCATTCTTTCTTCTAAATCATCTAAAAATTTTGTTGTCTCATAGGTCGACTTCTCGTCAACGATTTTTAGAACACGCTTTCGACTGAATTCATCAATAGCTGTTATCTGGTAATAGCGTAATCCATAGCTTGGAAAGCGGACACATTCTTGCGGTACATATTTAATGTCTATTTGCACCTTATCTCCAGGAAACTTCCCCTCCAGCCTTTCATAGCGTGTGTAGCTCTTACGACGAGCTTGTGGTTTTCTATAGCCTTTTTTACGTATTTGACGACACATGCTTTCAAAACATCGGCTGTATCCCTTAGAACGACATCGTACATACACTTCCGCCAGACCATACACGCCATTTCTTCTTAGCATGCGACGTATCAAACACAGTTCTTCTTCCCTGTGGGCCTTGGGACTTGTTTTCGGTTTTCGTGAACGAAAAGCGAGACTGCCGGCTGTACCGTCGTATCGCTCCAGTTGGCGATACACAAATTGTCGGTAAGTATGATACCTGCGTGCCGCCTTTGTCACGCCGTGCTTTAATGCGTATTCACATACTTTTTAACGATATCTCATTTCTTCAGTTATAATCTTACTCAAGAGGTGCTCCTCTCGATACAACGGTTTTTGTTCAAACACATTGTATCAGAGCACCTCTTTTATTTTGTTGAAAGTGTCACATATGTCTTACTACATTACACCACAGCAAATAAATTTCTTAGAAAAAGAAGAACCCTGTTCAATATGAACAGGAACCTTTGCGCTATGATGAATGAGACAAAGTACAGCGATCGAGCGACCGACGCAAGCAGAGTTTGTTGGTAAAACGAGTGCAAGGGCGCGTTTTAACACAAACTCCTACAAAAGCTAGCGTCCGCCGCCGCCACTGCCACCTCCACTAAATCCTCCTCCTCCACCAGAGGACATAGAACCGCCGCCTCCATGTGAGGCTGAAGAAGAGCGATTGCTTTGGTATGCGTGGTTCACTGATGTGCCGACATTATTCACAACGTGATACATAAGAACTGGGTCAAGACTTGTATATCCAGCGTAAGTGTAGCTTGGATCAAGGCTTTTAAACTTTTCCAAAACTTTTTCGCCCAATCCAAACAAAGTGGCAAGCACCAAATATTCGTCCCATAGAGCGACTTCTACCGCTTCACGCTCGTTAATCAAAGTGAAATCCTTCAAAAACTTTATAAATCCTTTTTGCTTAATGGCTTCGCCACGGCCTTGCTCAGTAAAAACATCGTAGCTTGAGAATAAAAATCCCAGCTTCTTATATAATAAATTCAAATTTTCGGCCGCGCTATTCGCATTTTTATTGTAATTTTTAACGAAATTTTCGGCAACGCTTCCCCTGTTAAAGGCCCTCGTAAGCTCATCGTTTCTAAGCACGAGATCATCACCCGAAGCACTTGTAATCAGCTTATATAGCTGCTCTTCCATCACGTCATTCGTTTGAGGGACTTTAATAATTTTAAAGCAGTCCTCAAAAACATCCCTTTTAAAAATCAGACCCTTAGTGAATTTTTCCTTAATTAGCTCTAAATTTCCGTCCTTAATCCATTTTAGAAAATAGGCAGCGACCACATTTGTCACAGATAAGTTTTCATTCACCGAATAAATGCCGCTGTTAAGCAAAATATTTCCATTCATCGGTAAATCTCGCCAATAGTTTACATCTCTTGGCAGGCTATTTTCAGAATTTATCATGGATTTTTTCACTCCAGATACTATCATGGAAATGATTGATAGAAGAAAAATGAAAATTACAGGTATGGCGATGGGGTTAGCTGTGCCGATAAATCTCGTGATGAAATTGCCATTATATTCTGGATAATAAAAATCGTCTTCATTATTATTATGATTAGCATCTTCTGCTTCAATATCTTCTTCACGATTATTATAGTCAGAGCCTTCAAGTGCAGTATTTTTCAAATCTTCAAAGCTTCCGCTACCCGTGCTAATCGGATGAATTATATTTTTGTCAAGACCAAACAAAACTGTTAGGTGATTTTCAGGGCCAAAGTCATTTATCTCGTGAACGATGACCTTGCCGCCCTCAAAAACGATTGGCGCATCTGAGCCGAAGCCCCAAACACGAGCGTTACTCTCGTTTATCTCACCATTGGCAAGGCTTAGCTCGAATGAAACCTTTTCTGGAGCAGGATCCATCTGATCATTGACGAAGCGAATGTTGAAGCCGTCCATATCATCAAAACTTTGGGCGGCTCTGTTCATTTTATAAGTTAATGTATAAGTTTTGTCTTTATTAAGATCGCTTTTGCCAAAGCAAAGCTCGACACCATCTGGAGTGGCGTGCAAACCACATTTGCGCGCCTTTTCGCCAAAAGTCCAATCGACATCCCAATTGCCAACTGTTTCGTAAGAGCCACTCTCGTCAGAAACTTTAAAATCCGTAATGACTATATCTCGCATATTTGACTTAGGTATGAAAAACTCAGTACCTGAGCCGGCTCTAGCCCTCCATACTTCACTTATCATTAATGAGCCGTCGTCCATAAGCGTCGCTTTTATGTCAATGGATTTGATTTCATCTGATGATGCGTAGCAATTTATTGAAAATACTAGGATTATGGCGACGAATATGCTCGCCAAAAACTTTTTCATTATCTAAAATCCAAATTCGGCATGTCCTTTTTGCCTTCGTCTGTGCTCAAATATTCTTTAGGATGAACGTTTAATATGGACGCAGCGATGGACGATGGGAACATTTTGACAGCTCTGTTAAGCTTTGTAACTGAGTCGTTGTAAACCATACGGCTGATTCTGACTTTATTTTCATAGTCATTGATCGAGTCCATAGTTTTTGTGTAAAGCTCAGAGGCTTTTAGCTCTGGATAGCTCTCAGCAACAGCATTTATCCTCGATAGAGCGCTTCCAAGTAGAGCCTCGCCCTCCTTTACGTCACTTGTATTTTTCACAGCACTTCTTTTTTCGATAATGTCTGTAAGAGTTTCATACTCATGTTCTGAATAAGCTTTAACCGCGTTAGCAAGCGCCTTTAGAGCGTCCCAACGTGAGTTTAAATTCACGGCAATGTTTGCAAAGGCATTGTCCACGTTTTCTTCAAGAGTAACTAGACTTCTTTGTGTTGAAATGAAATAGAACACTATAAGTACTAGAATCCCTAAGACAATTGCAATTATCATAATATCGCTCCTTTATGCATCGTAGCCTATTTTGCAATAAAATTCGCCCTTTGACTCGACCCTTCCTCGGCAATGCTCGAGTACTTTATGTACGCTCCGCTTGCCTCTAAGCTCCACTTCGTCAAATCATCAAATTTTCTTCGCAAAATTAATTTGATTAAATAAATCTTTGTTACTATAATTTTACCCAAGAGGTGCTCCTCTCGATACAACGGTTTTTGTTCAAACACATTGTATCAGAGCACCTCTTTTATTTTGTTGAAAGTGTCACATATGTCTTACTACATTACAAACGATGGCACTATCAAATACATTCTCGAGAACTTGCGGAACGACAAGCACCGCTTCTGTCGCAAGGCCATACTCCTTGTCGCTCCATCAGAAGACTTCGCCGCCACCGAGCTCGGTCTGCTCGAGGACACCTTCATCACTTTGGCCCGTGAAGCTGGTCGCACCACAATCGCAAATGCGACCGGTGCCCACGCTGGACGTGTGCGCGAACACCTGAGGAACCGAATTAGCACTATCGTCTCAAACACCAGACTGATGATGGCGCCCATGGGCATGATGGTGCTTGAGCCACCAGTGGCAACCGCGGAACACCACGACGTCACCCTCGGAGCGAACGAGGATGGTCCAATTGAATCGCGCGGCCCGATCCGCGATGTGAGCGTTGAGTTCTACAGCCACCGTCGCGAGGAAAAACGCGCCACCCTGGTCAAGAGTGGCGAAGCGTGGGGGTTCAAGAAAGGTAGCTGGCTACGCCCAGTGAAAGCAGACCACGAGGCCAAGTTGAGAGAACGATATGCCAAGGCCGTGGACGGAAACGTGACCACCACAGACATTGCGTCCTCCTCACCGAATCAAGCGGCCGTGTGCTTCAACGGCAACAGCGCTAACGCCCGCGCCCTCTGGCGTGACGCGGATGGAAAAGCCCTCGGCGATTACCTTGATCGTGGCGAAATCTAACCACACACCCACCCGACGCGCGCTTGCATCCACCTTGGGCAACCGGAGGTGTCGCGTCACTTCATATCAACAACGTGTCTTAATGAATCCGCCTTTCATCGGCACTTCAAATCACAACAACGAACAGAAAGCTGACCGCGCCCATTTGTTTGGGTCCGTGAAGGTTCTCGATTACGTTGCGTGCTAGCAAAAGACAACAACTGGCTAGATGCGAAGTACCCGCATCCGCGTGGCTTTCGTTTCCACTCATTCGATGTGTCAGGCGCAGCAGGTGACTCCCCTCTGACCTCTATTGATGGGTGATGGCATCGTCATCAATTTTGCTCACCGCTCGCCCATGTCGAACAACAACCGCAACGACAAATTGTCGATTTCGATGATCGTGTCGATCCTGCT
Organism: Pauljensenia sp. UMB6358; assembly: GCF_030216865.1. Taxonomy (NCBI): domain Bacteria; kingdom Bacillati; phylum Actinomycetota; class Actinomycetes; order Actinomycetales; family Actinomycetaceae; genus Pauljensenia; species Pauljensenia sp. UMB6358. The sequence continues at coordinate 70,432 of NZ_JASOMS010000001.1, read as the reverse complement.
GACAATCGGCACTGTTATCACCGATTTCTTCGGGATGAACGTCGAGCTTTCCTGTAGCACGTCCTCAACGCATGGAAATACATTTGAGTCTTCGCGCTGATACCGGGAGTTTTCAACGCTCTGATCCTGAAGTGGGCGAGCTACAAGCGCTGACCTTGAGGGCTTATTCACGAGGTTCGCGGGAGTCTCGGCGACAAAACGCAAAGGGGAAAGCACGTGGGTACAAAAAGTGGGCCCGGCCGGATTCGAACCGACGACATCTGCGGTGTAAACGCAGCGCTCTGACCAACTGAGCTACAGGCCCGTTGCCCGTACACTTACGGGAACAGTCGAAAGCATACTGGGCTTGCGTTTCTCGCGCGAATCCCAGTGGCTTTTTGAGACTAAATCAACGACCCCGAGGACGAGCCGTCAAACGAATACCCGCCCAGTCATTACCAACCGAGGCAGCGGACGTGGAATGCAATCCCGCAACCTTCGCAGCTTCTTCAACATCAGCAACAGGAACGGTTCCAGCACGACCCGGCTTCGGGATAAAGACCCAGATCAGACCACCGTCATCAAGGTTCGACAGAGCGTCAACCAGAAGGTCGGCAAGATCATCTTCTTCAGCATCATCTGCACGCCACCACACGATGGCACCGTCAACGACATCTCCGTAGTCCTCGTCGACGAGCTGTTCGCCTGTCTCGGATTCAATGGAGACGCGAATCTGCTGGTCAGCGTCATCGTCGACGTAAAACTCTTGAACAATCTGTCCCAGTGTGAAACCGAGGCTCACCGCCATGATGAACAACCACCCTTCGGCGTGAGCGCACGGAGCGCTGAAGTATCTAACACCCTTTTATCGTATTGCACATCACTGCTGAAACTCCATTTGTCCACGCCGTGAAGACCAGCGGAAAGGTCGGGCACATCTTCCCAATGGCACAGCGTGCAATAATGAGGCATTACTCATGGGTCAGAAGTCCCTGTAGGGGTCGCATGAAGAGCCCGAACAGTGGACAATAGGAACGAGGGCACGAAGCCGTGCACCACCGTAAAAGCTAAGCAATACCAGAGGGGATTCGTGAGTCACTTGAGCGAAAACCATCCCGTTGTTAACGGCCTGATTAGCCAGGTTCCGGACAACGATCCGGCAGAGACCGCCGAATGGATTGAGTCACTGTCCGGATTGATCGACGAAAAGGGTGGTCCGCGCGCCCGCTACATCCTGCTTCACATGCTGGATCAGGCACGCCACCAGGGCGTCCATGTACCGCAGGAATACACGACTCCTTACGTCAACACCATCCCGGTGCACGAAGAGCCCTACTTCCCCGGTGACGAGGCCATGGAGCGCCAGTACCGCCGTTGGATCCGCTGGAACGCAGCCGTCCAGGTGACGCGCGCACAGCGCCCCGGCGTCAAGGTCGGCGGACACATCTCGTCCTACGCATCCGTTGCCACCCTGTACGAAGTTGGTTTAAACCACTTCTTCCGCGGTAAGGATCACCCGGGCGGTGGCGACCATGTCTTCTTCCAAGGCCATGCCTCTCCGGGTCCCTACGCACGTGCGTTCGTCGAAGGTCGTCTTTCCGAAGAAGAAATGGACGGCTTCCGGCAGCAGGCATCGACCGAACACGGTCTGCCCTCGTATCCGCACCCGCGCCAGCTCCCCGACTTCTGGGAGTTCCCGACCGTTTCGCTGGGCCTCGGCCCGGCAGAAGCCATCTATCAGGCATGGTTCGACCGCTACCTGCACCTGCGTGGCATCAAGGACACGTCGCAACAGCACACCTGGGCATTCATCGGTGACGGTGAAATGGACGAGCCTGAATCGCGTGGCATGCTCCAGCTTGCCGCCCAGCAGGCCCTCGACAACCTGACCTTCGTCGTCAACTGCAACCTGCAGCGCCTCGACGGCCCGGTCCGCGGTAACGGCAAGATCATCCAGGAACTGGAAGCCTTCTTCAAGGGCGCCGGCTGGAACGTCATCAAGGTCATCTGGGGCCGTGGCTGGGATCAGCTGCTCGCCTCCGACAAGGACGACGCTCTTGTCCACGTCATGAACGACACGCTCGACGGCGACTACCAGACCTTCAAGGCCAACGACGGCGCATACGTTCGCGAGCACTTCTTCGGTCGCGACCCGCGCACCAAGGCCATGGTTCAGAACTGGACCGACGACCAGATCTGGGCACTGCAGCGCGGTGGCCACGACTACCGCAAGGTCTACGCCGCTTACAAGGCAGCGATGGAGCACACCGGCCAACCGACCGTCATTCTGGCGCATACCATTAAGGGCTACGCTCTTGGTTCGCACTTCGCAGGTCGTAACTCAACCCACCAGATGAAGAAGCTGACGCTGGAAGATGCGAAGCAGCTACGAGATCGTCTACAGATTCCGATCACGGACGCAGAGCTCGAACGCGATCCCTACATGCCTCCGTACTACAAGCCGTCTGAGGACGATCCGGCACTCCTCTACATGAAGGAGCGTCGCGAGAAGCTTGGCGGTTGGGTTCCCGAGCGTCGTGACGACCGTCAGCCGAAGCTACCACCGTTGCCGACCAAGCCGTTCGAGGGTCTGTCGAAGGGCTCCGGCCCACTCGAGGTCGCAACAACCATGGCACTCGTTCGCCTGTTCAAGGACCTCTTCAAGGACAAGCAGGTTGGCCGTTACTTCGTCCCGATCATTCCTGACGAAGCCCGTACCTTCGGCCTCGACGCGATCTTCCCGTCCGCAAAGATCTTCAACACGCACGGCCAGAATTACACGGCCGTTGACGCTGACATGATGCTCTCCTACAAGGAATCCGAGCAGGGTCAGGTTCTCCACACGGGCATCACCGAGGCCGGCTCCGCCGCTGCCTTCCAGGCTGTTGGCACCGCATATGCGACCCACAACCTGCCGATGGTTCCCGTTTACATCTTCTACTCGATGTTCGGTTTCCAGCGCACCGGCGACCAGTTCTGGGCTGCCGGCGACCAGATGGCGAAAGGCTTCGTCATCGGTGCAACCGCTGGTCGTACCACGCTCGCCGGCGAAGGCCTGCAGCACATGGATGGCAACTCACAGGTTCTGGCTTCCACCAACCGCGCGTTCGTCTCCTACGACCCGGCATACGCCTACGAACTCCGTTACATCATGGAGGACGGCCTGGCACGCATGTACGGTGAGAACGATGGTCGTGACCCGAACGTCATGTACTACATCACCGTCTACAACGAGCCGATTCACCAGCCTGCAGAGCCTCAGAACGTTGACGTTGAAGGTATCAAGAAGGGTATCTACAAGGTCGAGGATCACTCAGGCCAGGGCCACAAGGTCCAGCTACTCGCTTCCGGCGTGGGTGTGCCGTGGGCACGCGACGCCAAGCGCATGCTTGCTGAAGACTGGGGCGTTGACGCAGCCGTGTGGTCAGTTACCTCGTGGAACGAACTGCGACGCGACGGCCTGGATGCCGACGAGCACAACTTCCTCCACCCGGAGGAAGCACCGCGCACCGCGTACCTCACGCAGAAACTGGCCGGTTGCGAAGGCCCATTCATCGCAACCTCCGACTTCGACACGCTGACCCAGGATCTGATCCGCCAGTGGGTGCCCGGCGAGTACCGTGTGCTCGGTGCCGACGGCTTCGGTATTTCCGACACCCGCCGTGCAGCACGTCGCTTCTTCCACATCGACGCTGAGTCGCTGGTCGTTCGCACCCTGCAGACTCTCGCCGATCAGGGCAAGATCGATCGTAGCGTCGTTGCTCAGGCAATTACGCGCTACGACCTGTTCAACTGCGGAATCGATTCTGTTGCAGACCAGGCACACTAAGACGAACTACTACCCTGACGCGGCGCTCAGTCGCCGCGTCAGGCCTCGTCAATAAGACAAACGAAAACTGCTGGGATGCTCACCCGAGTGTCCCAGCAGTTTTTTATGCGCCGAGCGTGCGACGCCATATGAACGATTACTCTTCGTCCTCCAATTCCACGACCGACGGGTCGCCACCCGAGTAGTATCTCATGTCGCGGTACTTCGGGCGCAACAGGTTTTCAACGCTGAGCAGTTCATCCAGCGCAGCCTCGTCCAGAAGTCCCATTTCAAGAACAACCTCGCGAACGTTGCGACCACTACGCGCACACTCGCGACCAACCGCGTCACCGTTCGCGTGCCCGATCACCTCGTTAAGGTAGGTGACAATACCGATCGAGTTCAGGACATTGTTACGACAGACATCCTCGTTTGCCTCGATGCCGATGACGCAGAGCTCACGCAGGGTCCGTATCGCGTTCGCCAGCAGGTTGATGGACTCAAACAGAGTTTGGCCGATTACCGGCTCCATGACGTTCAGTTGCAACTGGCCAGCTTCAGCCGCGAAGGTCAGCGCCACATCGTTGCCCATCACCTTGAAGCACACCTGGTTCACGACCTCCGGGATCACCGGGTTCACCTTCGCCGGCATAATCGACGATCCGGCAGCGCGTTCAGGCAAGCGAATTTCACCCAAGCCCGCACGAGGTCCAGACGACAGAAGTCGCAGGTCATTGCAGATCTTCGATAGTTTAACCGCAAGACGTTTAATGGAGGCGTGCATCGACACGTAGGCACCAGTATCGGAGGTTGCTTCCAACAGGTCGTCCGCTCCCCTGATCGGCAGTCCCGTGACCTCACGCAGGCAGTGAACGACGGTGTCCTGATATCCGTCAGGAGTATTCAGGCCAGTGCCAATAGCGGTCGCGCCAAGGTTAACTTCCAGCAGTAGCGCCGAGTTGTTACGCAGACGCGGGATCTCTTCACCCAAGAGCACACTGAATGCTTCAAACTCTTTGCCTAGGCTCATAGGGACGGCATCCTGTAGCTGAGTGCGCCCCATCTTGATGACGTCGCGGAACTGCAAGCCCTTCGATGTGAAAGATTCGATCAAACGCTCGAGTTCATCCACCAGATCGTCGACCTTCTTGTACAAGCCCAAGCGGAAGCCGGTGGGATAGGCGTCGTTTGTCGACTGAGACTTGTTGACGTGATCATTCGGGTTGATGTGCGCGTAGCGTCCCTTCGCGTACCCTAGGTGTTCCAGCGCAAGGTTAGCGACAACTTCGTTTGTATTCATATTGACGCTGGTGCCCGCACCACCTTGGAACACGTCGATCGGGAACTGATCCAAACAGCGCCCATCTTCCAGGATTTCGTCGCACGCCCAAATAATCGCATCGGCGATTGTGTCGCTCAGTGTCCCCAGCTTCCGGTTCGCCATTGCTGACGCTTTCTTGACGGCAACCATGCCACGGACAAATTCAGGTTCCTCAGCGATTGTCGAACCGGAGATCTGATAGTTCTCGATTGCGCGGAGCGTGTGAATACCCCAGTAAACCTCGAGCGGAACTTCTCGTGCGCCCAAGAGGTCTTCCTCGATACGCTTCGTTTCCCTCACCTGCGACTCCTTCGTCTGTGGTTACGTGTACTGAGCGATGCTTGTGAGCATGCTCAGCTTCACTACTGTGTTGCGCTATCTATGGTGACGTAAATCTAGGACGAAAGTCCACGACTTGCCGAAACTACACAAAAGAAAAACCGTCTCATCACCTTTTCTTGACCGAAATCAAAGAAGATGAAAAGACGGTCCTCGAACGCGGTTTCACCTACACATGCCCGCAACACCGGAAAGCACATCGTCCAATGTCTCCCACGCTTCAACCTCAGTATCTCGAATCGATAGCTTCAACTCGTGTTCAATGCGTGCAACGATCGCGTACCTGACCAACGTATCGATATCCAGATCCTTTTTCAGCGTCAGGTCACCGCGCGCATCTTCGGGGGCAAGGTCGACAAATTCCAAGATGGCATCCATCGTCACCTCACGCGCGTGCTCAGTTTTAGGGGACGAGGCCTCCCCCGCTTCATTGATCGCACCGCCTGTTTCAGGGGAGATATCGGACTTCTCCCCTTCAGCGTTGAGCGTGTACCCGAGCAGGTCAGCGATCGAACCCACCGGTTAGCCGACCTTGGAATTCAGATAGCGAACCGGTGCGCCGGCACCGGCGTGACGGAAGGATTCCAGCTCATCGTCCCACGCTTGTCCGAGGGCAAGATCAAGGCCTTCGCGCAATTCCTCGTAATTCGTGGCGCTCTCAATGGCGGCACGAATACGGTCTTCAGGAACGACGACGTTTCCGACAGTGTCCATCTGCGAGTGGAAGATGCCGAGTGATGGAGTATGAGCCCAGCGACCACCGTCCGTGGAAGCCGTGGCTTCTTCGGTGACCTCGTAGCGCAGGTGTTCCCAGCCACGCAGAGCTGAGGCGAGGCGCGCACCCGAGTCGACCGGTCCGACCCACGAGAACTCGCAACGCACCATGCCGGGAGCAGCGTCTTGCGCGGTCCACTGAAGACGCACATCTTGACCGAGAGCCGTACCAACTGCCCATTCGATATGTGGGCACAGCGCGGGCGGTGTTGAATGCACGAAAAGTACACCGCGGGTGTATGTCCCTCTCAATGTGACCTCCATAGTCTTTGAGGATCGTCTTCCCCTACGCCCTCAACTAGCACTGCCACATCTCACAACGGTGTAATTTAACTGTAAACGCCGTCGCACCATATAGCAAGAGGGTGCGACGGCGTTGCAACGACTCGATCAGAAGTGTGAGTTACGAATGTCCCTCAAAGCCTTCTTACGAGTCTTACGATCCAGGCGATCAATGTAGATCATGCCATCCAAGTGATCGCACTCGTGCTGCAGGCAACGAGCCATCAGCTCTTCACCTTCAACAACGATCGTCTTACCGTCCAGGTTGATGCCTTCGACGCGCGCATACCACGCGCGTTCGGTCGGATACCAGAGATCAGGAACTGACAGGCACCCTTCATCACCGTCTTGGAATTCGTCAGCCGACAGTTCCACAATCTTCGGGTTGAGGACGTAGCCGATTTCGCCGTCAATGTTCCACGAGAACGCACGAAGACCGACACCGATCTGGTTGGCGGCAAGACCTGCGCGGCCTTCCATGTCAACACCTTCAAGCAGATCCTCGACCAGCAGCTTCACCGAAGCATCAATATCCGTGATCGGATCGCACTGGGTGCGCAGAATCGGATCGCCGATGATGCGAATATCGCGGATTGCCATCATTTGCCTCCAAGAATCTCAGCGTGAGCAGCCTTCAGAGCTTCAACGGCCTGCGCGAGTGGCATTTCGGTCTTTTCACCGGTGGCGCGCTGACGAACCTCGACCAGACCATCCTTCAGGCCACGGCCAACAACCAGAGCCAGTGGAATACCGATGAGCTCGGCGTCAGCGAACTTGACGCCAGCCGAGACCTTGCGACGATCATCGTAGAGGACGTCCATGCCGGCGGCTTCGAGTTCTTCAGCGAGGCCCTTGGCAGTGTCGAAGAGCTCATCGCCCTTACCGGTTGCCAGAACGTGCACGTCGAACGGTGCGATCTGAGCCGGCCACGCCAAACCCTTATCGTCGTGGTTCGACTCAGCGAGTGCTGCGAGCACGCGGGAAACGCCGATGCCGTACGAGCCCATGGTGACAACCTGGGACTTGCCGTTCTCGTCGAGAACCGTCAGGCCCAGAGCCTCCGCATACTTGCGACCAAGCTGGAAAATGTGGCCAATTTCGATGCCTCGTTCGAGGTGAAGCGAACCTGAACCGTCGGGAGCCTGATCGCCTTCGCGAACCTCGGCGGCCTCGATGGTGCCGTCGACTGCAAAATCGCGTCCCATAACCAGGTCGATCACATGGTGACGATCCTGGTTTGCGCCGGTCACCCAGGTGGTGCCCTCAACGACGCGAGGATCCACAAGATAGCGGACGGAACCGGTCGGGTTCCCGTCCTCGTCGGTTGTACGTGCCGGCGAGTTCGGTCCGATCACCTGCGGGCCAATGTAGCCACGGACCAGTTCGGGGTGGTCCTCGAAGTCCTTGTCGGTTGCCATTTCAACTTCGGCGGGTGCGACAGCTGCTTCGAGGCGCTTCATGTCGACCTCACGGTCACCGGGCAGGCCAATGACGAGCAGTTCACGCGAGCCGTCAGGCTGGGTCAGAACGACGACAACATTCTTCAACGTGTCAGCTGAGGTCCATGCACGACCGTCTTCACGCGGGTATTGTGCGTTCAGCAGATCAACGAGGGACTCAATGGTCGCACAATCCGGGGTCGGAACAACGCGAGCCGGACCCACGTTGGACGCATCGACCGGAGCCGGTGCCGACGTCGTCACTGCCTCAGCGTTTGCTGCATAACCACCGGGTGAACGAACGAAGGTGTCTTCGCCGATCGGGCTGGGGTGCAGGAATTCTTCCGAACGCGAGCCACCCATGGCGCCCGACATTGCGGACACGATGACGAATTCAAGACCAAGGCGATTGAAGATCCGCTGGTAGGTCTCGCGCTGCGCATTATAGGAAGCGTCCAGGCCCTCGTCGGTAAGATCGAAGGAATAGGCATCCTTCATGACGAATTCGCGACCTCGAATCAGGCCTGCACGCGGGCGAGCTTCGTCGCGATACTTCGTCTGAATCTGGTACAGGGTGGTCGGCAGATCCTTGTATGAGGAATACATGTCTTTCACCAGTAGGGTGAACATTTCCTCATGGGTGGGAGCCAGCAGGTAATCCCCCGCCTTGCGGTCGTTCAGCTTGAACAGCGTCGGACCGTATTCTTCCCAACGGTTCGTTGCCTTGTAGGGCTCTGCCGGGATCAGACCCGGGAAGTGAACTTCCTGAGCGCCCATGCGATCCATTTCTTCACGGACGATGCCTTCGACCTTGCGCAGAACGCGCAGGCCAAGAGGCAACCACGTGTAGATACCGGGGGCAGTGCGTCGGATGTAGCCGGCACGAACAAGGAGCTTGTGGGAATCGACCTCAGCGTCAGCTGGGTCTTCGCGCAAAGTGCGCACAAAGTATGACGATAGAGTTCTCAGCACGCCTTCAAGATTAGTGCACCACGTCAGTGGTGTGCACCTTGAGGTCATCGACGAGGCCGAGCTCCTCTTTTCTCACACATTGACGTTCAGGCTCTCACGCCCACGAAGCGCCTAGCCGTACGAGCATTGAGTTCTTTTTCGGCGACTTTAGGGTGTGTTCGGTAATAGTGCTCTGCTCGCCAGCCGGGGTACATCCATGTTGGCAGGCTCTGTCCACACATAATCCAGACAGCGATCAAGGGAACCAATGCAAAAAGGAAGATGACAATAGTGCGTTCGAACAGTGTCTCGTGGCCGATGATGGTCTGAGCACTGTAGGCACCGACTGCGATCCACAGGCACCCAACAACGGGCACAGCCGGCCAAATGATCGCTTGGATCTGAGGAATAACTGGAGTGGGGCTATACGGGAACAATCGTTCCATGGCAACGACGCGTGTACGACGAGTGAGACCAGCCCATACCCAGCACCAGCCAACAATGATGGTAAGGCCAGTTACTACGAGCATTGCTACGCCAGCCCACGGCGCCATATGTCCTCCTTTGGACCAGCCCGTCTAGCACAAACGATTTTGGCGAGCCACGACGGTTTCTCTAGTGTAACCGTCGAACGCGCCACGCGTCTGATTCAGAACGTTAGATGGACTCAGCTGCCTTACGGATGTCGCGAAGCATCATCATCGCCCCGTAGGTTTCAAGGGAAAGCAATCCGTAGAGCTTTGCCTTGTCAAGGTTGGTTCCGTCGCTGGTGTGACGTTCGCGCATATGGAGCATCGTGCGACCATTACCCAAGTCGAGCAGGGCAAGAACGCACGTTCCCATCTGATCGATTTCTTCACCCTCGGTTCCAGGCTTGGGAGCATTCAGGATGATGCACGATTCTTCCTCTTTAGCCTTTAGCAAGGATTCGTCTTCAAGAGCAGCTTCGATGATCGACCAGACAGTAGAAGCCGGAGCGTTAATTCGAACTGCTCGATCAACCTGAACGTCAGCGCGGGGCACAAGAAGATCACCGGGAAGTGAAATCAAGGCTTCTGAAGCGGTCAGACCCAGACGTTTCAGGAAACCGGTGGCGTACAGTGAGGCGCCGGTTGCAAGCAGTCCCAGACCGAAGGCACGTGATTTTTTCATTCTTTCAAGTCCTTTTCTTAGCGACCGACGGGAATAACTTCGACTTGACCATCCCCCTCAGTCAGACCCATTTCTTCAGCTAGCGCGTGTGCGCGAGCAATCAGAGTTTCAACGATCTGATCTTCGGGAACGGTGTCAACAACTTCACCGCGAATGAAGATCTGGCCCTTGCCGTTGCCCGACGCGACACCAAGGTCGGCTTCGCGAGCTTCACCAGGTCCGTTAACGACGCACCCCATGACGGCAACACGCAACGGAACGGTCAATTCCTTGAGACCTTCGGTGACGTTTTCTGCCAAGGTCCACACGTCAACTTGCGCGCGGCCACATGACGGGCATGAAACGATTTCAAGAGTGCGATCACGAAGCCCCATGTATTCAAGAAGCTTGGTGCCAACCTTGACTTCCTCGACCGGAGGCGCAGACAAGGACACGCGGATCGTGTCACCAATGCCTTCTGAAAGAAGAACCGAGAATGCGGACACCGACTTGATGGTGCCTTGGAATGCGGGACCGGCTTCGGTCACACCGAGGTGCAGTGGCCAGTCGCCCTTTTCCGACAGCTGGCGGTATGCCTCAACCATGGTGAGAACATCATGGTGCTTCACGGAGATCTTGAAGTCGTGGAAGTCATTTTCTTCGAACAGTGACGCTTCCCAGACTGCCGATTCAACGAGGGCCTCGGGAGTCGCCTTGCCGTACTTCTTCAGCAGACGAGGATCCAGCGAACCAGCATTCACGCCAATGCGCAAAGAAACACCGGCGTCGGATGCCGCCTTACAGATTTCTTTCACCTGGTCGTCGAACTTGCGGATGTTACCGGGGTTCACGCGGACAGCTCCACAGCCCGCATCAATGGCTGCAAACACGTACTTCGGGTTGAAGTGAATATCCGCGATAACGGGGATACGCGATTGCTGTGCGATGATCGCAAGCGCCTCAGCGTCCTTATCCGTCGGGCATGCGACACGAACGATGTCGCACCCTGCTGCGGTGAGCTCTGCAATCTGCTGCAAAGTTGCACCGATGTCGTGGGTTTTCGTTGTGGTCATCGACTGGACAGAAACGGGGGCGCCACCACCAACGCGAACATCTCCAACCATGATCGACCGCGTCTTCTTACGCGGGAACGGAGACGTCTTTACTGCGGGGATGCCTAAAGATATTTCACTCACGCGCTCATTATCTCCCACTTCGGCTGTTTCTTCTTAGCGCAAAGGTGTGGGAAAGGTTAATGAAGATATGTCACTGTCACCATTTAGTCTCTGCATTTCACTCAATGGACGCGAATTCAAGGGAGAAACATGGAAACCCGCGCTTTCACTTCACACCGGGCATCCGTTATCGGTGTTGGTACAAGGTAACTCGGAACTGACTGGGGTGATGTGAGTCCTCAAGCAGCTAAGGAGCTACTGGAGGTTAACACGCAGACGAGGTCGCAATCCACTGAAGGAGGGCAGCCTCGTCTTCATCTGTGGTGGACCACGAAATGACGAAACGAACCGCCACCGTGTCGGCGACCGGCGCCCATTTTTCGATAGCAAAACGCTCGCGCGCGTCCTCAGCCATTTCAAGCGGGAGAATCGGGAAGAGCTGGTTCGTCGGAGAATCCACCAGCATCTCAAAACCGGCGTCTTTGAATGCCTGTTCGATCCGCTGAGCGCGCTGGGTAGCCTCGCGCGTAATGCGCAGGTACAGACCGTCGGCGAACATCGTGCGGAACTGCGAGCCCAGGATCCAGCCCTTCGACGCCAGTCCGCCGTGGATCTTCATCATCGCACGCAGTGAGTAGTCAGCCTTTGACGCGTCGGGCAAGACGAGGGCTTCACCCATCATCATTCCGCACTTGGCGCCACCAATGGAGAACGCATCGGTCAGCGTTGCCAGGTCAGCGAAGGTCACGTCATTTGCTGACGACCCCATCGCATATCCCAAACGCGCGCCATCAACATAAAGGCCAACGCCGAAGGAATGACAGATCTCAGAAATCGCAGTCAGTCGTTCGAGCGAATACAACGTTCCAAGCTCCGTGGGCTGGGAAATATAAACCAGACCCGGCGCAGTCACATGCTCACGCACACCGCCGTCGCGCCATTCAAGAAGAGTCGCTTCGAGCTCACTTGGGTCCATCAGGCCATCATGCGAAGGAATCGTATGAACACGGTGCCCAGAATTTTCAATCGCACCGGCTTCGTGGGTAGCAATATGACCGTCAGCGGTGGCGATCACTGACTGCCACGGGCGCAAAAACAGGTCGATCGCAAGATCGTTAATCAGGGTTCCACCGGCCATGAAACGGACTGCTCCACCGGGAATACCGCACTGGTCGAGGATCAGCTTTTCAGCTTCATCGCAGATCGCATCCATTCCATAACCGGGGAACTTCTGCATTCCAAACGCCGTCAAATCGGCAAGAATCTGCGGGTGAGCAGTCGCGGAATAGTCGTTCGTAAAAACAGCCTTGGCCATTTCAACTCCAGTTCAACGCAATGAAAGCGGATCAACAATGTCAGCGATAACAAGCACGATGCTCATCACCGCCAATAATGCTCCCACAACCCAGGTCAGCGGTAATAATCGGGCGGTATCGACCGGGCCAGGATTCTGTTTTCCTCCCATGCGCGCCACTCCTCCGCGCACGCCTTCGTAGAGCGCACCAATGATGTGCCCACCATCGAGAGGCGGCAGAGGAATCAGATTGAAAACCGCCAACGCCATATTCAGCGAGGCCATCAGACTCAAAAGGAACGCAATCTGAGAACGCACATCCGCGACGCCACTGCCCGCAGAATCGCTGGTCACCTCACCAGCAATTCGTGACACTCCAACAATCGAAATCAAGCCTGACGAATCGCGTTCACTTCCCGTCACCATCGACATCGTAACGTTCCACAGGGACTGTGGAATCTTCGTAATTGCACCCACCGTTCCCGTGAACATGTAGCGATATTCCTTGGCCGCATCCCACATCGAGGCCGCCGTATATTCATATCCGGCAGTCACGCCCACCACGTACGTGCCGTCATCCATCTTGCGCGGATATAACGAGGCCTCATGAAGGTCGCCATCGCGTTCAAATGTCACCTGAAGAGGCTGTCCATTGGACGAGGCAATGGAGTCTCTAAAGGCAGACCAGTCATTCAAGTTCCGGCCATCAAGCGCGATGAGAGTGTCGCCCCCGGTCAGACCGGCCTTGTACGCCGGAGACGCAACGGTACCCGCATTCGTCTGAATTGTCGCAGACACATCCGCAAGCGTTAACGAGGCAGTGCGGAAACCAATGCCGACCATCGCAATAACGAGGAAAAGGAACGCAAGCAAGAAATTCATCGCGGGTCCAGCCGCCATAACAATTGCTTTCTTCCACCACGTCAGACACCAGAATGCACGGTGTGCACACCCTTCGGGCATTTCTTGGGCACTCTGGTGGCGCGCTTCTTCAGCAAGATCCCGCTGTCCCTTCGAATTCAGCGTGCGACGACCCGGCTTGGCAGGGGCGAACATGCCGAGGATACGCACGTAACCACCCAGCGGAATCGCGCGAAAAACAACCAACGTGCCTTTGACTTCACGCGACACAATCTTCGGACCAAAACCGATCGCATATTCACTGACGACCGCGCCGAATTTCTTCGCCGGAACAAGGTGGCCAAGCTCGTGAAGACCAACGGTGATGATAAAGCCGACGACAACGGCAAAGATCCCCGCCAGGTAGCTCATGAAGATCTACTCACCAGCGCATTCGCCTGCGCGCGCGCCCATTCTTCGACCCCAAGAATGTCATCCAACGTCGGGTCTGCAATACCATCGTGAGACTCAACAACCTTTGTCAAAGAATCGACAATGCCCAGCCACGGTAGTTTCTTGGCTAAAAACGCATCGACGAACACTTCATTCGCAGCGTTGTACACCGCTGCGTGCGTCGGTGACGAGGCCACCGCATGACGCGCAAGATTGATGGCAGGGAAGGTATCGCTATCGACCGGTTCAAAGGTCCAACTCTGCGCATCGGCCCACGTCAGAGGCTTTTCCACGTCGTGCAGGCGCTCGGGCCATGTCAAGCCCAGGGCGATGGGCAGACGCATGTCGGGTGGCGAAGCCTGAAGCGTTGTTGCACCGTCAATCCACGTCACCATTGAGTGCACGATCGACTGCGGGTGAACAGTCGTCACAATGTGCTCGGGAGCCACATCAAACAGCAGGTGAGCCTCAATCAGCTCCAGCCCCTTGTTGACCAGCGTCGAGGAATTGATCGTGACAACCGGACCCATGTTCCACGTCGGGTGAGCAAGAGCAGCTTCCGGAGTGATATCAGCAAGTTCAGCGCGCTTCTTACCCCTAAACGGGCCACCTGATGCCGTCAGAACAAGATCGGCCACCTCAGTGTGGCCGGTGACCACTGGTGAAGTGAGGCCGGCCTCGTGAACTCCACTGGCCAACGCCTGAGCGATAGCCGAATGCTCGGAGTCGACAGGCACAATCTGACCCGGACGCACACAGGCGCTACGCACCACATGGCCACCCACAACCAACGATTCCTTATTCGCCAAAGCTAGCGTCGCACCGGACTTCAAAGCAGCCAGCGTGGGAAGCAGACCCACTCCCCCGGTGATACCGTTCAGGACAACTCCGTCAGGAACAAGTGAAGCCACCTGAGTTGCCCCGTCCGGCCCTTCGATAATCTGCGGGTGCGCAGACGAATCAATGGTATGAATCGCGTCGCGTAGCTCGCCACCAACACGGCGATCCACACTGACGACAGGAACATCGAACTCAACCACCTGGCGCGCAAGACGCTCAATATTGCCGCCGCCAGCAGCAAGACCTCGGATATCGAAACGCAACGGATTCGCGCGAACGATATCCAACGCTTGAGTACCAATCGAACCGGTCGACCCCAGCAGGACAATCGGCTGACGCGAAGAAGTCACGATTCGCCCTCCCAATCAGGAAACAGCCAGAAGAATCTCTACGGCGCGCCCAAGATAGGCGTCAACCGTTCCTTCCGTGTAGCCCTTCTTGCCACGAGCAGGCTGGAAAACAGCAAGACGAACGTCATCGACGCTCATCTCAGTGCCCTCGTCAAAATAGGCGGCCAAACGATCCAGCAGATCATCAACCTGAGCCGCGTCATATCCACGACCGGATTCCGGGTGTGAGAAACGCTCGCCCCGAGGACGCATCAGGCGGTCGTACAGCGTCGTTGCGCGCTCGGCAACCTTCTCGAACCATGCGGCCTCGCCGTTAACAGCAATATGATCCGCACGATCGCGCTGAACAAAGGCCGCTTCAAGACGGCTCATCGCGGAATCAACAGCATCAATCGCGTAGCCACGACGCTTCAATGGGAACGTCGCCTGGCGAACCTGCTGTGCAGAGAACTGCTCTGCCGGCAAGCCACCTTCATACGCCTGGCGCGCGTCCGCAAAGAAAGCGTCCACACGCTCAGTCGCATAGCCGTGACGCCAGAAGCTCACTCGTGGGAAAGAGTCACTCATCGAGTCTCCTGAATTGAAGTGGAATCTGAATTGATAGACCGACGCTTCGCATTCGCTTCCTTCACCGCTGTTGCGAGCTGACCGCACGCACCATCAATGTCAGAACCGCGAGTATCGCGAATCGTCGTTGAAATCCCATTGTTGCGCAGAGTAGCGACAAATGTGTCCTGAGCACGCCGAGTAGACGCAGTCCAGATTGTGCCGGGAGTCGGATTCAACGGAATTGGGTTCACATGAGCCCACCCGTGACCGCGCTTATTGAGCTCATCAGCAAGCAATTGGGCACGGTATTCCTGATCGTTCATATCCTTGATCAGCGCGTACTCAATCGACACGCGACGACCCGTCGCAACAAAGTATCGGCGAGCAGCATCAAGCAACTCCCCCACCTTCCAGCGCGAGTTAATCGGAATCAACTCGTCGCGAAGGTCATCATCGGGAGCATGCAACGAAACTGCCAACGTCACAGGCATGCCTTCTTTCGCCAGCTTGTCGATCGCGGGAACCAAACCCACCGTCGACACAGTGACGTTTCGAGCTGAAAGTCCAAAGCCTTCTGGGCTGGGATCAATCAGGCGGCGCAGAGTATTCACGACCGTGCGGTAGTTAGCAAGCGGTTCGCCCATACCCATAAACACAACGTTAGAGAGGTGCGTCGGCCCGCCGGGAAGCTCGCCATCCCGACACGCAATCTGCGCTTGGCGCACCTGATCGACAATTTCGCCCGTCGACAGGTTACGAGTCAGCCCCATCTGGCCGGTCGCGCAGAACGGACACGCCATGCCACATCCTGCCTGCGAAGAAATACACAAGGTCGTGCGCTGCGGGTAACGCATCAGCACGGATTCAACGCGCGCCCCATCGAAAAGCTCCCAAAGGTGCTTAATCGTCATCCCGCCATCCGCGTGTTGCGCGACGACTTGGCGAACCAGTTCAGGCAACAGACCTTCACAAATTGCATCGTGCATCGATGCGGGAATATCACTCATCTTCGCCGGATCGGCTTCGAAGTGATCAAAATAATGTCGAGAAAGCTGGTCAGCACGGAAACCGGGAAGACCCAGATCCTTCAGGACCTGCTTACGTCCTTTTGCATCCACGTCAGCGAGGTGAGCAGGTGCCTTGCCAGGTTTAGCTGGCGCGAAAGAAATCACCGGCTTCGCATCGGCTGACGTTGCTCCTTCTGGGGGCTGGTCAGTCGGACGCACTTCACGCCGACGCTGTTTTTCGAATTCGAGGCTCATAGGATTCCTTACAGCGTCCAGGTGAAGATCATAAACATAAGCGGTGCAACCATCAGCAAAGCATCAACGCGGTCAAGGACACCGCCATGCCCCGGCAGAATTTGCGACATATCCTTCAGACCGGTTTCACGCTTGATTAACGATTCAGTGAGATCACCGAGCGTGCCGACAACACACGCAACAACGCCGGCAAGGAGGCCGAATGCCCAGTGGCCACCAAGTGCCCAGAAAGCAAGTCCACCAAGTGCGACAGAAGCAATTGTCGAGCCGATGAAGCCTTCCCAGGACTTCTTGGGTGATAGACGAGGCGCCATCGGATGTTTGCCGAATAGAACGCCTGCGACCCAGCCACCGGTATCGGATGCGACGACTAAGCCAACGTAGGTGAGAACCACCCATGGGTTACCGAACTGGCGCATCATCAGCACAACGAACGAGGCAAGGAAAGGAACATACAGCGCGACAAAGACCGATGCAATGACGTCGTTAATCCGCCCCTTGGGGTTCGGATCCAAGATTCGCCACGCAACAACAGCGAAAATGGTTGCGTACAGGGCAAAGAGGAGCGCTTCTGCGCCAAGAGACCATGCGCACGTGACCATGCCGATAGCTCCCGCATACAGCGGAGCCATCGTCAGCTTTGTTTCTAGGTGGGCGAATGCGCCACCTAACTCATATAAACCCGCCAGCGACGCCAGCACAATGAACAGTGTCAAAAGTGGCGGTACATAAAACAAGCAGATACCGACGAAAAGAATCAAAACAACGGCAGTAGATACTGCTGCTGGAAGATTACGTCCTGCCTTCCCGGTGGCTGCCAGTGGTTCCTTCACCTTCGTTGGTTGCGGAGAGAAAAACTTCGCAACCAACGAAGGGGAAGAATGATCAGAGGCGCTCACAGCGTCAGGAGCTCAGCTTCCTTGGATGCAAGAAGCTTGTCAACCTGTTCGACCTGCTTCTTCGTCAGCGATTCGAGGCTTTTTTCTGCACGATCGACCTCGTCTTCGCCGGCTTCGCCGTCTTTCTTCAGCTTATCGAGCTGTTCCTTTGCCTTACGACGAACGTTACGAACTGCGACGCGAGCATCTTCGGCCTTGGTCTTTGCCAGCTTCACGTATTCCTTACGACGTTCTTCAGTCAAGGCAGGAAGAACAACGCGGACAACGTTGCCATCATCGGTCGGGTTCACACCCAGATCAGATTCACGCAGGGCCTTCAAGATCTCATTCGTGGCAGTGCGATCGAACGGGGAGATCAACACGGTACGAGCTTCAGGAATCTGGAAAGAAGCGAGCTGTTGCATCGGCGTGGGTGCACCGTAGTAGTCGACAAGAATCTGCTCGAACATCGCGGCGTTTGCGCGACCGGTGCGGATATTGCCAAATTCGTGGCGTGCGGATTCAACCGCACGGTCCATCTTTTCCTCGGTTTCAAGGAGGATGTCGTCAATCATTCGTGACTCCTATGTTGATCAGTCTTGCGCAGTCACAAGAGTACCGATTGTCTCACCCATCAGGGCAGCAGTCACATTGCCTGCTTCAGACATTCCGAAAACTCGTGTCTGTAAACCATTATCACGGCAAAGTGCCAAAGCTGTTGCATCCATGACCTTGAGTTCCTGAGAAAGGGCATCCGAGTACGTCAGGAATTCAAGACGCTTCGCGTCCGGGTTCAGGCGCGGATCGTCATCGTACACACCATCCACGCCGTTCTTAGCAACAAGAAGCTCGTCGCAGTGGGTTTCAAGAGCACGCTGAGCTGAAACCGTGTCCGTCGAGAAGAACGGCATACCGGCACCCGCACCGAAGATAACAACGCGCCCCTTTTCCATATGGCGAATAGCGCGCAACGGAATGTAGGGTTCACCAACCTGGGTCATCGTAATTGCGGATTGAACACGCGCAGGAACACCGGCTTGTTCGATGAAGTCTTGAAGCGCAAGGGCGTTCATCACGGTACCGAGCATGCCCATGTAGTCGGCGCGGGAACGATCCATTCCTGCTTTAGCTAGCTGTGCACCGCGGAAGAAGTTACCGCCACCAACGACGACTGCGACTTCAATGCCTCGACGGACAGCAATAGCAATCTGCCGAGCAATATCGCGAACGACAGTGGGGTCAAGACCAACGGCGCCACCGCCGAAAGCTTCACCAGACAGTTTAAGAAGGACCCTACGAGTATGAGGCATGCGCGTTTCTCCTGTTCACGCGGTAAGAAGCATTAGTACACAGGATAGCCGAATGGCCCCGCCCATTTGGGCGGGGCCATTCATGCGTTATCAGGCTCCGACGTGAACGCGAACGAACTCGGTCACCTTTGCGCCGGCCTCGGCAAGAACCTTGCCGACCGACTTAGAGGGATCGCGAGCGAACGCCTGGTCCACGAGGCAGTTGTCCTTGAAGTAGGCTTCCATGCGACCTTCGACGATCTTGCCGACGATGTGCTCGGGCTTGCCTTCTTCGAGCGTGATCTTCGTGAGAGTCTCGCGCTCCTTCTCGAGGACGTCAGCAGGAACGGCATCGCGATCAAGGTATGCCGGCATGTAAGCGGCAATGTGCATTGCGATGTCGTGAGCAACTGAAGCGCCAGCTGCGTCGGTGACGACGAAGACGCCAACCTGCGGGGGGAGGTCGGGGCTGGTCTGGTGCAGGTACAGGTCAACGTTCTCGCCCTCGACGCGCACAACGCGACGGATTTCGAGCTTTTCGCCGATAACTGCTGCCATGGAATTGAGCTTGTCCTGAACGGTCTCGTCACCCATGGGGGATGCGAGGAGAGACTCAAGATTGGATGCGCCCGAAGCAACGGCTGCTGCGAGAACCTCGTTTGCGAAGTCAATGAACTTCTGGTTCTTTGCAACGAAGTCGGTTTCGGAGTTGACCTCGACGAGGACGCCAACGCCATCGTCAACCTGAGCGACCAGAAGGCCGGCGGATGCCTGACGATCTTCGCGCTTGGAGAGCGACTTCAGCCCCTTCAGGCGGATGATTTCGAGAGCCTTTTCAGCATCGCCATCAGCCTCGGTCAGAGCCTTCTTCACGTCCATCATGCCTGCGCCGGTCTGCTCACGCAGAGCCTTGACGTCAGCAGCGGTGAAATTCGCCATTGATGTCTCTTTCTACTTTGAAGTTGGTAAAGATCAGTTCTCGGCGGGGGCTTCGGTAGCCGGAGCTTCTTCAGCCTTGGCTTCGCCCTTGTCGCCTTCGAGGAGTTCGCGTTCCCACTCGGCGAGCGGTTCTGCAACGGTTTCTGCCGAGTCAGCGGACTTGCGGGTTTCGGAACGAGCGAGGAGGCCCTCTGCGACTGCGTCTGCGATCACGCGGGTGAGCAGTGCAACTGCGCGGATGGCATCGTCGTTACCGGGGATGCGGTAGTCGACCTCGTCCGGATCAGCGTTGGTGTCGAGAATGGCGACGATCGGGATGTTGAGCTTGCGAGCTTCGGAAACCGCGAGGTGTTCCTTCTTCGGGTCAACGATCCAGATGGCGGACGGGGTCTTGGCCATGTCGCGGATGCCACCGAGTGTGCGAGCCAGCTTGTCCTTCTCACGACGCATCATGAGGAGTTCCTTCTTGGTGCGGCCGGATGCGGCGACATCGTCGAAGTCGATCTGCTCGAGTTCCTTGAGGCGCTGGAGACGCTTGGAAACGGTGGAGAAGTTGGTGAGCATGCCACCGAGCCAGCGGTGGTTTACGTACGGCATGCCAACGCGGGTTGCCTGCTCTGCGACGGCTTCCTGCGCCTGCTTCTTGGTGCCAACGAAGAGGATGGTGCCACCGTGTGCGACGGTCTGCTTCACGAAATCGTAAGCAATGTCGATGTCAGCAATGGTCTGCTGAAGATCGATGATGTAGATGCCGTTGCGTTCGGTGAGGATGAAACGCTTCATCTTCGGGTTCCAGCGGCGGGTCTGGTGACCGAAGTGGACACCGGACTCGAGGAGCTGACGCATGGTTACGACTGCCATTGAATCGTCCTTCCCCGCAAAACTGCGGGATCATGAGGGTTTTCACCCTCGGTTTCAGTTACGTGCTGTGCGCGGGTACGCAAGCCCTGGTGCCATGACTTAAGTTCACCTCGAAAGGACCTGGAACTTATGCCCACCGCGGAAGACCGCTGACGTGAAAATGGCACGCGAAGTCACCTGCAAGCAGGTGCTCAAATAGCTTATCTCATATGCCCTCATACTCCCTATTTCGCTTGATGTGACCCTCGTCGCCAGACTTTATCCACAGGTGCCTCACCCGATCGCGGAGTATCCACAATAAGCAATCACTCCATTCGCCCTTTGACCCGCGATCAACGACATTGAGTGCATGTTTCTTCGCAATGACCGTTATGCACATCTTCCTTTGACGATCCTTGCCGCCTTGGCTCTGTTTTCTTGCCTATTGACGAGGCCGGCCAACGCATCCGTCTGGCAACACTGGCAGTGGCCGACCGGGAATGCGGCAAGCGTGACCAGGGGTTTTGATCCTCCGGCGTTACGGTGGCTTTCAGGTCATCGCGGAGTCGATCTGAAGGTCGATGTTGGCGCTACGATCTATGCCCCGGCTGACGGGATTGTAGAAGTGGCCGGCGAGGTTGCCGGCAAGGGGGTTGTCTCGTTGTCCCATGGCCCGGTTCGTTCAACATATGAGCCCGTCGATGCTCTTGTGAGCGTTGGAGACCACGTCAGTGCGGGGGCTCCCATAGCAACCCTCAGACCCGGGCATGAGCCAGCAGGCGGTCTGCACTGGGGTGCCAAAACCTCAAGGGATCACTACGTTAATCCCCTACGGTTCTTAGTTGGCGATCTTGCCCTGAAACCCTGGGATGGGAGTAAAGTGCGCGGGTAGCCTCGTCAATCGTAGGCGGGGCGAAGCTGGAGGGCAGACGAAGAGTTAAGCGCGCGGGTGTGCCTGAGCATAGATAGCGGACAATCGTTTTGAATCAACGTGCGTGTATCGCTGGGTGGTCTGTAAAGAAGAGTGGCCGAGGATCTCTTGAACGCTACGCAAATCTGCTCCCCCTTCAAGCAAGTGCGTCGCCATCGTGTGCCGTAGAGCGTGTGGCGCAAGATCTGGGACCCCAGCTCGGGCAGCTTCGCGATGGAACATGGAGCGGACAACTCGAACATCGATCCGCTTGCCCTGGTCACCAATGAACAGAGCATTCCCAGAATCAGAATTGCTCAGTTGCGGACGACCGCGAACCGTCCACGTCTGTACGGCTTCGAGGGCAAGATCGGTCAGCGGAACAACGCGTTCTTTGTTTCCCTTACCCAAAACACGTCCGGTGTGGCCCGAATAATCGATGCTTGTCACATTCAACCCAACGAGTTCTGAGATACGCATTCCCGACGCATAGATCAGTTCAAGGATCGCCCAGTTCCGCAGATCTGTCGCATCGCCTGAACGGGCGTGGGCACGCGCATACTCCATCAGGGTCGTCGCATCATTCGATGTCAGAACCTGAGGAAGGCGTTGATCTACGCGAGCAGACGCAAGCGATGCAGAAGGATCATGAGCCAACACGTCATGGTCAATCGCCCACCGACAAAAGTTTCGTACGGCAGCGGTCTTACGTGACAGGGTCGAACGTGATGCACCCTGCTCACTCAGTTTCGCTAACCACAGGCGAAGACGGCGCGTTGTCAAGCGAGCGTCTAGTTGCTCGCTCGTTGGATTCGGGTCAACGCCGATGAACTCAAAACATCCAGCAACATCAACCGAATATGCCGTGATCGTATGGTCAGACAGCCGACGCGCATGGGTCAGGAATGATACCCATGCGTCGAAGATGCCTAACTCACTCATGCCTTCATTATCAGCACCGAGCTCCACCTTTGCGAGCCCAACCGCGGGAGTTAGAACGCACGTACCCGTCAAGCTCCAGTTCCGCGAGCGCCCGCAACGTTTCCTGTTCGCTCATGCCAGCGTTTGCGGCGATGGTGGAAAGTGTTGAGAGGTTGCGTATGGGAAGGGCTTCCCATGCCCTGCGCGCGTGGGGTGAGAGTGCATTGACTCCCTGATCTGGGCAGACGGGTTCACCGAAGAGTATGCCTTGGAGTTGCGTGTGCAGGGGGTCGATCATTTCGTGGATGTCGGATGCGTTTCTGATGAGCGTGGCACCGTTGCGAATGAGCTCGTGGCATCCCGTTGAGGATTGCGAGGTGATGGGTCCGGGGACTGCTCCTACGGGTTTGCCTAGTGTCATTGCTCGTCTGGCTGTTGCGAGGGCACCGGATCTGGATGACGCTTCGATGACAATGGTGGCATCCCCCCAAGCGGCTAACATTCTGTTTCGTCCAAGGAAGCGCCATTTTGCGGGTCTGAAGCTTGGTGGTACTTCTGAGACGATGGCTCCTGACGATTCGACGATCGTTTCGAAGTCGCGGGTATGAGAGACGGGATAGGGGTTTGCTACTCCCCCGGCAAGGATGGCGATTGTCTGTCCGTTTGCTGCGAGTGTTCCCCTGTGGGCGGCGATGTCGATGCCGAATGCTCCGCCGGAGAGGATGGTATCGCCTCTGTCGGCAAGGTCGGATGCGATGTCGAAAGCGTTCCTTGTTCCGAGGTTTGTTGTTGCTCTCGCTCCGACGATGGTGACTGAACGTGTGTGTGGGAGCGTGCCCACGACCCATAGGCCAAGTGGTGTTGATTCTTGAAGGATGGTGAGTTCTTTGGGGAAGGATGGGTCTTCTTGGCTGATGAAGCGTCCGCCTAGGGCGTGGATTGCCTCAAGTTCTTGGTTGAGGTTGTTGCGTAGTGCACGTGGTTTGAAGCGTTTCCAGGCGTCTTCGAGTGTTTTTCGATGCTGTGACAGTGGTGGTGGGAGTGGGCCGGGAGAATCGGCGCATACCCATTCGACTGATTCAATGAGTCCAAGGTGAAGTCGTAGAGCGTGGGCATGGGCGTCTTCGGGTTCTTGGATGCATGTCCACCATGCCCAGGCGAGGTCGCGTTCATTGATAGAAGGCATCGAGTGCTCCTGAGTTTCTCAGTTGTAGTGCCTGCGCAAGGTCGGTGTCGTTGGGTGTGGATCGTTCGGCTAGGTCGGCGAGGGTCCACATGAGGCGTAAGACGCGATCGGCGCCTCTCATGGACAGAATTCCTCTGTCGACGCCTTGATCGATGCGGTCAATGTATGTGCGTGCTATGCCCGAGTGCTGTCGCACCCAGGGGCCGGGAAGCTGACAGTTGAGGGTCCATCCTGTTCCTTCTAGGCGTGTGCGTGCCCTGTCGCGTGCGGCGAGTACTCTTTCGGCTACTTCTTTGGATGTGCGTCGTTTGCTGGCGTTGAGCTGCGCGCGGGTGGGAGCATGCATTGCGATCGTGATATCAATGCGGTCAAGCAAGGGCCCTGATAGTCGTGTGATGTACCTGCGTTTTTGGATGGATGCGCATCGACAGGGGCGAGCTTTGGTTCCACCACCGCACGGGCAGGGGTTTGAGGCGAGGATCAGTTGAAATCTGGCGGGATAGGTGGCTTGTCCTTTGGCTCGATGGATCGTGATGACGCCTTCTTCGAGTGGCTGGCGCAGAGCGTCGAGGACCGAGGGGATGAATTCGGTTGCCTCGTCAAGGAACAGAACTCCCCCGTGTGCCAGTGATGCTGCACCCGGCATCGCAATCCCACTACCGCCACCAATCAGGGCCGGCATTGTGACGCTGTGGTGAGGGGATTGGAAGGGTGGGGTGCGCATCAGGGTTGCGTGGTCTTCGAGGCGGCCTGCGATGGAATGAAGTGCGGATGTCATCAGGGCCGTTTGATCATCCATCGGCGGCAAAATCGTTGGCATACGTGATGCGAGCATTGACTTTCCGGAGCCAGCTTCACCGATGAGCAACACGTGATGGCCTCCCGCGGCAGCCACCTCTAACGCGTCAACAGCTCCGTCTTGACCTCGTACATCTGCTAAATCTGAAACCGCGGTGATGCTTTCTGTCAGTCTCTCAGTCGGCAGAGCGTGGAGAATCGGGATAGGTGTTTTCGGACGTAGAGCATCTCCCCCAGCCCAGGTAACAAGATCAGCTAAGTGGTCGAAACCAATGACATCAATACCGTGGACAAGACGAGCTTCTAAGACACATGTTGCGGGAACGATGACACGTTGAATCCCGAGTTTCTTCGCCGACAAGACCGCGGGAAGAATTCCTCGGATTGATTGGATACTGCCGTCAAGAGCTAGTTCTCCTAATAGAGCAGCGCCTACGAATGCCTGTCTTTTCAGTGAGCCCGCAGCTTGAAGCACTGCGATGGCGATCGCAAGATCAAACCCTGAACCAGACTTTGGAAGACCCGCCGGTGACAGGTTCACGGTGATATGAGAGTCCATCACTTCCAAGTTGCAGGACTGCAACGCCGAGCGAACCCGGTCTTTCGCTTCACGCAAAGACGCGTCCGGCAGGCCAACCAGAGTGAACTTGACCAGTCCGCGCCCCACATGTGCTTCAACGCGCACCCGATGGCCTTCTATGCCCACAAGTCCAATTGAATCAATGTGTGCAAGCGAGGCGTTCATGCGATGCCTCGAATCCATTCGATGCGCGCACCGTAGTCACGTAAGTCCGCATCTGGACCAGACTCTTCAACGACTACGCGCATTGCCGGATCGACAGTGATCGCAACAATGTCAACGCGCAAGTGCCCACGGCACTCATGCGATCGCACCCAAGCAACCGACAGCGAACGTAGTTGCCTGACCTTTCGATCATCAACTGATTCGAGCGCACTCCCCTTTGCGTTCCCAAAGCGGGTTCTGACTTCGATGACAATCGTGTTCGAGCCGTCCGTCGCAATGATGTCGAGCTCGCCTGCCCTGCCGTTGCGCCAATTTCGATCAACAACCTGCAGACCACCTTCGCTGATGAAGCGCGTCGCAGTGACCTCGCCTAGCATTCCGAGTCGACGGCGAAAATCGTTTCCCATACTGACCTCCGCACCAAGCGTCGGTCAGGAATACACAGAAAGAAAGTCAGCGAAAGCGAAATTGTGGATAAGTAGCACCCACCTGAAATTGTGGATAACCCGCCGAAGGGGTCAGAGGTTCAGCTCTGGCTTGGTCAATTCTTCGACGTTCACGTCTTTGTAGGTGATGACCTGGACAGAACGCACGAAACGCGAGGAACGGTAAATGTCCCACACCCACGCGTCAGTCAGCGTGAGTTCAAAGAAAATATCCCCACCAACTGGACGGGCTTGAACATCGACCTGATTGCAGAGGTAGAAACGACGTTCGGTTTCGACCACGTACTTAAATAAGCCAA
Source organism: Pauljensenia sp. UMB6358 (assembly GCF_030216865.1). Lineage (NCBI taxonomy): Bacteria > Bacillati > Actinomycetota > Actinomycetes > Actinomycetales > Actinomycetaceae > Pauljensenia > Pauljensenia sp. UMB6358. Next base: position 44,394 of record NZ_JASOMS010000001.1, on the reverse strand, counting down.
TGACATCCCTGTACTCGCGGAAAAGCTCAAGTTCCAGAGAGTTTTCGTAGCTTTCGATGTCTTCACTCACGGTTCAATCATGCCTAACAAATTGTTCCTGACCCTTCAGGCGCGCTCGGCGCGCCCAGTGCCGGGAAGGTTCCACGAACGGCGATGAAGAGGAGAAACCCCCAGTCGCCTAAGAGCGTCAATGTGTTTTGCCGAAGAATAGCCTTTGTTCGAGGCCCAGTCGTATCCCGGATCTTCCACCGTTTTCATCCATTCGTCACGTCTGACCTTCGCGACAACGGATGCGCCGGCCACGACCGAGCATGATGCGTCAGCCTTGACGCGAGTGACAACGTGTGGCACCTCAATGTCCGGGTAGGGTGCGTCATCAATCGGAGAAAACAAATCGTCGGATCGCGTCAGCCAATTATGCGCCCCATCAAGCAGAACAATCACGCGTGCGCCATTGGGAATATCCAACTGTTGCAGAGCACGCATACCAGCCAAACGCAGGCCAACAATGATTCCGTGGGCGTCGACTTCATCATTCGAAGCAAAACCCACACCAACAGACTTCGCCCACCGGCACACCAGAGGCTCCAAGGCGACGCGTCTTTTTTCGCTTAACAGTTTCGAGTCGCGAAGCCCCGCTGGTTGAGGGGCCTCGTCCCCCGTGACAAGGCATGCCCCCACGACAACGGGCCCTGCAATTGCACCACGCCCCACCTCGTCCATTCCAATGACAACGTCATAGCGGGTAAGGAGCTCACGTTCGACATCGCGCGTCGCATCACTGGGCATCGGGAATACCAGCAAAAACGTCGCGACGATTCAGGCCTGCCTTCCAATGCGACGTCGGCCAAATAACTGCGCTCACGGTGCCAACAACCGCGTCTTCGGGAACGTAAGGTGTTTCACCAGAACCCATGTGGTAGCGAGAATCCGCTGAATTACCACGGTTATCACCCATGACCCAAAGCGTGCCCTGGGGAACCGTAATATCGAAAGAAATGTCAGAGGGAAGCTGACCGTCAGCAATGTAGGGTTCGTCCACGGGCACACCATTCACTGCAACCTTGCCTTCGGCCGTACAACAGGTGACGTGATCACCGCCCACACCGATCACGCGTTTCACAAGTGTTTTATCTGAACCACCGGGAAGAAAACCAACAAATTTACCGACAGCATTGGCAAAAGAATCGTCGGTTGAAAGATTCGACGGGAGCCAGTCCAACTGATCGTGAAAAACAACCACGTCACCGCGCTCAATATTTCCCGTGTGTGCCGCGATACGTGAGACTGCGATACGGTCGTTTTCCACCAGGGTGTCGCGCATGGACGCGGAGGGAATCCAAAACACTTGGACGATAAAAATGCGGAGCAGAGTGAAGATCACGAACGCCGCGACCACGATCAGGGCAAGTTCACGAATCCAAGCAAAAAAGCCACCTGAACCGGTATCCCCATCAGAATCGATGGCGTAATCACTGTCAGTCACTCGTAATCCTTCACTTTTCAGAGGAGATGCCAACACCGGTTGGCATACGAACACGCAAGCCCGGCGCCCCGAAGGGCACCGGGCACACAGCGGTCATGCTCAGAGTTTCACTCTGCGCTGCCCGAGCGGTGTTCCTTAATCTTGGCAGCCTTGCCGTGACGCTCACGCAGGTAGTAGAGCTTTGCACGACGGACGTCACCCTTGGTGACGACCTCAAGGCGGTCGATCGTCGGTGCATGCAGCGGGAACGTACGCTCCACACCAACACCGAAGGAGACCTTGCGGACGGTGAACGTCTCAGAGACGCCGTGACCGCGACGGGCAATAACAACACCCTGGAAGACCTGGATACGGGAACGGCTACCTTCAATAACCTTCACGTGAACCTTGACGGTGTCACCGGCGCGGAACGAAGGAAGATCGGAACGAAGGGAAGCGGCGTCGACTGCGTCCAGCTTCTGCATGTTTACTCCTTGACACTTCTGCCGCAGGTCAGTTGCGTCGAATACGGCAGGCGGGGCCTGCGCTTTCTTCAACGGGCATTCATGTGAGTGTCCCCCTGCGGCAGGTTGCACTCGAATGCACCGTGTTCAAGTGTGCCACATTCGTCAGGCGGTGCCCACTGTCTACGAGGTACGAATATGTCTATCGAACGGTGAGATTCCGCACGAGGACAACGTCTACGTTCATTACTCCCCCGACGTTGAACGTGCGACGTGCCTTCTTTTTGAAGCCGTGCTTCTTGTAGAACTTTTGAGCGCGAAGGTTACCGGTGTGTGTTGCTAAAACTAAGCGCGGGGCTGCATTGGAAGCTTCAACGTCCGCCACTGCTGCTTCAAGTAGAGCGCCCGCCAGACCACTTCCACGCCACGTAGCATCCGTGTAGCACTTGGACAGGTAGGCGTCCGACGCTTCGATACGTCCGGGGCGCACCATGCCTTTTTCAATCGCGTCTTCACCGATGATCGACAGGGTGTATCCGCCCAGTTCACCGCCGATTTCAGCGACCAGCACGCGGTATCGTTCCGGCTGAGCGATGAATCGAGCACATGCTTCAGGCGATAGCTGGTCGCCGATAAACGCTGCGATTGCTTCATCAGAAAGGACGTCGGGACAGGCGTCCGGGAACGTACGCGCCGCAAGTGCGGCAAGAGCGTCGGCATCGTGTGCCTGAGCCACTCGAATCGAAACCGTATGATGCCCGCTAGGGGTGACGAGGTGCCCGCAGGCAGCAAGAAACTCTTTGTCAGCTGAATCGAGATCCCCGTACTGCAACTGAGCAATCAAATCCGGCCTGCGCTCGACTGTCCGCTTCAGCGACAGGTCGCGTCGCCAGCGTTCGATCCGCCCGTGATCGCCACTGAGAAGAACGTCAGGCACCTCGATATCACGCCACGAACGAGGCTTCGTGTACGTCGGGTACTCCAACAGACCGTTCTCATGGGACTCTTCCTCGAGCGACTGAGGGTTCCCCATAAAACCGTCGAGTAGACGCGTCACCGCTTCCACAAGCACGAGCGCCGCCACTTCCCCACCGTTCAACACGTAGTCGCCGATCGAGTACTCAAGAACCTCGACACCTAACGCGCGGTAGTGATCGGCGACGCGCTGATCAATCCCTTCGTATCGTCCGCAGGCGATCATCAGCTGATCGACGTTAGTCAGGTTGCGTGCGGTTGCCTGCGTCAACGGGATACCGGACGGTGTTGGGATCGCAAGAACACGACGTTGCGCAACGTCCTGGTCTTGCCCAGCAGAGCACTCAGCAATGACCTCGTCGAGAGCCTCTCCCCACACGGTCGGCATCATCACCATGCCCGCGCCACCGCCGTACGGGGTGTCGTCAACTGTGCGGTGTGCGTCGTGCGTCCAATCACGCAGATCGTGGACATGCACATCGACGAGGCCAGTCTCGTGTGCCTTGCCCAGCAGAGACAGATTTACGGGCGCGAAGTACTCGGGGAAAATCGAGAAAAGGTCGATCCTCATCAGTTGGAATTCCTATCCGATGCATCGACATAGTCATCATCAAACAAGCCGGGAGGCGGAGTCAGAGTAACGCGCTTATTCTCAACGTCAACCTCGGGGACAAGCTCTTCAACGAAAGGCACCATGACTGTTGCTCCACTGACGGGCTTGACCAGAAGAAGATCCTGAGCCATTCCAAACTGCAGGCCAGTCACTGTTCCCAGTGTTGCGCCATCGGGCATCACAGCTACGCACCCCTTCAGTTGATGCGGATACCATGCGTCTTCTTCTTCAGTTTCTTCGACCAGAAGCTTCTTGCCACGCAGAGCCTCTACCTGTTCGCGGGTTGACAGTTCCTCGAAGCCAACAAGCAGGCGATCCTTGTGCATACGCGCACTGCGAACCGTCAGTTCCATTTCAGGCTCGCCCAGTACACCGAAGACAAAGCCGGGTGCCCAGATCTCAGGATCGTCGGAACGTACTTCCACCATTGCTTCACCACGAAGGCCATGAGCTGGCCCGATGATGCCTGCGGTCATCTGCATAGTGTGTCCTTCATCCTTCAGTTGTGTACACCGAGAAGTGACGTATTGGCTTCTAGTATCCCACGGTCAGCGAATCGGTCTGCATTCCGTTGACCGCTCATATCGTGGGAGAAATAAAACAGTGGAGGGGCTCAAAACTGAGCCCCTCCACATGAGTTGTGTTTGCGAGCGCTTACTCGCGATCCGTGTCGACAACGTCAACACGAATAGGACCGCGCGTTGAAAGAGCGCCCATCACCGTGCGCAGAGCGCGAGCGGTGCGACCGCTACGACCAATCACACGACCGAGGTCATCGGGATTGACCCGAACCTCAAGGAGGTGACCGCGTCGCATGGAACGAGCCGAAACCCGAACATCTTCCGGGTGGTCGACGATTCCAGAGACGAGGTGCTCAAGCGCATCAGCCAGCATGATCAGGCTTCCTCGCCAGCTTCAGCCGGAGCTTCTTCAGCTTCAGCTTCTGCTGCCTTTGCTTCAGCCTCGGCAGCTTCAGCAGCGGCCTTTGCTTCTGCTTCAGCCTCTGCCTTTGCAGCTGCCTGAGCAGCCTTCGACTTTTCGGCTTCTGCTTCTGCAGCCTTGACAGCTTCAGCAGCTGCGCCAGCCTTGTCAGACTCGGCAACCTTGACGCGGGAAACCGCATCCTTCTTGCCGTTGAACTTTGCGATGTCGCCGGTCAGGACGAGCAGGTTACGAACCTGGTCGGACGGCTGTGCGCCAACACCCAGCCAGTACTGAGCGCGAGCCGAGTCGATGCGGATGATTGACGGGTTCGGCTGTGCGTCGTACAGACCGATCTCTTCGATGACGCGACCGTCACGCTTCTTGCGCGAATCGACGACGACAACACGGTATGCGGGAGCGTGAATCTTGCCCACGCGCTTCAAACGAATGCGAACTGCCACTTGTGTGGTCACTCCTGTTTCTAGTTCAGAGTTGGAACGTGCACTTCCCCGGTGGGAAACACAGGTCAATGTTTGTTCCGGGACGCGGTCAAAGAAGGTGAGAGGGTCCTTCAGTGCCCGAGTACGCCCTCAATTGTGCCATAGTTGGCGCCCGATGCCCCAAATCTGGGGCTCATCACACGCTTCAACCCGCCGTGGAATCGGTCACGTCCGAAACAAAGCGCAATTCAAGAACGCGAATAAACCAGCTGCCCATTGATCACGACATGGTCGGGCTGATCCAATGCACCGCTTGTTCGCGGATCCTCGCGGTAGATCAGAAGATCCGCACTGGCACCCGGACTCAACTGCTCAAAGTTCAGTGCAATGCGGGACTTCCATGTGGCGACATCGATCAGTTCTAAGCGCGATACTCCCCGATCCAGCCAGAGTTCAAACTCTTTACCGATCGTCCCATGCTCTTGGTAGCCACCAGAATCAGTACCCATCACCAAGGTGACGCCGAATTCCCGGAGCATCGCGAAATGCTCGCGACGCTCGTCGTACATACGAGACATGGTCGCACCGTATACGGGGTATTTCGCTCCGGCCTGATCAGCGAAGTCCTTGAACAATTCAACTTGAAGTAGCGTCGGAGTGATCAGCACTCCCCTGCGCGCGGCCTCATCTGCTTGATCCGCGTCCATGCCCGTCGCGTGTTCAATGTCGTCGACGCCCGCTTCAAGAAGCGAGTCGATCGTCGCGTGAGCGAAGGAGTGAACCGCCACTTTCGCACCGTTTTCGTGGGCAGCTGCAACGGCATCGACAAGAACCTCCGTCGGCCACAGCGGCTCGAGGTCAGAATCTACACCATTCGAGCGATCAATCCAGTCGCCGACCAGTTTCACCCAGCCGTCGCCCCGTTTCGCCTGCTCAGCGACGAGGTCCGGAAGATCAGCGAGATTCTCACAGTCGATGGGCATGCCACGAATGTATCGCTTGGGACGAGCAATATGACGTCCTGCTCGAATCAGTTTCGGCAGGTCATCGCGTGAATCCAACCAACGATTATCAACGGGAGCGCCACAATCGCGCAGAGCCAAGACACCCGTGTTCCTCTGGGCACGCGCCTGTACTTCTTGCTCTTCAAGGCCCACGGGCCCATCTGATCCAACGCCAATATGGGCGTGAGAGTCAACGAATCCAGGCACCGCAAAGCCGGTGAAGTCCGAACCTGTCGTCCCGGCCTCGTCGATCATGGTGATGCCGGAAGGATCAATCTTCCACGAACCGGTTGTCCACGACGCCGGTGAGCCGGAGGTCGCGGACCAGAGTAGCGATCCCTGAAAGATCACTTGAGGCCGGCCATCATGCGCTTGATGTCGTCTGGCAGATCATCCATCGACGGACGAGCTGTTGGTTCGGGAGCAGGCGCACCGCCGAATGCGGATCCTGTAGCGGGAGCAGACGAACGTTGCTCGGGCGGAAGAAGAGCCTCAAGCTCCTGCTGGCGACGCTTCGCAGGATTACCGGAACGTGCCTTCTTCTTGACCTTCGCACGCTTTGCCTGAGCGGCACGCGCATTCGCCTTCTGCTTCGCCTTACCGCCCTGGCCGGGCATGTTACCGAAGCCGGGCATTCCGCCCATCTGGCCCATCTGGCCCATCATGGCCTTGGCAGCTTCAAAGCGCTTGACCAGCGAGTTCACCTCAGCAACCGTTACACCGGAGCCTCGTGCGATACGCGCACGACGCGAACCGTTCAACAGCGAAACATCTTCGCGTTCCGCTGGCGTCATCGAACGGACAATCGCCTCAATACGGTCGACCTCGCGTTCATCGAAGTTTTCAATCTGCTCGCGAATCTGGCCTGCGCCAGGAATCATGCCGAGCATCTTCTTCATCGAGCCGAGCTTCTTCACCTGTTGCAACTGCGAGAGGAAGTCACCCAAAGTCAGTTCGCCGGCCATTGCCTTTTGCGCCATGCGCTCAGCTTCTTCGGCGTCCAGCTTCTTTTCTGCCTGCTCGATCAGGGTGAGGATGTCGCCCATATCGAGGATGCGTGACGCCATACGGTCAGCGTGGAAACGCTCAAAGTCATCGAGGTTCTCACCCGTGGACGCGAACAGGATCGGTGCACCGGTCACGCCTCGCACGGAGAGCGCAGCACCACCGCGGGCATCACCGTCGAGCTTCGACAGGACAACACCGGTGAAGCCCACGCCATCGCGGAACGCGGTCGACGTTTGGACGGCATCCTGACCGACCATCGCGTCAAGCACGAACATGATTTCGTGCGGTTGAACAGCATCGCGGATCGCGACAGCCTGAGCCATCATTTCTTCGTCGACACCCAAACGACCCGCGGTATCGACGATGACCACGTTAATGCCGTTTTCAATCGCGTGGTTCAGACCCGAGCGTGCGACCTGCACCGGATCGCCAACGCCGTTACCGGGTTCGGGCGCCCACACGTGAACGCCAGCACGCTCACCCACAACCTGCAACTGGTTCACTGCATTCGGGCGCTGAAGGTCAGAGGCAACAAGAAGAACGGACTTGCCTTCTTCGCGGAGCCACTTACCGAGCTTTCCGGCAAGCGTCGTCTTACCGGCACCCTGCAGACCAGCAAGCATGAAGACCGTCGGACCACGATCGGCAAACTTCAGTTCACGAGTTTCGCCGCCCAGAATCTCAACCAGTTCCTCGTTGACGATTCGAATGACCTGCTGTCCGGGATTCAGTGCCTTCGAACGCGCCGCACCGTAGGCCTTCTCACGGACCGAGTTGGTGAACTGACGGACAACGGGAAGAGCAACATCAGCATCAATCAGGGCGCGACGAATCTCTGAAATTGTCTGGTCAACATCTGATTCGGTCAGCACACCACGAGAGCGAAGCTGTTTAAAAGACTGAGTCAGCCGATCCGACAGATTTCCAAACACGTTGAGTCTCCCAAAAGGTGGAAAGCAAAAAGGGTACGAGGCCACGACCTCGTTGAGTGGTCAAAGCCTATCGCACGCGGGCTATCACAGCCGTATGCGAGGCAGCCCTCACACAGCGTGAGACTGACCCGCCTAGCGTGCAACTCGAAAAATGTCAGCCATTCACGATGGCGTCAACGAAGCCCTGCGGATCGAACGGAGCAAGATCGTCAGCGCCTTCACCCAGGCCAACGAACTTCACCGGAACACCAAGAGCCTTCTGCACGGAGACAACAATGCCCCCCTTTGCAGACCCATCAAGCTTGGTCAGGACAATGCCGGTCACTCCAACAACTTCAGCGAAAACCTCAGCCTGCTTCATACCGTTCTGACCGGTGGTCGCATCGAGGACCAGCAGAACCTCGTTGACGGGAGCCTGCTTTTCCATGACACGCTTGACCTTGCCAAGCTCATCCATCAGCGTCGACTTCGTCTGCAGACGACCAGCGGTATCAACCAGCACGACATCAATATTCTTGTCTGCGCCAGCCTTGAGCGCATCGAAAGCAACCGAAGCCGGATCTGCGCCCTCGCGGTCAGAAGCAACGACCTCAACACCAACACGCTCGCCCCACGTACCCAGCTGTTCGCCGGCAGCAGCGCGGAAGGTGTCAGCTGCACCCAGCAAAACGCTCTTGCCTTCGGCAACGAGAACGCGAGCCAGTTTGCCAACGGTCGTCGTCTTACCGGTGCCGTTCACGCCAACCATCAGGATCGATGCGGGAAGCTCACCTTTGTCGCCCTGACGATCAAGATGCAGGCTACGATCCATCGCAGGATCAACCAGCGCAAGAAGCTCTTCGGAAAGAAACCTCTTAATGGAATCAGTGTCGTGAACACCTTCGACAGCCACACGATTCTTTAGTGCCTCAATCAGCGTGTCGGTCGCTTCAAGACCCAGATCAGCGACAAGAAGCGTATCTTCGACTTCTTCCCAGTCAGCGGCTTTCAGCTCACCACGGGACAACACCGAAACGATAGCCTTGCCCAGCGTGCCCGAACGCGACAGGCGCGACCGCAGGCGAGCCATACGGCTCGGCAGTGATTCAGGAACCTCAACTGACAGTTCAGGTGCTTCGACAGTCTCTTCAACAGGTGCTGCCAGCTGGTCTTGCCCGCCATCTACGACAGGGGCAGACGTCGGAGCGCACAAGGCGGCCTCGTCGATCGGCGACGGACTACCGCGCGCATCAGGTGCATCTGCGGGGACCTCATCCGCAGGAGTTGTCGGTGCGGCCGTAACTGGCGTGGCCGGAGTAGCAGGCGTAATAGTCGGCATGGACTTCTTCGAGCTACGCGCAACTCCAATACCAATGCCCACGATGACAACGACGAGCAGTGCAATACACGCAATGCCCGCCGGAGAGCTTAAAAATGAAAGAACAGCGTCCATGGGCTCATCATCTCCCATGGACGCTATCAAGTTCCACTTATTGGTTGAACCTAACGGAGTCGAACACTAGTGGCACGCTAGGCAACGTTTACTCGGCCGAAGATTCCTTGCCTGCCTTGCGGTGCTCCTGCATCGCTTCAAAACGATCCGTCACACGCTCAATACGATCAACGCCGGGCAACCGATCCGCATCAAAATACGCGTTCTTCATCGACGACGTATCACCCATCAGATCCGTCAACGTTGTCGAGTGAGGTGACACGGGATCGGCATCATTTTCGGGAGCATTCGTCAGCTTCTCACGCTGGTCACGAAGATGTTCCTGCCAAACGGACGCAGGGCGACGCTCAAGTGCCAAACCAACGATCACCGCAACAGCGATAACCACAACGAGCAGAAGAACAAAGGCCATGATGAGAAAACCCGAGAGCATGTAACTATGTTCTAACTGTTCGAGCCCGCCCGCCACCTCACACTTAGTGACTTCATCGTTTCGTGACCATGAGATGACTCACCGCAACGTTACTGAGATAAGACAAACGCGAGGTGATCAGTCGAGGTAATCGCGAAGCACCTGGCTACGCGACGGGTGACGCAACTTCGACATCGTCTTCGACTCGATCTGACGAATACGCTCGCGCGTCACGCCATAGACCTTGCCGATCTCATCCAGGGTCTTCGGCTGACCATCGCCCAGACCGAAACGCATCGACACAACGCCAGCTTCACGCTCCGACAGGGTGTCGAGCACGTTGTGGAGCTGTTCTTGAAGAAGCGTGAACGACACAGCGTCGGCGGGAACGATTGCTTCAGAGTCTTCGATCAGGTCGCCGAACTCAGAATCGCCATCTTCACCCAGCGGAGTGTGAAGCGAGATCGGTTCGCGACCGTACTTCTGAACCTCGACGACCTTTTCGGGCGTCATGTCGAGTTCCTTCGCCAGTTCTTCCGGCGTGGGTTCACGACCAAGATCCTGAAGCATCTGGCGCTGGACGCGAGCGAGCTTGTTGATGACCTCAACCATGTGGACAGGAATACGGATCGTGCGAGCCTGGTCAGCCATTGCACGCGTGATCGCCTGACGAATCCACCAGGTTGCGTAGGTGGAGAACTTGTAGCCCTTCGTGTAGTCGAACTTCTCAACTGCACGAATCAGACCGAGGTTACCTTCCTGGATCAGATCCAGGAACTGCATGCCACGACCCGTGTAACGCTTAGCCAGCGAAACGACCAGACGCAGGTTTGCTTCCAGCAGGTGATTTTTCGCCAGCTGACCGTCGGATGCCATGAAGTGCAGCTCACGACGTTCCTTCGCCGTCATCGAATCGGCTTCGTTCTTCAGCTTGTATTCAGCGTAGAGGCCAGCTTCAATACGGCGGGCAAGGTCAACTTCCTGCTCTGCGTTCAGCAGCGAAACCTTGCCGATCTGCTTGAGGTAGTCCTTGACCGGGTCCGCGGTTGCGCCCGCGACGGTCACCTGCTGGACGGGCTCATCGGACTCGTCGGAGTCGGAAACGACGAAACTCCCCTTCGTCTTTGCCTTCGACGTTGTTACCTCAACGACTGACGGCTTAGGCTTGGACTCTTCATCTTCCTCTTCAGATTCGTCTTCAGATTCCTCTTCATCATCTGACGTATCGTCGCCATCTGTGTCTTCAGTATCGTCGAGTTCTTCTTCGTCGTTCAGATCGATATCAGCATCGTCGATATCGTCTTCAGTCTCTTCTTCAGACTCTTCAATTGCCGGTTCTTCGACCTTGGGCTCGTCCTTCTTCTTGCGACGAGTCGTCTTCTTTGCAGGCTTGTCTTCTTGAGCCTCTGTAGCCTCTGCAACCTTCTTGGTACGACGCGTAGCTTTCTTCGCGGGCTTACCTTCTTGGGTCTCTGCACCCTCGACGGTCTTCTTGGTCGTGCGACGAGTTGCCTTCTTCGTGGACTTGTCTTCTTGAACCTCGGCAGATTCGCCGTCCTTCTTCGTGGTGCGACGAGTCGTCTTCTTTGCCGGTTTTGCGGGCTCTTCCTGGGTAAGCGGAGCCTGCGCGTCGGTTGTAGGAGCATCACTAGAAGCGGCTTCAGCGGTCGCCTTCTTCGTGGTGCGACGCTTGGTCTTCTTTGCAGGAGCCTTGGTGGCTTCAGCTTCAGACGAAGCCTTTGCAGTTTCGTCGGCGACCTTCTTCACGGTACGTCGAGTCGTTTTCTGAGCAGGCTTCTCTTCGGGAGCGACGTCGCCAGCTTCCGTAGTCTTCTTCGCCGTGCGGAGCGCGGTCTTCTTTGCGGGAGCCTTGGTAGCTTCGCCTGTAGCCTTTTGAGTCGCAGCCTTCGAAGCACGCTTCTTCGTTGCTGGTGCGGTCTTTTCTACCTCTACTGTTTCGTCAACCCTGCTGGCCTTGGAAGTAGTCTTGGACCCCTTGGTAGTGCTCGATCCGGCCACACCTATCCCTTTCGCAGAAAATGGGGACTTCTTCGCGCCGATTCGGGCGCTGAAAACCTACTTTTAATTATAGTCCGATAGTGCAAATTTTCCTGATGAACTCACCTGTCAACCCCTATTTTTAATGATGTAGCTCACCAAAGGCGAAACAATAATGACCAGCACCACATTTACACGTGTCACGCTACAGTGTGACCTATGGAAACACTTACCGCACGGTTCGCCGAACTCCGCCCCACCATCGACAATGCGACTCACGATCATCTGATCGCGTTGATGGATGAAATCGGCACGTCACGAGTCTCGGATGAATTTACTCAGACCTGCGTCGCCTCGATCCAGTCAGGCAAGCGTTTCCGCGGACTTCTGGCATATTTCGGGGCTTCGTTGGCCTTGCAACGTCCGCTGGATGATCCGGATCTTGACCTTTCGGCGTTGGCAGCCGGCCTTGAGCTCTACCAGGCCTCAGCATTGGCGCACGACGATCTCATTGACCATGCTGTTACCCGTCGCGGAGCCCCCACTCCCCATGTTCGCCTTGCTGAGATTCATCGCGATAGGGGCTGGGAAGGGTCTGCAACCGCATTCGGTGCCGCCGGCGCCGTTCTTGTCGGTGACCTGCTGTTCTCCGCCGCCCAGGCCGCAGTCAATTCTCAGTGCTCGCTGTTGGCCCCAGAGCGCGCCTTCTTGCTCATGCAGCGTTTTACGACGATGCACGCGGAAGTGGGCTTGGGGCAATACCTTGATATCCGAGCAGAAAATCTTCCGTTGGACGTCGAAGATAACGTTGCCATCAGCGTCGAGGATGTCATGGAGGTTGTCCTCCACAAGAGCGCGCATTATTCGATCGTCCACCCGGCGATTCTCGGGGCGATTGTCGGCGGTGGTTCACCCGAGCTGATCCAGGCGTTGGACTCCATCCTCACTCCGTGGGGTATCGCTTTCCAGCTTCGCGATGACGATCTGGGGATCTTCGGCGACCCGGCAACCACGGGCAAGCCTGCCGGCGATGATCTGCGTGAGGGCAAGCGAACCGTATTGCTTTCTTTGGCGTGGTCTCATGCGACTGTAGACGAACGTCGCACTCTGCTCGGAGTGCTCGGCGACGAGGATGCTTCGGATGAAGCGATTGCCCAGTGCGCGACGATTATTGAAGAACGCGGTCGACGCGCCCACGAGTCGCTGATCGATTCTCTAGTGAAGGAAGGCCATCGCGGTTTTGACGCCTATCCATTCACTGAAGATCAGCGTCGCGATCTGACCGAGTTGGCTGAGATCATCACCGCCCGTACGGCGTAACCAGTCACCTTACGCGTTCAGATTTGCCTTCTGTGATAATGAAAAGAACGAGGCAACGCACATGGCGAGCCTCGTTCTTTGTTCAAGCGCGGGTCGGAATAATCTCAGAACGCCAGAGTTGAGGCGATTGAATTGACCTTGTGGTGGCGCCCCTTCAACAGGGCTTCCATGGGCGTTTCACCGAGTTCGTCTTGAACGGTGTACAACCAAGCAGCCGCTTCTTCGGGCGTAAAACCGTCGTCCTCCAGAAGCGTCAGCGTGCCAGGAAGGCTGAACAGTGGCTCCCAGCCGTTTGCACCTAAGACAATGATTTCGCGAGGAATCGCAGGCTTTCCGCTCTCGCCCTTCACGGCAAACAAAACATGATCACGCACAAACTGCTTGATCCGGCGTTCTTCGACGCCCAACAGACGACCGGCTTCTTCAAACGAAATAGTTTCCACATTCTGGGTCATGTTCTCAGCCTAGCCGTCAAACGCTCCCCCGGCCTCGTCTCGAGGCACTGAGCGCACGAACTCACATGGCGCGCCGTCTTGCGTACGCCCACTACGGCGCCCCTCTAATACAATCCGAACGTGACCGATTTTGATTCAGACCGACGCACCCCTGACGCTGGTTCGCAGCCGACTGAACGCCTGCAGACCCTACCAGGGCATCGTGTTGCACCTGAATCACCCGAGCCCAACGATCTTTCATCCCCTACGAGCGACCAGATTGATCCGCTTCTAGGAATGCTTATTGACTCGCGCTATCGCGTCATCCGCCTGCTGGCTCGCGGCGGAATGGCAACCGTGTACGTGGCACAAGACGAACGCTTGGAGCGCCCGGTTGCTTTGAAGATCATGCATCCGCATCTTGCCCAGTCACAGGATTACGTTGCTCGTTTCCGTCGCGAAGCGCGATCCGCTGCCCGCATCATTCACCCCGGTGTCGTCTCGGTTTTCGATCAGGGTGTTGTTGCTGGTCAGGGATTCTTGGTCATGGAACTCATCGACGGACCGACCCTTCGCACTGTCTTAAACGAGCAAGGTTCTTTTACCGTTGGGCAAACACTGTCCTACGTTCACGACGTTCTTGACGCACTCCGAGCCGCTCATCGTGTTGGTGTGATCCACCGCGACATCAAGCCAGAAAACGTCCTTGTTCCCGCAGATCCGCCTGCTCGCGTGACCGATTTTGGTTTAGCACGCGCGGCCTCTGAAGTGTCACTTTCGACCACTGGTTCAATGCTGGGAACCGTGGCCTACATTGCTCCGGAAGTTGCCCTGTCACACGACGTTGATCAGCGCACCGACCTTTACGCCGTTGGCATCATGGCGTTTGAAATGCTCACGGGTTCAGTGCCGTGGGAAGGCGAAAATGCTATCCAGATTGCTACGCATCATGTGAATGATCCCATTCCGATGCCGTCGGCTCTGGTCAGCTGGTTGCCTCGCGAAATTGATGACTTTATTTCAGCGTTAGCTGCAACGAATCCTGATGAGCGACCAACAGACGCCGGTGAAGCACTTGAGCTCCTCGCTCGCGTCGAAAGTGGACTGCCGGAAGAAATCCTTGCTCGTCGAGCCGACGTTGCACCAAAGGTTGCCTCTTCTGCGGGAGAAACTGCCACTTGGGAGCATCTGGGTGTGACGTCTTCACTTCCCCCGAATGGTCATTCCACGTCCCGCACTGTTGTCCAGGCCGCTGGAGTGCAAGGAGCGATGCATTCTCCAAAAAAGAATCGCCGTTCGTTCATCGGCAAGTTCCTGGCCATCATTGCCTTCGTCTCTATCATCGGTGGTGTAGGTGGCTGGTGGTGGTGGAACGAGTATGGCCCCGGCTCATACTTGACCATGCCTCAAACAGCTGGGCGTTCCTCACAGGCCGTGAAGTCAGAGCTCGCAGCTCTTGGGCTTGGAGTGATTGAAGAGGAAGCGTTCTCTGACACCGTCCAATCCGGTATCGTCATTTCTTCTGATCCCGGTGGCGGGCAGCCTGTTCACAAGAACGCAGAGGTTCGCGTAACAACCTCCAAAGGCATCGATATGCGAGCTGTGCCCGATCTTGTTGGAAAGAACAAATCTGAGATTGAGACTGTGCTCACCGATGCTGGTTTAGCCGTGGGCACAATCAACGAAGAGTATTCGGAAGAGGTTGCCAAGGATATCGTCATTTCTCAGTCCTTGGATCCCGATACGTCGATCCCCCACGATACGAAAATCGATGTTGTTGTCTCGAAGGGTCGAGAACCACTGACGGTTCCGGACCTCATGGCGATGAGTAGCGCTGATGCTCAGGCTGCGATCGAGGCACTGGGATTGGTCGCGTCGCCAAGTGAAGAGTACTCGGACACTGTCGCCGAAGGCTCCTTGATTTCTCAGACAACAGCAGCTGGCACGACTCTCTATAAGGGCGACAAGGTCGAATATGTCGTTTCCAAGGGGCCAGAAACAGTTGAAGTCCCCTCCATTACGGGTAAGCAGGAAGCTGAAGCGAAACGAATCTTGGAAGCTGCCGGCCTGAATGTCACGGTTCAACGCGTGCTCGGTGGCTTCTTCGGGACCGCGCGTTACACAGATCCCGGTGCTGGCACGGTTGTGAAAAAGGGATCGACGGTCACCCTCTTCATCGTGTAGTCGATAGCTCTGCATAGAGCTTCTACCGATACAGCTTCCACTGTGGCTCTCACTACAGCTGGCAGAAGCGTTGACGGTGTCACTCCAACGCCCGACACCCATACTTCGACAAACTCCGCCACGTCACACCACGCCCCCGTCCAAGAACACGAACACAACCAGGAAAGCGCCCAAAAATGGGGTCCGCTCCACGCAACCCCCACACCATCGCCACACACGACCAAAGCCACCAGAACAAGGCCGCGCCCGCCAAGCAATACGATGCTTGTGCGGGCACGGCCTTGTTGTATCGGGACTAAGATTTAGAGATCGCGACGCAAATACTCTGCGACTTGGAATGCCATTTCTAGCGACTGCTGGTGGTTCAAACGTGGATCCACCAGGGTCTCGTAGCGCTTCTGAAGCGACTCATCGTCAAGCTTTGCTGAACCACCAATAACTTCGGTGACATCGTCACCGGTCAGTTCAACATGGATGCCACCCGGGACGGTTCCTGCTTCATCATGGGCATCGAAGAAGCCTTTCACTTCCTCCATGATCGTTTCAAAGCGACGCGTCTTGTATCCGGTCGACGAGGTGATCGTATTGCCGTGCATGGGATCGGTAATCCAGGTGACGGGGCGACCGTCAGCCTTCGCAGCGCTCAGCAACGGAGGAAGATTTTCAAGAATCGTACCTGCACCCATGCGAGTGATGAATGTCAGACGTCCTTCTTCCCCTTCGGGATTCAATCGATCCATCAATCCAAGCAGATCGTCGGGGGTCGTTGTAGGACCAACCTTGACGCCGATCGGGTTACGCACACGTGCAAGAAGCTCAATATGAGCACCTTCAAGATCACGTGTACGTTCCCCTACCCACAAGAAGTGACCAGATGTGTCATAGGGCAAGCCGTTACGCGAGTCGATACGCGTCATTGCTGACTCATATTCAAGCAGAAGTGCCTCGTGCGACGAATACAGATCAACGTCACGCAGTGAATCAAAGTCAACACCGGCGGCCTGCATGAATTGGACGGCGCGGTGGATCTCTTCAGCCAACGACTCGTAGCGTGCGTATGCGGGGTTCTGCGTAAAACCACGGTTCCAGTGGTGAACCATGCGCAGGTCAGCGTAACCACCCTTCGTGAAGGCGCGAATCAGATTCAGCGTCGACGCAGCATGGTGGTACGTCTGAAGAAGACGATCCGGATCCGGGATACGCGCTTCGGGCGTGAACTCGTAGGAATTCACCGCGTCTCCTCGGTACGACGGAAGAGTCACGCCGTCGCGGGTCTCCATGTCGGAAGAACGCGGTTTCGCATATTGTCCGGCGATACGACCAATCTTCACAACGGGAAGCGAAGCACCGTATGTCAGGACAACCGCCATCTGAAGAAGCGCCTGAATCTTTAGACGCAGGTGATCAGCGGTGGATTCTGCGAAGGTTTCGGCGCAGTCTCCACCCGTGAGGACGAAGGCTTCACCGCGTCCCGCAACTCCCAACCAGGTCCGCAGATCGTCCACTTCACCAGCAAACACAAGCGGTGGCTGGCGACGCAAGGCTGTTGTTACGTCTTCGACTGCCTGCGCATCCGGGTAAGTCGGTTGTTGCAGGGCTTCACGGCTACGCCATGAGTCCCACGGCGCGTCCGTACCGGCTTCTGGAGCTACGAGATTCTCCGGGTCGCGGCACGCCGGGTACTGTGCGAACCGTGGCGTGCCGCGACCGGGATTCATAGGAAAACTCACTGTGCAGCGGGCTTCACTTCCTGGCCGATCTCGGCCATCATGTCGAGGAACCACTTCTGAGAAATATCGAAAGGCTTGCCACCGGCAATACGCGGGAAGGCGATTGCGGTCAGGCGGTCACCGTTTTCTTCATCGTGGCCGATAACGCCGGATTCGCCCTTGAGAGCGCATTCGACAGCAAGATCAGTCATGGACTTGATCAGGCGCAGGTCCTCAGCGTTTGCACGCGAAGAACGTGAGAAGTAGCCCGACTTCTGGACCATGACCTTCTCAGCGTCAATCTTGGATGCGAACTGCTTGGCGAACCACTGGCCGGGGTTGATGGTGTCGAGCTTGACGTGGCCGAAGGGATCGCGTTGGACCTCAACGCCAGCTGCTTCCATTTCAGCGATGATCTCAGGAACGCCTGCACCCTCGGAGAGGAAGATGTTGACGTTGCCCTGCTCATCCATGATGGCCTTGAGGCGCTTGGCCTCGGCGTCGATGTCGAGTGCCATTTCGGGCAGGAAGACAGCGTGGATGTCCCAGCGTTCCTGCGACAGGCCGATGGAGGGAACCCATTCCTGGGTCTTCAGCCAGTTGTGGTACTCAAGCGAACCAGCAGCGGTCAGCCAACCGCAGTGCCGACCCATGATTTCATGGATGATCAGCATGCGGGGGTTGGAGCGGTGCTCGCCGATGACGTTCTGTGCATACTCGGAGACTTCTTCAGCGGCGGTCCATGCACCCAGGGACTGACGGATCGGCACAACGTCGTTGTCGATCGTCTTGGGCAGGCCGACGACCGTCAGGTGGTAGTCATGTTCTTCGAGATAGGCAGCAAGATCTGCAGCCGTGGTGTTGGTGTCGTCACCACCGATGGTGTGCAGGACGTCAACGCCATCCTTACGGAGCTGCTCAGCAGCCTTTTCAAGCGGGTTTTCACCTTCGGCGACAAGGCCACGCTCGACGAGGTTCTTCGCATTGGTCAGCTTGACGCGCGAGTTACCGATCGGGGAGCCACCGAAGCGGTGAAGGACGCCAGCATGCTTACGAGCTTCTTCGTCAACGACGACGAAGTTGCCGGTCAGCAGACCGTGGTAGCCGTTCTGGTACGCGATAATCTCGATCGAAGGATCGATTTCGTTGTAGCGCTCAATGAGGCCACCAACAGCGGAAGAAAGACACGGAGCGAAGCCACCGGCGGTGAGCAGAGCGACGCGACGAACCGACATGGAAACACCTTTCAGCGTTGGAACAAGTGCGGTCGGACGACACGCACCTCAAACACCACTAGTTTAAAGCCACAGTGGAGTTGGTATGGGGGTCGCCCGTCCCATGGACGGGCGTGCACACGCATTTATTCTGCGTTTTCACCCATATGAGGATCCGTTTCTCTGGATTCTTCTTCGGGGCGATGAGGTACCTCGACGATCGGAGCGGTACGCCCGCCGGGGCCGGGTCGACCATTCGTGGGAACCGGGCCGTCGAACTTTCCGTCGGCGGCAAGCTTCGCCTTCACGTCTGCTGCATAAAGGTCAACGTATTCCTGACCCGAGAGCAGCATCAGGTTGTACATGATTTCGTCCGTGATGGCGCGCAGGACGAAGCGATCCTTGTGGAGACCCTTGTAACGGGAGAAATCCAGGGGTTCGCCGATGACCATGCCAATGTTGGTACGCGACGGGATTTTCTGGCCGATCGGTTGAGCAGCGTGCGTGCCGATCATCGCGACGGGAATAACTGGGGCTCCGGACAGCAGGGCAAGTCGAGCAACACCCGTTTTACCGCGGTAGAGACGACCGTCGGGCGAACGGGTTCCTTCGGGGTAGATGCCGAAGAGTTCACCGCTGGCGAGGCGGTCAAGACCGGCCTTCAAAGCACCTTCGGATGCGCGACCGCCCGAACGATCAACGGGAATTGTGCCAACGGCGCGCATGAATTCCTTCGTGACCCAGCCTTTTGCACCGGTACCCGTAAAGTAGTCGGCCTTACCCATGAAGACGACCTCACGGTCGAGCATCATTGGCAGGAAGACAGAATCCCACACCGCGTTGTGGTTTGAGGCAAGAATTGCCGGCCCGGAGGTCGGGATATTCTCTTTGCCACGAATCCACGGCTTGTATGCCGCCTTCAGGATCGGACTTCCGGTTGCCTTCAATGCTTGGTAGAACGCCACGGCCCCTCCACGAGGTTCGAAGGTGAAAACACGAACTATGCTTAACTCTATGCCCACTTCACGCGATATGTTGGCAGGCAACGACGCTATCTCAGATTCAACGGACAGGCGTGCGAATATCGTTGCACAGGTGCGCACGTGTCTGAGCCAAGCACGTCAGATACGCGACGGCGCATCACCCATAATCAGTGGGCTGTCTTTTGCTGATACGACGTACGTTGTCGTTGATCTTGAGACGACGGGGCTTGGCAACGATGACCAGATCACCGAAATTGGTGCGCTTAAAGTCCACGGTGGCCAGGTACTTTCTACTTTCCAGTCGATGGTGAACCCACTGCGTCCTATCCCTGAAATCGTCACGACTTTGACAGGTATTACCGATGAAGACGTGGAGGGCGCTCCGACTGTTGACCAGGTCCTCCCCCAGTTCTTGACGTGGATCGACGACGGTGAGCCCGCGCAGGTTTTCGTTGCTCAGCACGTTCCTTTCGATCGCGGTTTCCTGCTGAGAGCATGCCAGCAGACAGGTCTTAAATGGCGACCTTTGCCCTATTTCGACACGTTGACTCTTGCCAGGATTCTGCTTCCAAAGCCTGAGGTTCCCAGTCATCGCCTGGGTGCTCTAGCCGATTATTTCGATGCTCCCGTAGTGGAAGCACACCGTGCTTTGGCTGATTCCTACATGACGTTGCATGTACTGGACGGGCTTACGCGCATACTCGAAGACATGGGAGTGACCAGCAGCGACGATATTGCTCTCTTGTCGACGCCAGGCGAAGAGTTGAGTGCCTACTAGCACGTCGGGGTACGAGGCACATCATTGAGCTTTCCCTTTAACAAAGCCACAAGGTAAGGCGACAGAACCGAAAAACCGGGCGGACACCTGATATTGTCCGCCCGGCCTCGTACATTCTTCATCGCACCAAGGTGCACGATGAGCACAACTCAGGCTGACGCGAGTTCGATCCAGCGGTTCAGCAGATTCATGGCACGACCATCATTCATGGCATCGCGTGCCATCTGGATACCAACGCCGAAACGCTCGACCAGCGAGCCATCGCCAGGACGCACGCCCTGAGCCTTGCCGTATGCGATCAAACCACCCGCGGTGTTCAGCGCAACCGCGTCACGAACAGCCTTTCGGCCACCGCCGAGCAGGATTTCTCGGACGACAACAGCGTTATCGTCTGGGTCGCCACCGCGAAGGTCTCCGATTGCTGCAGGATCCATGTCGAAGTGTTCGGTCGGGTCGAACTCGCTATGAGTGACTTCGCCGTCGCGGATCTCCCAGATCTCATTCACGTCAACCGTAGAGAGTTCATCCAAGCCGGTTTCCTTGCCTCGGAACACCAGAGCAGACGCGCCACGATCAGCAAGAACGCCGGCCATCAGGCGAGCATTCGTCGGATTCGACGAGCCGATCGCGTTCGAGGTCACCTTCGCGGGGTTCGTCAGCGGGCCAAGAATATTGAATGCTGTCGGGAACGCCAAGGAACGACGAACTGGAGCGGCAAAACGCATCGACGGGTGAACCTTGTTCGCGAATAGGAACGCGATGTTCAGTTCATCGAAGATCTCGCGCATGTGCTCGGTCTCGTGGTTCAGGTTCACACCCAAGGCTTCCATCACGTCGGCACTCCCCGACTGGGAGGTCGAGGCGCGGTTACCGTGCTTGATCAGCGGAGTACCAAGGGAGGCCAGAACGATTGCTGACATGGTCGAAATGTTGACGGTCTTGTAGCCGTCACCACCCGTACCGACAATATCAAGAGCGTCGGTGGGCAGGTCAACGCTGACCGCGTGGTCCTGCATAGCGTCGGCAAGACCACGGATCTCGGACACCGTTGGCTTTTTGATGACCATAGCGGTCAGGAAGGATGCCAGGCGTGATTCGCCAAGCTCACCACTCATCACCTGGTCCATCATCCAGTAGGAGCTGTCGTAATCCAGGTCCTTACCCGAGATGATGTCGGCGATCAGTCGAGCCCATTCGAAAGATTGACTCACT
The DNA here is from genome assembly GCF_030216865.1 of Pauljensenia sp. UMB6358. NCBI lineage: Bacteria > Bacillati > Actinomycetota > Actinomycetes > Actinomycetales > Actinomycetaceae > Pauljensenia > Pauljensenia sp. UMB6358. The sequence goes on along the minus strand of NZ_JASOMS010000001.1, from coordinate 22,893 downwards.
GGCGCGCTTTGCGCAGAAGGTCTGCAACGGTTTCCTGCAGCTCGATCGGATCAAGGGGATCCGAAATAGTTGCCGCAGCGCCCGCCCAGGTAGCAAGCCAGGAATCCTGCTGGCGTGCGGTCAGGAAGATGATCGGCGGAACTTTCTCTACCGTGTTCTTCAGTTCCTGAGCGACGGACATACCACCTTCCTTGGTGGTTTCAGCATCGAGGATCAGAAGATCGAAATCGTTGTTTTCCACCAGTTCCTTGGTGCCGAAGGGGGTTGCAGCTTCGGACCATTCGATGGTCGGCAGATCCTTCGCAGCACGGATACCAACACCGTTGACAACAGCATGGCGCTTATCAATGTCGGCGCTAAAAACCAGGATGCGTGCGGTCATTTCGCTCACGATCTTCTCCCAATGGTTGGATGCCTGTACGGCCTCGAAATTTTTAACCGGGTCTATTGTATGCGCTAGTGGGCGATCCACCGCTTGGTGAACCGCCCACTCAAACGAGTTGCGTCAGACTATCGGTGTGCCTTCATCACTCCGATAACGTCCAGAACGAAAACCTTCGGGGTGATCGTCTGCGTTGAGTCCGACTGAGCACCGGACTGGGCAGACTGCTGAGCAGCTGCGCTTGCACCGGCGATGTACAGGAAACGAGTACCAACAGTCTTCCCTACCACCTTCAGGTCGGCGGCATCTGCGGTGTACTTGTTTGTGGTGTCAGACCACGTCGACTGGATCTGAGAGGCATCACCGAACGGGGCAGCCAAACCGCGATAGAGAACAATGTCGCCGTCTTCGATGGTCTCACCGATACCGGTGTAGATATCAATCGATGCGTCTTCGGTGGGGGCAGCGCTTCCTTCGGTGAAGGACAGAGTAGGTTCGACCGCTGGGGCGCCTTCAACGCTGATGCCGGCGGGCAGTTCGTTACCGGTAGCGGTAGCGTTCTTCAGGCTTTCCTCATCAATAGAAACGTTCGATGTGGAATCAAGCAGGTCGACAACGAAAATCAGCGTGGAGTTGGCGGGAATCGATGCGGAATCTTTGTCTCCGTACGCCCAGGTTGCGGGAACAACCAGCTCAACGCGGTCGCCAACGTGCTGGGTCGCCAGGCCGTAGGTCCATCCGGGGATCACCCGGTTCAGAGCGAAAGCGATCGGCTTACCGGTTTCGAAGGAGGACTCAACCTTGGTGCCGTCCCAGAGAGCGAGCTCGTAGTTGACGTAGACGGTGTCGGTGAGCTGAACTTCAGCGCCGTCACCTTGAACGAGGGTCTTGACGTAGACCTTGTCGGTCGGAGCGTCGCCTTCGCCGGCGGAGATTTCAGTGTCTTCACCGTATCCGCCCGTTGTTGCCGGGAAGTTGAAGTCGCCGTCACGTTCAACCTCGGGGATTGATGTGCCCGATTGGGGTGAGGCAGACTGCGGGGCGTCAGTAGAACCACACGCTACTAGACCAAGGGAAACGGTGATGGTGAGGACGGCTGCGGCCACCTTATGCATAATCTTCATGTTTGCTTTCGGCTCAGTGGAAGGATTCACCACATGCGCAGGTGTTCTGCGCGTTCGGGTTGTCGATGGTGAAGCCCTGACGTTCGATCGAGTCTGCGAAGTCGATCGTTGCACCGGTGAGGTACGGAACCGACATGCGGTCGACGACAACCTCAACACCGTCGAAGTCGCGCACGGCGTCGCCGTCGAGCAAACGGTCATCGAAGTAGAGCTGGTAGATCAGGCCGGAGCACCCACCGGGCTGAACGGCGATGCGCAGGCGAAGGTCGTCGCGACCTTCCTGTTCGAGCAGGCTCTTCACCTTGGTTACTGCAACGTCCGTCAACGTCACTTCGTGTGCGGGTGCTTCGATGCCGGTGTCAGACATGATGCTCCATTCGTTTGAAAAAACTCATTAACAATTGTTTAGAGTACGTGCGTTCGTCGCGTTGTGCCACGGCAGGGGCGCGCGTGGACGCTACGGGTGAGAAAACTAACCGACTATCGCGCCCACGTGCGCGCGATTCGTTCTCCAGCTTCACCCAGGGTGAGCGCCCCATCGGTAAGGAATTGCCCATGCAGACCCCACTGGGCACGTTCGTGCGCGGCAAGTGATGATTCGGCTGCGAGTGCCACGACCGGTAAAGCGTAAAGCCCTGCCACGTCCGTGATCACATCCAGTGATGCGTCAGCGAGCGACGGTGAATGTAAGCGCGGTTCGGCGACGATGACGAGGTTCGCATCTGCGAGCGCAGAATCAAGGTCGCAAATGGCACGCAAGAATTGGCCGGTGGGAACAATTCGTCCCCCCAGTGCACCGACAATCGCGCCGATTCCACCGGCTGCACCGGATCCGGGAGCCGTGCCCCAGTTGGTGGGAGCGGCCTCGTCCCCCGTGGGGGATGCCAAAAGGTTACGCTTCTCTTTCGTTGAAAGAACACGGGTCAGCATCGAAGTGAGCTGAAGGTTTTGCGATGTGCGCGCCTCAAGGTCGACGCCGAGCGCCAGCACGGATGACAGTCCCAGCAGTGGCCTCATCGACGAGGCCGCGACCACCACATCACGACCGGCGATTGTGGCGCGGGCAGTATCGAGCGCACGTCGCAGCCGGTCTTCAAGATCCGGACCATCGCTCAAATCGACGTTGGATAGGGCGCTCAAAAACCCGAATCCGCAGTCAACGTCAATCGAATGGGCGCCTTCAATAAGCGGGGTGAGCCCGCCGTCAAGGGCATCGAGCGTGCGCTGGCCCGCGTCGAACGTGGATTCTTCGTGGATGGGAACGACGATCGGTGCCCAGCCGGTGGCCTGCGCTTGCGCGAGTGCTTCGGTGAAGGCAACGCCAGCTCCAAAAGGAACAAGGCGAATATTCCAGTCGGGTTTGCGCGCGCTAAACCCGTCAGCGCAGGCATGTAAAGCAGCCAGCGTTGACGGGTATGCGGGGTCACCGCCGGTCCAGTGCCCGGCGATGACCAGTGTTGAACTCACAGTTGGGGCAGACGCGTCAGGAGCAGTGCTTCAGCAAGAATCGCTGCACGCAGGTCCGGGATCGACTGCGACTCGTCTTCGGAGTGCGCGTTCGTGAGCGGATCCTCAACGCCGGTCACGACCACCTGAGCGTGAGGGAACAGGCGCTGGAAGTCGGTGATGAACGGGATCGAGCCACCCACACCAATGTTTACAGACTTCACGCCCCACGCATCCGACAGGGCCTCGTGCAGAAGCTTCGTGACGGGTGAATCCATATCCGCTTGGTAGCCGTTTCCGGCTTCGTTGCGGGTGATCTCAAGGTGGGCGCCGAACGGTGCGTGCGACTCGAGGTGCTCGATAAGACGATCCATGGCCTCAACCGGATCCTTGCCCGGGACGACGCGCATCGACAGGCGGAAGCGAGTGTGCGGAGCTATCGTATTCGACGAGTTCGACACGGGGCACGCGTCAAAACCGATGACGGAAACGCTGGGCTTGGTCCACACGCGGGCGGCCAGATCGCCACTACCGGCAAGCTGAACGCCGTCAAGCAGGCCAGCCGCTGCGCGGAACTCATCTTCTGGCCAATCCACGTCAGCCTTATCGGAGCCACCAAGACCCTCGACAACCAGATCGCCCTTCTCGTCGTACAGGGACGAGATAAGCATGGCAGCGCAGGTCACCGAGTCCAGCATCGGGCCACCGAACATACCGGAGTGAACCGCGTGGTCAGCGACAGTCAGGTCGACGGTGCACACGGAGTTGCCACGCAGGGTCGAGGTGACGGCGGGCTCGCCGACCTTCCAGTTATCGGAGTCGGCGACGACGATGACGTCAGCCTTCAGCTTGTCCTTGTGGGTTTCAAGGAAGGTCGTAAACGACGGGGAACCGATTTCTTCTTCGCCTTCGATAAAGACAACAACATTCACCGGCAGGCGATCCTTCAACAGCGACATCGCACCGAAGTGAACGATGACGCCGGCACCGTCATCCGAGGTGCCTCGACCGTAGATGCGATCCCCGCGAACCTCGGCAACAAACGGGTCAGATGCCCAGCGGGACACATCGCCGGTCGGCTGAACATCGTGGTGGGCGTAAAGCAGAACCGTCGGTGCGCCCTCAACCTTCGGGCTGGTCGCCACGATGGCGGGCTTACCTTCCACGCCTTCGGGCGTGGTGACGCGAAGAACCTCGGCGTCAAAACCAAGCGATGCGAAGCGCTCACACACGTGTGCGGCGCTACGAGTCAGGTCTTCCTGGTGCGCAGGATCGGAAGAAACCGAAGGAATTGCAACCAAAGTCTTCAATTCATCAAGGAAAGAATCGAAGGAGGAATCGAGCAAAGAATTGAGTTCATCTCGCGACGGCGCGAGTGCAGATGTTTCAGACATGACTCTTACATTACTGGACGAAATGAGCCTTTGGCGCTTTCATCAGTTAGCCTGTGTACGTATTTCATGCACCCATCACTGGCATTCAAAGGGGATTACAGGTGTCCGAAGCCGAAAAGCAGAACGAAACGACCGGCAAGAAGGGACGTCCCACTCCGAAGAGGAAGGACGCTCAGGCGCGTAATTCTCACCCGCTGGTTCCCGCTGATCGTAAGGAAGCAAAGCGTCAGGCACGTGCCCAGCGCGATGCGCAGTTCAAGCGTGAGCAGATGGCATTGGAGACCGGCGACGAACGCTACCTGCCCGTCCGAGACAAGGGTCGCGTGCGTCGTTTCATCCGCGATTACGTCGATGCACGCTGGTCGTTCTCTGAGTTCCTTCTTCCCGTGATGGTGATCTTCCTGATCGCGATGATGGGGGTTTCCCTGATCCGTTCGCTTCCAGCTAACGTCACAAGCATCATGATGATCTCGGTGACTGTCGCGCTCTACGGCCTATTCCTGATCTCAATCATCGAAGGCGTTGTTGTGTGGCGCACGCTGAAGCGTCGCATCGGCGAGCGCTACCCGAACGATCAGATTGCAGCGCGTTCGTGGTACTACTGCTTCTCGCGCATGATCATGGCTCGCCGTTGGCGTAGCCCTCGTCCGCAGGTTGCGCGTGGTGAATTCCCGGGTAAAAAGAAGATCAAGTAACCCGGTTACTTCCGCTTAAAAGTCGAGGTCACGCCCGCTGGCCTCGACTTTTTAGTATCGCTTCTGCCACTTCGCCGATTGCGTATGGTGGTTCCTCGTTCGTGTTTTACGAGGCCACCTGGCCGACATGGCGAGTTGCCCAGAATACGACTGCGGAGGCTGCTGCGACGTTCAGCGAGTCGACTCCCCCAGCCATTGGAATACGCACAACGGTGTCGGCGTTCGCGATAGTGCGCGGTTTCAATCCGTCGCCTTCTGTTCCCATGACCATCGCGATCTTGGCGTCTGGCACGGTGCAGGCATCGGATTCAACAAACTCGTCCAAGCTGACTGAGTCGTCAGACAGTGCGAGTGCTGCAACGTGGAAGCCAGCATCGTGCAGTTCATCCATTGCGGGCCACTTTTCCATGCGAGTCCACGGCACTTGAAAGACCGTGCCCATTGAGACTCGAACCGATCGCCGATAGAGCGGGTCAGCGCAACTGGGCGTCACCAGAACGGCATCGACGCCAAGAGCGGCCGCGGACCGGAAAGCTGCACCGACATTCGTGTGATCAACGAGGTCTTCAAGAATGACGATGCGACGTGCTGGCTCACCGTTACGGGCAGTTTTCAAAAGATCACTGACTGACTCCAAGACCGGGCGTTGCATCGCTGCCAATGCGCCTCGATGCAGATGAAAACCGGTGATGGTTTCTAAAAGAGCCTCGTCCGCCATGAAAATCGGGATGTCTGCCCCGTCGGGCGACCCCGTTGCCTTCTCGATCAGCGGAGCAAGATCACTCATCCATTTTTCAGCCATAAGGAATGACCGCGGATGATGACCGATTTCTAGGGCACGCATAATCACGTTCGTTGACTCTGCCATGTAGAGTCCGCGTTCGGGTTCAAGAGCGGCACGAAGCTTGACGTCTTTCAGCTTCGTGTAATCGGCCAGACGAGGATCTTGGTCAAGATCAGCCGATTGAAGAGGAATAATCACGGACGCACCTTCGCCAATTCCCTGTTCACTTCACCCGGCCATGATGGCCCCTCGTAGATGAACGCGGTGAAGGCTTCGACAAGATCGGCACCTGCACTCAGCATGGCGCGCGCATCGTTCGAAGTGAAGATTCCGCCGGCTCCGATCAGGATCTGCTCATCATCGAGGTTCGAGGCAACAAGGCGTACAACGTCCAGGGCACGCTCACGCAATGGAGCTCCGGATACACCACCATCACCCAGATCGTGGTTGATGGTCGTGTTCGTGGCGACTACACCAGCCACACCCAGTTCGCGCGTGAGCGCACAGATGTCGACGATATCTTCATCAGCCAGATCGGGAGCAATCTTGACGAACAGAGGAATCGGACGGTCCGTGGCTTCCTCGCAACCTTTTCGGGCTGCCTGCAGGATCAGACGAAGCGAATCAACGGATTGAAGATCGCGAAGCCCCGGAGTGTTCGGAGAAGACACATTGACGATCACAAAATCAACCCACGGTGAAAGCTTGCGAGCGCAGTATTCGTAATCTGCCGGGGCCTCTTCGGCGGGAGTTACCTTGTTTTTCCCAATATTGGCACCAACAATCGCGTTGCGACCCGCTTTTGTTGAACGCAGTTTCTTCAAGCGCTCACCCGCAGCATCGGCACCTTCGTTGTTGAATCCCATGCGATTACGAAGACCCTGAGATTCCATCAGACGCCACAAGCGAGGTCCCTCATTGCCAGGTTGGCCCTTCGGGGTGATCGTACCGACCTCGACGAATCCGAAGCCCAAAGCAGTCAGTCCAAGAACCGCACACGCATCTTTGTCCATTCCTGCTGCAAGACCCAGGCGGTGACGTACAAGACGCCTGCCAATGTAAACCTTGCGTCGCTCTGGAAGCGAATCAACATCGATATCGTCAAAGTGACCGATCGTCGCTCGCATTAAACCGCGAGTAAGTGCACACTTTCCTGCATGTTCAATGGCAGTAATACCCAAATGATGAGCCATCTCAGGATCGATGCGATAAATGAACGTTTTAAACAACCACGAGTACGTCTGACGGATCATGCCTTAAGCCTATGTGTTTCAGTCCCACCATATCCACCACCCATTTCGTGATTGAAAATCGGTGGGGACTAAGAGAAATTCATCAGGATCCCCTTGAGCGCTGGTCAGCCCGTATTTTTCACGAAGAATCGGCCAACATAACGCCAACGAACGTGCATATGGAGCCTGCGCAGAGCAGTCGGGTGTGGAAGGAAGATAGATTCCATCAATGCTGATCCGTTCGTCAAAACGAGGTGCACACACAACGTATCCGCTCAAATAGACTCCCCGATTGTTCGCGCACGCTTTCAATAGGTCACACACCTGTGGTCCGGAGTTTTGTGATTCTTCCAGGTTTGCTTTGGGAAGCAGGGACAGAAGCTCACCAGCAACGTGGGATCCGATCATGTCAAAACGTGCAAAATCATCGCTCAAAGCGGGAAGACACATATAGGGCGATAACAGTTCATAGAGCCCCGTTTCGTGAACCCAATGGCGTGGACCGTACAGTCCCTCATAGCCCGACATTGGTTGAAGAGTATTCAGCGTCATCATGCAATCCTTTCTTCGTTGAAAACGACTGCTTTTACTGAACGCCGAACCGGCTGAGGGCGCATCTTCATTCCCTCGCTTCTGTGGATAAGTGCCCCTTCATCACTTTTGTGGATAACTCCCCAGGACTGGCCAATACGACAACGCCATCGACTACACCCCCACATACCAAGACGGCTCCCTAGATATCCGCACAGGCTGGGCAGGCCACTCAAGCACCCCGACACGCCCGGAAAAAGACACACAATTCGGGCATCAGCCCCCCTTGGGTATTAATCCAAAACTCGGGTGGAATGCAATAAAGGCGGTGGCCGGTGATGAACAGTCATCACCGGCCACCGCCGTCGATCAAGCCAAACGCCACGCAAGGCACTTCCACGGCTTCATCATTCGCTTGTTGTCGAGCCCTTCGGGTCTAGCGACTGAGCTGGAGCCTCGGCCTCGTCCCCGGGAACTGAAAGGGTGCGGAGAAGCACGACGGAGGCAACAAGGCCACCCCACACAAGAAGGATCGTCACAAGGAACATGACGGTTGCAGCTGCGCTCACGATGCACCTCCTTCACGGGTTACCTCAGCGGTTTCGGCGCCGGAAACGGTCGCATTAACCAAAGCGTCTTCGTCTTCTTCAACAAGGTGAGCAACCGTAGCTGCATCGACGCTGTGATGACTCCAGGGCAAAAGCGTCAGGATTACAGACACGATGATCGCGAACGCAACCGAGCCCCAACCAAAGATCAGGACGAAGCTGGTCTTGTAGCCACCGTAGCCTTCCTGGATGTAGCCGACGATCGCAGAGAAGAGCATGAAGATCAGCACTGCGGGGATAATGACGCCGACCAGCGCTTCCCAAGCCTTCGGCACCTTGACGCTGGACACTGAGTTCAGATGTGTGCGCAGGCCCTTCAAACGCGGAGCGAAGAGCGCTACCAAGATTGCCATCGAAACAGCGGTCGACACGACGCCGATGTTGTTGATGAAGGTATCGACGATATCCAGGTTGTTCAGACCCGAGCGGGTACCGAACAGAGACAGGGAGATAATCATTGCGGGAACGCCGAGGACCATGGAGGCCTTAACCGGCGAGAAACCGAACTTATCCTGCAGACCGCCGGATACAACCTGAAGGAGCGACAGTAGCGAGGTAATACCGGCAAGCACCAAGGAAGCGAAGAACAAGACGCCGAACAACGAACCACCGGGCATCATCGAAACGATCTGCGGGAAGGTCACGAAGGACAAGATCGGGCCAGTCAGGCCTTCCAGTTCATTCACGCCCACACCCTGCGATGCTGCCATGAAACCAAGAGCAGAGAAGACGCCGATACCGGCGAGGATTTCGAACGAGGAGTTCGCGAAACCTGCGACCAGAGCGGTGCCGGTCAGGTTCGTCTTCGGCTTCAGGTAGGACGCATACGTCAACATGATGCCGAAGCCCACGGACAGCGAGTAGAAGACCTGTGAGAAGGCTGCGAGCCACACGTGCGGGTCGGACAACTGTCCCCACTGCGGAGTGAAGAATGCGTTCAGACCATCGATCGCGCCATTGAGGAAGATTGCGCGAAAAACCATGACCAGGAACAGGACAACCAGCAACGGAAGGAAGACCTTGTTTGCTGCTTCAACGCCCTTGGACAGGCCACGGCCGATGATCAGAAGGACGAACATCCACACGAGTGCCAGCGGGATCATGATGGCTGCAACGGGGCTCCATGAGAAGGTTTCACCATCAACGGTCTGCAGGAAGTCATTCAGGAAGAACCCCTGAGGATCATCGCCCCACGATTGGTTCACCGAGTAGATCATGTACTGAACGCCCCATGCGATCACGGCACCGTAGTACACCATAATCACGAAGCAAACCAGAACCTGGAACCAGCCGATAAACTCGCCACCGGCTTTCAAGCGACGCAGCGCCCACGGCGGTGAACCACGGAACTTGTGGCCAAGCGAGTAGTCGAGCCACAGCATCGGAATACCGACTGCGATCAGCGCGACAAGGTAAGGAACAAGGAAGGCGCCACCGCCATTTGCGTAGGCGACACCGGGGAAACGCCAGATATTTCCCAGACCGATTGCGGAGCCGATCGCGGCAAGGAGGAAGCCGGTCTGACCGGTCCAGGTATCCTTGCGTTCCGGCTGCTCGGCCGTAGGTGTTTGAGTTGACATGGGTACTCCCTATAGACAGGATTTCCATTCAATGTAACGGCCACGCATAAAGTGCCGGCAAAATGTCCACCAGATAGACACCTAGGCGCACATTGGTCGCTTAAACGTTTGACAGGATCTTCGTCGCCTTCGCCTCAGGGCTGAAGTCGGACTTGGCGTACACGCCTTACCAGCGCGAAACAACCTCATCAAAACGGGTCAAAGCCGACGCAATCGCCATATGCATATCGAGGTACTGATACGAGCCAAGTCGCCCGCCAAACAGAACCTTGTCCTCCTGCGTCGCAAGCTCGCGGTAGGTAGCCAGAGTCTGCCTGTCGGTCGGCGCTGAAACCGGGTAGTACGGCTCGTCATCAATAGTGGCGAAGCGCGAGAACTCGCGCATAATCACTGTGTTCGTCGCACCCGTCCGGTCACGTTCAGGATGCAGGTGAGCAAACTCGTGGATGCGCGTGTAGGCAACGGTTTCATCGGCGTAATTCATCACCGAACACCCCTGGTAGTCAGCGGTATTGACGACTTCGGTCTCAAAATCAAGGGTTCGCCACTTCAGCTCGCCTGCCTGGTAATTGAAGTAGCGATCAATTGCACCCGTGTACACAACACCGGTTTGACCAACCGTGCGCTCTTTGGAGAATTCGTGTGAATCATCGAAGAAATCGGTGTTTGTCTTCACTGTGATGCGTGGATGATCAGCCAGCCGGGTCAGCCATGCTCCGTAGCCGTCGACGGGAAGCCCCTCGTAGGTGTCGCGGAAATAGTGGTTGTCGTAGGTAAAACGAACGGGAAGACGCGAAATGATTGCAGGATCCAGATCCTTCGGATCCATCTGCCACTGCTTCGCGGTGTATCCCCTAATAAACGCCTCATAGAGCGGGCGACCGATCAGGCTGATCGCCTTTTCTTCCAGATTCTCAGGAGTTTTACCACCGAGCTCTGACGCCTGCTCTTCCACAAGCGCTCGAGCAGCGTCTGGCCCGTAGGCCGCATTGAAGAACTGATTGATCGTCCCTAGGTTGATCGGCATCGGGTAAACAACGCCCTGATGGTTTGTGTAGACGCGATGCTGGTAATCGTTGAACGCCGTAAAGCGATTGACGTAATCCCAGACGCGTTCATTTGACGTGTGAAACAGGTGCGTCCCGTATCGGTGCACTTCAACACCAGTTTCAGGATCAACTGATGACCATGCGTTGCCACCGATGTGCTCACGGCGTTCGACGACAGTCACGTTCATACCGCGAAGTTCGGCTGCCTGACGCGCAAGCGTGAGTCCGAAGAATCCGGAGCCAACAACGACAAGATCCATACAACCGGTCCTTTCACACAGGCAAGAGCACGTGTGTCAACCGCGCACGCCCACAATGCAGATTCCCCCCAGTTTAGTGGCAAGAACGCAGTCTTCCGGCCAACAGCACGTTGTCAGAGCACAAAGAACGACCAGAACGGGCAAGCCCGGTCAGTTAAAGCCAATGAGCGCTCGGACAATCCCATAGCCTTTTCGCAGAACCCATTCATTCTTCATGCGAATCGCTCGCCCCAGAAGATCGGACTCAACACGTTTGGCCGCGACGGGATTTACGTCTTCAAGGTCCTTCCACAGCTGGTCTTTCATCGCCAGGTGCTCGTCAGTTCCCGACAGAACAGCCATGATTGTGCAGACCACGCAGTTAATGCGCAGGTAGTGGATCATGTAGTTATAGAGGTTGGCCGGAACCGTGTCCGGGTCCGGAATAGCCTTCACCATCTCACGATTGACGCGCATCAGTTGATCCAAGCGCGAAATCATCACGGGCTCGTTGACCGACTGGTCGTCGCGACCAATGAAGTAGCGGTACAGGTCGACGTCAAGGTAGCGGATCGTGCGAATCAGCGGGAACGGCGTGTGGGAGTAAATGAAGTCAACGTAAAACGTGTGCTCGGGCATGACCAGACCGGACTGACGGACAAGTTCGGTGCGCATGGTCAGCGAGTGCATCATCAGGTACTGCGTGTAACGGCACTTACGAACGTCTTCCCAGCCAATTGTGCGTCCCTGTGGCAGGACGTTGCGGTAGCGGACAATCAGCTTGTGCGCTTTGCCCTGCTTTTCGTAGACGTAGTTAGTGACCAGAAGATCCAGTTCACGCCCGTTCGCACGTTCTTCACGAAGAACGTCAAGCACCTTGTTCATTGCCGCGCGATCAACCCAGTCGTCAGAATCGACGACGCGAACGTGTGTGCCCGTGGCAACTTTCAAACCGGCATTGACTGCGCCACCATGGCCTTTATTTTCCTGGTGGATAGCCCGCACGCAGGTCGGATACTTTGAAGCCCACCGATCAGCAAGCGCACCGGTGTTGTCTTTTGAGCCGTCGTTGACGATCAATACTTCCACTTCATCGTTGTAGTCAACGAGGGTCGCAAGCGCCCGATCCAGATAGTCCTGCGAGTTGTACGAGGGAACGATGACAGACAGCAACGGCTGGGCGGACATGAGCTTTCCTTGATCGATGTCAGGCGGGTATGCATTAAGCATAGTCGTTGAAGCGTTACGCATATCGCGCCCCCTATCAGACGCAGGTGCCTGGGAAGAGATGCGTGGCCTCGTACATAAATCACCATTGCCGAGTGTTAACAGTTGAGAATTTTTCGCAAACCGGTGACGCGCACCCGCAAACGTGCCACTATCGAAGCATGAAGATCGCAATTATTGGTTCCGGCGGCGTGGGCGGCTACCACGCAGGTGCTCTCATGGATGCGGGCGCCGAGGTTCATATCGTCACCACTCCCCGTCACGTCGCAGCAATCAGCGACAGGGGCTTGATCGTGCACACCGAATCCAGTTCGCGCACCTACCACCCCGCATCGGTGACCACCGACGGCACGGGCGTAGGCGTCTGCGACCTGGTGATGATCACCGTCAAGCTCACTCACTTCGAAGAACCGCTGGAAAACTGCCAGCAGATGATCGGCCCGGACACGCTGGTCCTGACCTTCCAGAACGGTGTCGTTGCGCCCGACATGGTGGCAAAACGCTTCGGAGCAGAGCACGCACTACCGTGCGTCACCTTCATCGTTGCCTTCATCGACGGCCCGGGCGAGGTCCGTCAGATCGGCGCCCGACCAAAGATGCTCATCGGCAGTGCACCAATTGGCTTGGACGGAACGTACCCGATCCTCGAAGAATTCAAGGACGCACTGCTTGCCAACGGCGTTGATGCGCACATGTCCCCCACGATCGCACACGACCTCTGGTACAAGTACGCGGTCATCTGCACCATGGGTGGCGTGAACGTTCTGGCAAACGCGACCGTCGGCGAAATACGCTCCTTCGACGAAACCCACGCTCTCTGGACAAAGTCCGTGAAAGAGGTCCAGTCGGTCGCGCGCGCCAGCGGCGTTGATTTGACCAACGAGGACTGCGAAAAGATCGTCGGCGAGCTGGATAGCTACCCGGAAGCCTCGACCTCGTCGATGCAACGCGACCTGATTGCAGGAAAACTGTCAGAACTGGAGTACCTGAACGGAGCTCTTGTGGCGAAAGCTGACGCTGCCGGAATTGATGTTCCGTTACAGCGCCTGATTGTGACCATCGCGCGCTTGCATGCCAAGCGTGGTCGCGTTGGTCTAGCTTCCTAGCCCTCCTGCACTCTTACTTCACACGGTCGTTCGAGCATCGCGTCTGAGCGACCGGATATCCTAAGGACCATGACGTCTGCTTCCTCTTCAGCCCAGTTAATCTTCCTTGACCTTGACGGAACCCTGATCGGCAAAGACCAAACGGTCCCCGAATCCGCCCGTCAAGCGTGCGAGCAAGCCGTCGAAGGCGGCCACACCCTGTTCATGTGCACGGGTCGTTCGATCCCGGAAATCTACCCCTACCTGTGGGATTTCGGTTTTTCAGGGTGCGTTGCGGGAGCGGGAAGCTACGTGCGCGTCGGCCAGGAAGTCCTGCTGGACGAACGCGTTGACCCCGCGCTGATCGAACCGATCACCGATGTGTGGCGTCAGCTTGACGGAATGTGGATCTGGCAGGGGTCGGACGCCATGCACCCCTCCGAGGGATTCATGGAGATGTTCCTTGAAACCGCCGGAATGAAGCCCCAGGATTGGGCTCCCTACGCCGAGTCCATCGCCCCCTATCTTGGCGAGGGTCTTCCGAAGTCATCAGCGAAGTGCACGGCGTACATCCCAGCAGGTAACACGACCTACCAGCAGGTTCGCTCCCTTATCCCCGACTCGATGGACGTCATCCCCGGCTCTATTCCCGCAGGTAACACTCTGGTTTTTGAGGTGACTCCAAAGGGAATCTCGAAGGGCACTGGCATTCAGCTGGCTGCTCGCCATCTTGGTTTCGACATCGCTCACACCATCGCCATCGGCGATTCCATGAATGACCTTGAAGCACTGCAGGTGGCTGGAAGGTCAGTCGCAATGGGCGGAGCCGACCCCGTAATCGTCGCAGCCGCAACGTTCGAAACCGCCACCTTGGAAGAAGACGGTTTGGCCCGCGCCTTCGAAAAGTTGGCGCTGATCTAGTGGTCGCGACCTCGTCCTTTCTGCATCTCACCCAAGGGACGAAGCCGCGCTCACCACGTGAGCATTTTCCCCACTTAATGCGCGATGAACAGGGCACATTCATCCAAAGCACGCTAAACTAAACTAAATGTGACATATGCCCTATTTGCGGTGTTTTGAGGAGGCCCACATGAGTCAGGCAGCAGACATCCTTTCAGCCCTCGGTGGCTGGGACAACATTAAGACGATCGAAGCGTGCATCACTCGTATCCGCGCAGAGGTCACGGATGAAGACAAGATCGACGAAAAAGCCCTCTCTGACGCGGGCGCATTCGGTGTTGTCACCGTCGCAAACTCGGTGCAGGTCGTCATGGGCCCCGAAACCGAAACCATCGTCGAGGAAATCGAAAAGCTCAAGTGACCCACGCGATTATCGAAGCTGGCATCATCGCAACAATGATTGCGGTTCACTGCGCACAGTTCGTTCCTTCTTTGGCGCGAACCCGCACCACGCGGTGACCGCGCACCTCATTCGTTGAAGATCACGCATCTACTTCCATGACGTTCACGATCTACGCACCACTTTCCGGCACGGTCGAAGCTCTTTCCGCCGTGCCGGATCCTGTGTTTTCTCAAGAGATTATTGGGCCTGGTTTCGCTATTGTGCCCGAGAGCGAAGGCGCGGGTGCAACCATTGATGTTGCTGACGTGGGTGCGAGCACGAGCGATGCTGGCGCGAGTGCTGACTCGCTCTCTATCGCGAACGCTCCAATTTCGGGGACAGTTCATTCGCTTCACCCGCACGCTTTTGCGATCAAGCATCGGTCGGGCACAGGAATCTTGGTTCACCTTGGTATCGATACAGTGAACTTGAAGGGTGAAGGGTTCACCGTCCACGCTTCTAAGGGCGATGCGGTGAAAGCCGGCTCACCTTTAATCACGTGGGACCGTAGCATTGCGCGCCGTGCTGGCCTTGCCGTGATTGTTCCCGTCATCGCTCTGCGCCCCGATGTGTCCATGAAATTGCTGGTCAAGCCGGGGACTTTCGTTCGAGCCGGGATTGCAATCGCCGACTGCTGGGAGCTCTAGCACTTTTCCGGTGGCACCACCTACACCTCACGCGACACAACCACGCCCTCAGACACTAAACCGTCGCATCAGGTGTAGCCCGTGCACGCAAACCGGTCACTCTCTCAAAACCAGCCAGCGAAAACCCAACCAGTCCCCTACTTTCGAGCGCGCACCGATGCCGTAAGAACGGTGAACAGGGAGTTCAAACGCTCATTGGCCGGAAGGTCGTCAATGTAAACCTCAACACCGTCAGCATCACAGAGCGGAACACGCCAGTTCGGATATTCCTTGTCAGTGCCGGGAAGATTCTGCGGGCGCCTGTCCCCCACCGCATCCACCAACGATGCCACGACCAGCTGAGATGAGGTCTGCGCAACATACGCATGCAAGGCTTCAACGATCTCACGCTCTGACGGGGATGCGGATTCAAGCAACCCGTATTCACGAAGTCGAGCCAACACCTGTTCACGTTCAAGACGATCAGCGGCTCGCACGGATTCGACATCCTCGACCAGCAGACCAAGCTCGTCACGCAAAGTGGTCTGCACACCAGCCAAGTATCCGGCAGTCGGTGGCAGGTCGTGCGTGTTCACTGCGGCAAGGCACGCGGTGCGATACGAGCCGGGGTGAAGTGGCCATCCGCCACCATCCTTCTCGAACCAGAGGATCGAGGTCCCTAGGATGCCTCGCGAACTCAGGTAGTCGCGGACCCACGGTTCAACGGTTCCGAGGTCTTCACCAATGACAACTGCTCCGGCGCGTTGCGCTTCTAGGAGCACGGTTCCGACCATGGCCTCGTGATCGTAGTACACGTAGGTGCCGTTTCCGGCACCCATGCCCGCTGGGATCCACCAGAGGCGAAAGAGGCCGAGGATGTGGTCGATACGGATGGCTCCCGCGTTGGCGAGGGCTGCGCGGACCATGTCGCGGATCGGCTTGTAGCCGGCCTGTGCCAGGGCTCGTGGCGACCATGGCGGTTCCGACCAGTCCTGTCCCTGCTGGGAGTACATGTCTGGCGGAGCACCAACAGTCATACCTTGGGCGAACACGTGGCGGTTGGACCAGGTTTCGGATCCGTGTGAGTGAACACCGACGGCAAGGTCAGCCATGATGCCGATGTCCATACCGACGTCGGTTGCGACGCGTTGCGCGTCTTGCATCTGCTGGGAGACGATCCACTGGCACCATTCCCAGAATTCGATGCGGTCTGCCAGTTCAAGGCGGGCACGGTCAGCGGACGGTGATGTTGAGGATGCGATCTCGTCGGGCAGGATGCAGGATTCGTTTGCTTCTGCCAGGGCACTCCAGAGTGCGAAGTTCGCCAGATCGCGTCCACCTTCTTCGACGAAGTGGGTGAATTGCGAGGTTCGGTGGTACGAGCGTGGAATCTGGTAGATCAGTTCGAGAGCTTTACGTTTGGTTTCCCACGTGCGATCTCGGTCGACCAGCGCATCCGCGGTATCGGTAGCGTTCGTGGCTAGGCGGAGTTCTTCGATGGATCGACGAACGTCAGGTGATGCGTCGGCGAATTCGTCGATTGCTTCGGGGCGGATGTAGATGGGGTTCAGCCAACGGCGCGAAACCGGTAGGTACGGTGAGTTTTCCATCGGCGTGATCGGGCTGGACGCATGGATGGGGTTGATGAGCAGGAAGTCTGCTCCCCTGTCGGCGCATACTGACGCGAGATCGGCAAGGTCTTCAGCGTCACCCAATCCCCACGAGCGTGCCGAACGCGTTGAGTACAGCTGTGCAGATACGCCCCAGCGTCGCTTGGCGTCAGCGAGCGGGCCATTGTCAATGTGGTTGGGCGCTACAAGCAAGGTTGCGGAGTGGACTTCTCCGCCTTCAAGCGTTGCGACGATCCGGTGCCAGCCCGGTGCCAGGTGGTCGGGTGTTTCGAAAGTTGCGCGGCCGATCAGCGCGTCACCGATTTGGCGCGGGGCGATGTAGCGGTCGAGTTGCGTGCAGTCGCCGGATGTTCCGTCTTCGCTGATCCAGGTGACGTGCACCCAGTTGCCGTGGGGGACGTGGACGGGGAAATCACGGTGTTGTCCTTGGCGTGCCACGATCGTTGGTGGCAGTGTGGCAAGCCAGAATCGGTCTTCTGTTTCCGTCAGCGCGTGGTGGATATCTCCGACCGTTGAGTCGGCGTCAACGTTGACGCCGAGTGCTTTGAGGACAGCGAGCAGAGAGTCAGCTGAAACGAATTTTTGTTGTCCGTACCAGTCCCAGAAGAAGGTTGCGACACCGTTTTTGTCGGCGAGGGCTCGTAGCGTGTCAATATCGGACGCTGCTGGCGCACTCCAGTCCACGTGTGACTCCTTTGGTTGCGGGCGTACAGCCAAGTCTATGCGTCAGTCTTGCCCTTGGGAACCGTTGGCCGGCAAAGTGGACGCGACTCTAGTTACGCTTCGTTGGCAGTGTCCCTTTTGACAACAGTTGCCATTTTTTCTGCGATGTCGTCAGATTCTGTGCCTGCGATGATTTGGACGATGTTACCGGATCGGACGACTGCTAGGACGAACGGCATGCGGAGTGCGTCTTCGTTGACGTTTGCTTGGTTGCCTACTTCGACTCGGATGCGGAGGGAGCACGGTTCGATGTCGATGATGTTGGAAGATCCACCGAGGGCGTCAACCAACGCGAGAGCCGATTCCATCCCGCTCCTTCCTTCCAAGGCATAGTCCTGTTGCGATCCGCATCACATGGTAGCCCTTTAAACGTATGATCGCAATCACTAAACACGGTCAGGCTAGTGTTTTTTGGCTGTTTTTTGCAGCTTTTCTACGTTGTCTAGTGTTGACAGTAGGCGGCTTTCTGCGCCTAGGGTAGGTGGATTGTGCGGTGGCGTGCGCGAAGTTTCAGGTGAAAATAGATACATGACTCATCCCATTGATGTTCCGCTGATTTCTACTGAGCCTGTTGCTTCTGTATTAAGGATTTTGGCTTTGGAGGAGTCTGGTCACGATCGTTTTGTTGGCCATTCGTTGCCTCAGGTGAGGCGTGTTTATGGTGGCCAGGTTGTGGCGCAGGCGTTGGTTGCTGCCGCTGCGACGATGGATGAGGGGCGTCTTCCTCATTCATTCCACACGTATTTCATGCGTGGTGGCGACCCGTCAATACCGTTTGAGCTTGAGGTTCAACGTCTTCGCGATGGGCGTTCGTTTTCTTCGCGTCGGGTTGTGTGTCGCCAGGGTGAGAAAGAGATTCTGGCGTTGCAGGCGTCGTACGAAAAGAACGAGGCTGGCTTGGCTTTCACGTCTGACTCCCCTGCCGTGACACCGCCGGAAGAGCTTTCGAGCGCTTTGGAGATTTTTCGGGCGATGGATCATCCGGTTGGGCGTTTTTTGGGGAAAACAACGGCATTTGATGTGCGCCATGTTCAGCAGTCGCTGTATACGAAGTCGGATGAGTCGTTGGCCAGTCGCCAGCAGTTATGGATGAAGCCTCGTGCCGAGGTGCCTGCTGAGGCGAGCCAGCATGTTCATCGCGCTTTGTTGGCGTATGTGATTGATCAGGTGATGTTGGAGCCTGCGATGCGTGCGTTGGGGTTGTCTTGGATGACTCCTGGCATGTCGGCTGCGTCGTTGGATCATGCGATGTGGTTCCACCGCGATGTGGATATTAATGAATGGTTGTTGTTCGATGGGACGTGTTCAAATGTGAATTCGTCGCGTACGTTGGTTCGTTATCAGGTGTTTACGCGTAATGGGACGCTGGTCGCTGAGGCTGAACAGCAGGGGATGTTGCGCGTTCCTGGGAATGGGCAGGCTGGTTCTGGGCGCTGGGGTTTCGGTGTGGATCCAAAGACCGGTCAGTTGCGTGCTGGTATGGCGTAGTTGTGTTGGCGTAGGTGCGGGACGGTTTGGCGTTGTGGAACGCAAACAACCTCAGTTGCCGCAGCTATAGGTAGTGCGGAGTCACCGCTGGCAACTCTGCACTACCTATTGGGGATCGAGTGAGGCTCAGTCTTCGTAGCAACGCTTGCCTCCACGGGCGAGTACTTCATGCCCTCCTCCAACACGGCGATCTTGTTGCCGTTTCTCGAAACCCGAAGCTCGTCATCTCGGGGTTAGTTTCATCATGCAACAGCCGGTATAAGGGGTGTTCGAGGGCTTTTCCTTGTCGCCACCGTCCTTGTAACGGTATACGTGCAGTGGTAGTGGAGTGTCCTTGGTTTTTGGGTCCAGGTGACTTGAGTGTTGTCCATTGATGTCCCGCCACTAGGTGGGGAGAATGGAGCAATGGTGAAAAAGTTCAGTAAGCACACGCCCGAACAAATTGTTCGTAAGCTCAACAAATCACGGGAGTTGAGGGAATCAGGATTGGCGACGGCTCAGATCCTCACAGATCCCAGCACTCACTAAGAACTACTCGATTCAATTGTGCTGAGAGGGTGGTGAAAGACTCATCGAAGTGAGTGCGTCCGGCGTTGACCCGGATCTCGTTCTCGAACGAGTAGCCCCACAGAGTGCAGACTAGGGTATCAAGAGACCTCCGAGAAGAACTCTCGTGTCCGAACCCAAAGTTCATGCGTTGGGCGCCCTATCGTGACTACCGAATACTCACACAGACGGATCAACTAATTTGGCTGCCACAGGTCTCTGGTTAGCGCGATCCTGGCCAAGCCCAGTCATCAGACATTCCTTGTAGACGAGTCGCAGTCTACGGTACCTAGAAGAAGAATCCCTGGCGCGCCGCCTTGCCACGATCAATATCTCGTTGAACTTTCATCAAAGCTTCACGCTCTTCGGGCGGAGCTTCATGCATTCTCTTGTCAATTCTCCTTCGCAGAGAGAAATGCCACCAAATGGCAAATCCAACTAGCACGAGAACCGCGAGCACAATCCATTCAGCGATAGTCATATTTTAGTATCTCACAAGGTTCCCCCTCCCCCGCACAGCAAGGATTCGGCGTTGAAGCATCCCGGGTTTTGTTCCGAGGTTTTTGTGAGAGGATTTCGCATGCCAAGGAACTATATAAAAGTTTTTGGGGAGCGGGATGTCAGGCTTGTTGAGGATCGTCTGCGGGATAATCTGGGAGTGTCTGAAACCCGCGAACACGTCGCTTTCATAGTTGCTAGGAAGCTTGATGCTGCTTCGGTGATTGAACTGCTCGACCTTGCCTGCCTCGAGCATGGTGGACGTCCCAGGGTGATCCGGATGGATAACGGCCCCGAATTCATCTCTCACGCACTGCAAGAGTGGGCAACCGAGGATGGGACATTCCAAGCGTTTATCCCGCCCGGTCAGCCATGGCATAACGGGTTCGTTGAATCGTTCCACAACCGGATGAGAGACGAGCTGTTAGAGGACAACAGTATCGAGAACCTGGAACACGCTCGCCCGCTCGTAAATCTGCGGTCACGACGTTACAAAGACTTCCATCCGCATTCCTCGCTGGGCTACCTCAGCCCACGACAATATGCGGAACAATGGAGACAAGAAAACACGGTCAACGCTTAAACCACGTGGACCTAATCCTTAGGCCACTCCAGTAGCCCGGCTATCGCCTCAGCCAAGATCCGTACGTAGCCATAGACAGCAGTCATCTGCATCGCGAAACGTTCTGTCACCAGACGCCCAGCAGATGTCGGCCCAAATAGAAACGAATAGAACGGCGTTATATGGTGGTTTTTAGCTTCGCACGCTTTGGGACGTAGCCAGTTTTTAGACCCATATAAGTTCCTTCCTGGATATGCGAAAATATCTCTATGAACACGGCCGGCACTTCGCATCTTCCCGTGCTAGGGGTAGGGCCTATCTATGTATCGGCTATTTTCGCGCTCACGGTCACGGCGAGCATTCTCAGCTATTTAGGTCTCGCATCAAACGGCGCTATCGCTAACGCGTGGATACGAATACTCATGATTGCAGCAGGCCTGCTCGTGATTGCGGAGGCCGTAATTGTGTGGTGTGCGGCGGTCTTTGGCTCTCACATGGTCCAAAGTGTCAAGACCGGCAAGCTCATGACCAGTGGGATTTACGCATGGGTGCGCCACCCCGTTTACGCAGCCTTTTTGCTGTTGAACTGCGGTCTCTTGCTCGTGCAAGCAAACTGGTGGCTGCTAGCCCTACCAGTGATTTATTGGGTAGGCCTGAGCGTCTTGATGAAACACACCGAAGAGCGCTGGCTAGAAAACAAATTCGGTGACGAATACACCCGCTATGCCACCCGCGTTAACCGCATCCTTCCCTGGCCACCTCATAGCACCAAAAGTCCCCGCAAATCATAAACTGAGCTCGCCTCTGGGGTGTTGCCGCATCTTATTGCCCGATTTAAGGCCATGATGGTAGCGACGACTCCATCGATCTTCTCGGCGGATTTTTGTTTGTCGGGTTTGATGTTTCCTGCTGGGTCAGTACGCACATGAATGTTATCGACCATCCAAGCCAGCACTGGGTGCCCGCCATGGGTTAGCTTGCCCTCTAAGGCAAGTTTCATGAGTTCCTTCGACGGTGGGGACATGTCTTTGAAGCCTTGCCCAAACGGCACCACCGTGAAACCAGCATCCTCAAGGCGGGCACTCAGTAAAACCTCACCAGCTGTTGAACCAAGCGCCCTGCAAGCTCGTCTTCAAGTTCGAATACGGCGCGGACGTTGCCCGACGGGTCGAGGCGTTCGATTGTTTGGCCTCGTCCTTCACCATCGGTGGTATCGACGCTGACTCGCATCTGTTCGCTCCGCTTGGCACTCGACATTCTGCTGGCGAGCGCCACTGTCATCGGATCGTGGAGCGCGCATGAACGCCGACCGAAGACGTCCGTGTAGAAGTCGAAGTACAGGTTGAGGATCTCGCCGAGCGCGCTGACGAAGGGGTGCGAGTGTTCCAGTAGCGCTCGTCGATGTTCTTCGAACATCGGGTATTGCATCGTCACATCAAGAGGAACCAAGGTAATCGGCCATTTGGCATCAAAGACCCGCTGCGCCGCTTCGGGATCGTTCGCGATATTGGCCTCTGCGACAGGCGAAACATTTCCGGGCACGCGTAGTGCGCCACCCATGATGACAAGCTCTTTCACGAGCTGTGGCAACGCCGGCTCCAATTCAATCGCGTGCGCAAGGTTCGTCAGCGGTCCGACAGCAATAACAACGAGGCTACCCGTATACTCGCTCGCGAGATCGATCAGAAGCTCGGCCGCACTCCTCGTATCAGCGGCTTGGGTCGACGCGGGAAGTTCGACGTTGCCAACGCCATTTTCCCCATGGATATGGGGCACTCCCCCGTCATAAGGGTGGGTAAGGAAGTCGTGTGCACCAGTCGCGACTGGTATCCCCGATCGTCCCGCTAAAGCAAGAAGATCAAGCGTGTTTCGCGTTGCCTGTTCGGCATCAGTATTCCCAGAAACGCACCCAACGCCGACGAGCTTCAGGCTGGGGTTGGCAAGACAGAGGGCCAATGCCAGCGCATCATCGATTCCCGTATCGCAGTCCAAGAACACTGGTGTTTGAGTTGGGATCATTTGTCTTTCCTTGCCTCTTACGTTCCCCTAACGGGCCCCTGATGTGACCACGATATAACGAAGTGGAGCGTAGCCAATCGGC